>DASRTD010000152.1:0-22780 GCA_035656115.1 Mucilaginibacter sp.
TCACTTTAAAGCCAATCTCTTTGGTATAACCTTTGGCAAAGTTCTTTTGCACCTTCCAGTCCATCGCAACTTTTAGCGCATTCTCAATAGCCAGCGAGCCACCTGCGATGAAGAAGGCATGCGGCAGGTATTCAGGTATACCCACCCTGTCGAAAGTCTCCACAAACTGCGCGTATTGCGTGGTGTAGATATCCGAGTTGGAAGGGTTGGTCATAGCCGCCAGCATCAGGTTCTTTTTAAACTCTTCATCGTTCACCATTTTGGGATGATTGTATCCCAAAGGCACCGAGGCGAAGCAGGTAAAAAAGTCGAGCAGGGTGCGGTCGTGTTTAGCATCATAGATGTAAACACCCTTACTTTTTTCCATGTCGAAAGTGAGGTCGAAGCCATCGGCGAGTACATGCTTCTGTAAAGAAGCCTGGACGTCCTGGGGGGATACAAGCAGGTTATACATACAATTTGGATTTGTACAAATTTAACAAAAACCCCTCAAAATGCAAATTTAGGCGGTTTTTGAACCAATTAGCCAAAAAGTAACTTTAAATTGTTTAAAGTTGGTTTTTGGACTAAAGTCGATTTTGGTTTTCCAATCTTGGGCGCATTATTTTTAATTGCGTGCTTCAAATAATGCTTTTATTGCCAACCGAAAAACTTAAGTTTACCCAAATAACCGATCAAAGCGCATGCGCATCATCACCTGGAACTGCAATATGGCTTTCCGAAAAAAAGCCGAAGCCATCCTGGCCTTTGATCCGGATATCCTGGTTTTGCCGGAATGTGAATGTATTGAGAAACTCGTTTTCAAATCAGGAATTAAGCAACCCTCGTCTATATTATGGTTCGGTACAAATCAACATAAGGGCCTTGCCGTTATTGCCTACGACGACATTCAGCTTGCAGTCATCCAAAAACACAAAACCTCCATCAAAACTATTGCGCCGATTGCCGTTATGGGCGGCAATTTTGATTTTACCTTGTTTGCCGTTTGGGCTAATAATCCGGGCGATCCCGATGGCCAATACGTGGAGCAGGTGTGGAAGGCCATCCATCAATATAAAAAGCTGCTGAAACCTGAACGAACAATTTTGGCCGGCGATTTTAACAGCAATACCATTTGGGACCGGCCGCGGCGGATAGGCAATCATTCAGCCGTGGTAAAATATCTTGAAAAAAGAAGCATCCGCAGCGCCTACCATTTGCATCATAATGAGGAACAAGGTAAAGAGCGGCATCCCACCTTTTATTTGTATAGACACCTGGAAAAACCTTATCATCTGGATTATTGCTTCATATCACAAGATATTGCTGCCAGGCTGCAATCTGTCGAAATTGGCGGCCATGCCGACTGGTCGGCTTACAGCGACCATACGCCGGTGATCGTCACCTTTGATCTACCCTGAAAAACAAAGCCCGCCAGCTTTACGCAGACAGGCTTTTCACAATATAGGCTTTGATTTAGTTGGTTTGCAAATTTATAATCTTTCCCCATGCTGGCTGATATCGAGGCCGATCAGTTCTTCTTCGGTGGAAACCCTCAGCGGCGAGATCATGTCGGTTATTTTCAGTAGCAGCAACGAACCGAAAAAGGAGAAGATGGATACGGCTACCAGTGCGACGCACTGTACAAAAAACAAATGGGTTTGGCCAAAAAATAAACCGTTGCCGGTAGTGTTGCCCGGGTTTACGGCCTGGTGTGCAAATACTCCAGTTAACAGCATGCCCACCATACCACCTACACCATGGCAGGGGAAAACATCCAGCGTATCGTCGATGGAAGTGCGCGTGCGCCATTCTACTACCAGGTTGCTCACCACAGCAGAAATAATACCGATGGCCAGCGAGCCCGGTACCGAAACATAACCGGCGGCGGGGGTAATCGCCACAAGCCCCACCACCGCGCCGATACAGGTACCCATTGCCGAAGGTTTTTTGCCGAGCAGCATGTCGAAAAATATCCAGGTTAAACCTGCCGCAGCCGAAGCCGTGGTACTGGTCGCCAATGCGTTTACCGCAAGGTGATTAGCGCCAAATGCTGAACCCGCGTTAAAACCAAACCATCCGAACCATAAAAGGCCTGTACCGATTATCACATAAGTGATGCGCGCCGGGGCGTGGTTTGGCTCGTGGCGGCGTTTTAAATAGAGGGCCGAGGCCAGCGCCGCCCAACCTGCGGACATATGCACTACGGTACCGCCCGCAAAATCGAGTACCCCAAGTTTATTCAGGATACCATCAGGATGCCAGGTACTGTGCGCCAGCGGGGAAAATATAAATATGGAGAACAGGCAGAGGAAAATGATGTAGGAGTTAAAACGTATACGTTCCGCAAAAGCCCCCGTTATAAGCGCCGGCGTAATGATGGCAAACTTTAGCTGGTACATGGCAAACAGCAGCAGCGGTATGGTTGGTGCAAGTTTCCACGTAGCGTTACCCAACATCCCTTTCATCATAAAATAGGTTGCCGGGTTGCCGATGATGCCGTGAAAGCTCTCGCCGAAAGCCAGGCTAAAACCAAAAATGCCCCAGATGACCGTAATAATCACCATACAAACAACGCTTTGCAGCATGGTGGAGATCACATTTTTTTTGTTCACCATCCCGCCATAAAAAAAGGCAAGGCCGGGGGTCATGATCAAAACCAGGGCAGTAGAAGTAAGCATCCAGGCAATGTCACCGGAATTAAAATTTGGCTTTGGCGTCTTGTCAACATCGACCGATGGAAAAAAGAACGTTAATATTAAGACTTGTAAGATTAAGAAGAAAGGAAGGTACCGCTTTATCATAATTTAGCGCCATGTAAAAAGTGGCACAATTTAGATTTAAATCGTAAAATTTGAAATAAAAATTATGATTTCGTTAAAAAATTATGATTTTAAATAAAATTAAGCAGAAAATCAGGCTTTATCCCCAATAAAATGACTAAAAAACAGGCTATTATTGAGAAAATGATAATATTTAATGATCTATAGTTCATATCTACCGACGTTTCCGCTCTTTTCAGAAACAAATTACGCGGGATTTTGATGTAATAAAATAAAGAGATGATCGTGGTTATGGCCCCGGTTACAAGCAACGCCAGCAGCAAGGGGTTACGAACTTGCTGAAAAAACCCGTAGGTAGTTGAAAAGATCAGCAACTTGCCGCTGAAGCCGGCAGTAATGGGCAGCCCTGTTAACGAAACCAAAACAATAACCCAGCACACCGATGCAACCGGGAATTTAAAACCGAGGCCCCTATAGCTGTCCGTATTTTCAGCGTCAGCCGCGTTGGAGAAATAAGTTGCCAATGCCATCGCCCCTATATTGGCAATGCCGTACGCCGCCAGGTAAAAGATGAGGGCCGAAAATGATTCCGGCTTAAATACCACGATGGCCATCAATGCAAACCCTGTATGCCCGATGCTGGAATAGGCCAGCATCCTTTTTATGTTTTTTTGCAAGAGCGCTGCAAAATTGCCGGCCATCATGGTGACGATGCCAATTATGGCGAGGTAGAACTGGAAATCGAAGGCTTTCCAGTCGGGATAATAAATAAAGGGCCTCAAAAAGTTTATTAAAAGTGCAAAGCCGGCGATTTTAGGCAAGGTGGATAGCCACGCAGTGACAGGCGTGGAAGTTCCCTGGTAAACATCAGGCACCCAAAAATGGACTGGTACAAAAGATAGCTTGAAACCAATGCCAGCCAGCACCAGGAAAAGTGCAACCGAAACAGGAAGCGCGCCGGCATGTGACAGACTTAAAAGCAAATTACCGGAGTATAGCGCCAGTGTGCCGCCAAAACCATAAAGCAGGGATATACCATAAAGCGTGATAGCCGACGCTGCCGCGCCGAAAAGGACATATTTCATGCCGGCCTCCGTACCAATTGAACTTTCGGTGCGGTAAGCTACCATCAGGTAGGATGCAATGGAAACCATTTCGATGGAAAGATAGATGGAAAGCAGGTTCGCAGCCATCGTCATTAAATGCAGGCTAAAAACGGCGCCGGCGGCGATGGTATAAAGATCGGAAAGGCCCTTGCCGTGACCTTTTAGCTTGTCGTCCCAACCAAAATACAACAACAGCGCAAAAGCAAGCACATCAATAACCAGTTTAAAGCTGATAACGGTGTGCGTTAGCAAAAGCATCCCGCTAAATAAAAAACGGCCGTTTGCCTGCCCCGAATAAAGCAGCAATTCGATCTGCTGGTAATCTTTATGTGCAACGAGTAATAACCCTGCGCAGACAATTATCCGGCAGAGTTTTTCGGAGTCGCGCCCAAAAATGAGATCTGTCACCAAAACGATCAGAAACAATATCGAGAGGTAAAATTCGGGCATAAAGTAAGGGATGCTGGTTAAAACATCATCAATATTTCCCGGAAGTAATGGCAGCAAATCGTGCATGGGCTATTGAACTATTACGGTTTGATCTTTAGGGTATTTAACCTGGTATTTTAACTCCACTTTTTTATCGTCATCAGCGTTAAGCGCAAAGTACCAGCAAACTTTCCCTGTAATTACGTCCGCTTTCCCACCGGATAATTCCTGTGTTTCCACCTCGATATCTTTATTTTGCGAAACGGGTACCTGGTCCTCAACCAGCAAATTTACGGTTTGGCCCTTGCGGTTTTTTACTTCTATCTGCCAGTCTTTTGTTTCTTTTTTATTTGAACCGAGGCTTTGCTTCGCCGACAGGTCTTTGAGCGACGTCCTGGTGACAACAATATTTTTATCAGCTCCCAGTGAAATATCGAGTGTATCTTTTGTAGCATCGGTATTTAACAAAGACTTCCCAATAAAAGTGCCTTCAAAAAACAGGTTGGCCTCGCCCGATAAAAAGTTGTATTTGTTCCAGTCAGTAAGCTTTGCGGTGAGGAAAACGTCTGTCGATAATTTCGGCGTCACCGCATATTGATACCCGGCCTTTACTTCAACCTGGTTAATATCTACGGTATACTGTTTGCCGTCGCCGGGTACTGAATAAGGGTCATCAATTGCAAATTCAATATTGGTTTGATTTTCGGTTTTTGTAACGCCAACCGGTATAGATTCTGCTTTGTATTTCACCTCTCTGCTTTGTGCGGGCGCATAATAATTGTCATTACCTGAAGACGAATAGCCCGTTACGACTACTTCATTCAAGGTCGAAGCGGAAGGAGTGAGTGCAATATCCAATACGGAAGACGAAACTGGTTTTTCGAGCGTAACATAACCAATATATGAAACCACCAGGGTTTGCGAGCCGGAAGGCATTTGCAGGGAATAATTTCCGTTAACGTCAGATACAGCCCCGATGGACGTACCCTTAATGCGGATAGATGCACCTATAACAGGTAGCTTATCATCGGCCCCGGTTACCTTACCGGTTACCCTGTTGATCGGTCCCTGCGACCCGACATAATACATATTTAAGCTGAGATAATCAGGGCTAAGCTCCGGCTTATTGCCGCTAACGCTCGGGTTGCCGGTAGATAAGGTCAGCTTCACATTTTTCCAATCCTCGCCGCTATTTTGCGATACGTTCGCCTTGTAGGCAATCTCTACAGGACTGCTTACATTTTTTGCCCTGATATCATAAGTGGGGTACCAACTGGCATCGCGTATCACATAGGTAAGCGTGAAGTGCGACTCGAGCGCCGTTTTTGACGAAACCGTAACAATAATATTGCTGGTGGCCGAAGTTCGCCCCCGGTCTATTTCGGCAATTTGTTTTTCGTATTTGTTCAACTCCAGGTTTAAAGCTTCTACCTGGTTAGCTACGGCAATTTCTTTTTGTTTCAGGTCGGTCAGGCGTTCGGTTTGGAAATCAAGCGCCTGTTTTAGTTTTAGCACGTCCAGCCCGTTGGCTTCAGTGCTTACATCCTGGTTTTTGGCGATCATATTTTCCTCGGCCTGGTAAATAGCAGTCAAACTGTTTTGCAGGGAAATCTTGTCCCTTATGGCTTTCTCGGCAACCCGGATGTCCTCTACGCGCTGTATTTTCACCTGATCGCTTAAAAAATCCAGCTCGTGTTTAACCGACTGGATCGTAAACGCCCCGTTTGCGTGAACTTGTATGCTTTGCGCGTCAACTTCCGGCGAAATTCCCCCGAAAACCAATTGCGATGTGCCTGCATTTATAGATACCATTGCCGTGCGTGTTACCTGTGCTCCGTTTAAAAACACGGTTACTTTTTCAACTTTCGAAGACGTTCTTTGTCCTTCGTCTGCCTTTGCCATCGCCGCGATGCAAAATAGCGCCGCAGCCATCATTAAATTTTTTAGCATGATCTTTTGGTTTTAAATAAATAATTCCGGTTAATTCAACGGGTACTTTTATTTGGGCGCCCGTTAAACAAAAGATGCATGCGATTGCGTTTTTCCATAAAACGCAATTTTTATTTTAAATAATTCTTCACCCGAGGGCATTACTTTCGCCTCACCCAAACCCTCTCCAAAGGAGAGGGCTTTAAAATAGATTATGTCCGTTCCAACTCCCCGTCCTTTGGAGAGGGCCGGGGTGAGGCGCCTCCGCGCCCATCAATAATACTATTATTTTAAGTGGAGGAACTGGACAAAGGCCAGCACCGAGTCATTTATCTTGTTAAACACCAGCGAAGGCATTAAACCGATTGCCAGTACCATTATTGCCAGGGGCATCAGCGCGATTTTTTCGCGCAGGTTCAAGTCGGTGAGGGCCGTTTGCCATACCGAACCACCCTTTAGATTCACTTTACCAAAGAACATGCGCTGCATGGTCCACAAAAAGTAAGAAGCACCCAGCAAAATACCCAGCGAGGCGCAGGCGGCCATCCAGTAGGGCAGTTCGCCATTTACCGAATTTGATTTGAAGGCCCCGATCAGCGAAAATAACTCGCCGATAAATGCTGAAAAGCCCGGTAAGCCCAGCGATGCAAAAAAAGCGATCATCACGAAAGCCGTATAATTGGGCATGATGGTAGCGAGCCCCCGGAAATGGTTGATACCTCTGTCGTGCACCCGGTTATAAATAACCCCGGCCAAATAGAACAGCATACTGGCCAAAAAACCATGACTTACCATTTGCACGATGGCGCCGTTGAGGCCTTCTGTTGTTAAGGAGGCGATACCGAGCAAAACAAAACCCATGTGCGACACGGACGAATAGGCTATCAATCTTTTCAAATCCTTTTGGGCAAGGGCGTTCAGCGCGCCATAAATAATGGAAATCACACCCAAAAGCCCAAGCCAGTAAGCATAGCGGGCAGCCACTTCAGGAAATATGCCTATTGCCACCCTGATGATGCCGTACCCGCCGACTTTAAGCAGGATCCCGGCCAGGACAATGGAAACCGGCGTTGGCGCTTCTACATGTGCGTCGGGCAGCCAGGTATGCAGCGGCACAACCGGCACCTTGATAGCAAAGGCGACAAACAGCACCAAAAACCCGACGGATCGCGCCGCGAAACCAAAAATATGCTGGTTAGCGCCCTGTGCAAATACCGAACCCGGCTGGTAATTGGCAGGGTTCATCATTTGCACCATGTTAAAAGTGTGGTTGCCGGTAACCGGGTCCTTAACGGATAGATAAAGGCCTACCATCACCAGCAGCATAAAAACCGACCCGAAAAGGGTGTAGAGGAAAAACTTTATCGCCGCAAACTCTCTTCGCGCGCCGCCCCACATACCAATAAGGAAATAAAGCGGCAGCAGCATCAGCTCGTAAAAGATATAGAACAGGAAGAAATCAAGCGAACAAAATACGCCGATAACGGCCATATCCAGGATGAGGAAAAGCACAAAATAGCCTTTCAGGTTGCTTTTGATCTCCCAGGAGGCCAGTGCCGCGATCACCAGTACCAGGGAAGTCATCACCAGCAGGGCAATTGACAAACCATCGATCCCTACGATATAATCGATCTGCATTCTGCCGATGGGGCCGAGGTTGAGGTTGATCCAATGCAGTTTTTGAACAAACTGGAACTGGCTTTCCTGGTTTACGCCGCCAAAGCCGGCGCCGGTTTTAAAATTGCCGTAAATGAACAGGCTGATGCCAAACTGCAACAGCGTGGCCAGCAGCGTAATGTACTTGAACCCCGCACGCCAATTTGACGGCATCAGCATAATGACCAGGCCAAACGCGATGGGTAGAAATATGAGTATGGTGAGGAGGTTCATTGCTAGTGACCAGAGACTGGAGATTAGAGATTAGTTAATGTCATGTTCATTAATATTTAGTTGGATATATTTTTCCAAAACTAATGGCTAAGTCCGCCTAAAAAAATTAAAATAAATATTACCAGCATTACTACCAGCATGCTGTATAAATAGTATTGCACTTTGCCGCCCTGGAAGCGCCGGGCAAAATTGCCTATAGCCCGCACCAATCCGACCAGCAAATTTATAAAACCATCGATAATGTACCGATCAATTAAAGTGGCAAGTTTGGACAATAAAAGCGCCGCTTTGGCAAATAAAACAATAAACCCATCGATGATGCGCCGGTCGGTCCAAAAGCAGGCCCGGCTGAGCACCAATATTGGCTTTATAATGATCTTGTCGTAAATCTTATCAAAATACCATTCGTTGCAGGCTAAATTGAATAGTGCGCCTTTTTGCGGGAATGGGTTTGCCCTGCGACCGGAATAAACGGCATACGCAAACCAAAGCACCAAAAGGCTGATGATGGTTACGCCTGCGGGAATAATAGTATAAATACCTGAAGCTCCCGCGCTGCCGGCCGTTGATAGCCCACCGAAAAGCCAGCTGCTTTCAAAAGAAAACGGGTTTTGTGAGAATAGCGGGAAAAAGCAGCAAATCGCCAGTAAAGCCAGCGGTAGTTTATAAAGCCAATGGCCGTCGTCGATGTTGATCTTGAGGCCCGGCGCAAGCTGGGTAACGCGCAAATCGCCAAAAAATACTTTTACGATCATACGCGCTACGTAAAAAGCCGTAAGCCAGGTGGTAAGCAAAGCTGCAAATGGGACCAATTTAAAGATGACGCTTTTATTGTCCGACCATTGAAATGCTTGTATCAAAATGCCATCTTTTGATAAATAGCCGGAAGTTAAGGGCAGCCCGATCAAAGCAAGTCCACCGATCAAAGCTACAATAAAGGTAAACGGCAGCTTTTTGCGCAAACCGCCCATAAACTGGATGTTCTGCGGATCGATATTCAAGTTATTATCGTCCCGGATATGCGCCATCTGGTGGATGACGATACCCGCTACCAAAAACAAAAGGCATTTAAAAAAAGCGTGGGTGGCGAGGTGAAACAAGGACGAGGCATAGGCCCCTACCCCCATTGCCATCACCATATACCCTAATTGCGAAATGGTGGAATAAGCGAGTATGCGTTTCAGATCGTTTTGCGCAAGGGCAATCGTCGCGCCCATGAACGCGGTAAAGCAGCCGATGACCGCCAGGATGGTCAACTCGGTTTGATTAAATAAAGGATAAACCCTGCCGAGCAGGAACACCCCGGCGGCTACCATGGTTGCAGCATGGATGAGGGCCGAAATGGAAGTCGGCCCCTCCATGGCATCGGGCAGCCAGGTGTGCAATGGGAATTGTGCCGATTTTGCAGCAACACCTAAAAATATACCGGCAACGGCGATGTATTGCCAGGTGGCGGGCAAAAGGGCTGTCTTATCAAAATTAACCCATAAAGAATATCCCTGGGTAGCATGTACAGGATGTTGGGGTGGTATTGTCAACCAAAAATCAGCGATCGTATTTGAATAATGCGCCAAATTTCCCGACCCAAAAATTGTGTCGATATCAAAAGTATGAAACTGCGTAAACAGGATGATGATCGCCGTTAGCAGCCCGATATCCCCTATCCGGTTCATGATAAAAGCCTTTTTGTTGGCAAAAACCGCCCTATCGCGGGTGTACCAAAAGCCGATGAGCAGGTAAGAGGAAAAGCCCACCAGTTCCCAAAAAATATAGAATAAAACCAGGTTATCTGCCACCACCAACCCCAGCATGCTGAAACAAAAAAAGCTGAGGTAAGTAAAATAACGCTTAAGGCCTTCGTCATGCCCCATGTAGGCGATGGAATAAAGATGTACCGGCAAGGCGATGAGATTCACCAGCAACAGCATTAAAACGGAAAGATTAGTTAATAAAATGCCGGCGGTTATTTTGGTGCTGCCAATAGTGAACCACTCTATGCTTTGATGCACCTGGTGGCCATTCCAAACACGGGCAAATACGAATGCGGAGCAAATGGTGCCGATTAATATGGCTAAGGTGGAAACCCAGCCGGAAAGTTTGTTTTGTTTGCCGGGTAAAACAAGGTTAATTACAAAAGCAAGCAACGGCATTACCACCGCCGCAAGGGTGAATTTTATGGTGAGGGTATCGATGGATTGTAGAAATTCTTTCAATGTTATTTTTTGGTCGTTATCACAACCATTGGCTTTTGATTGTTTGTGTCCAACGTTTTAGAAAATTTTTCGATAAAGATGACGGTTTGTACAATTACGATCACACTGTGCAATTTCTTTATGATCTCGGATTGACTGCCATCTAAAACCTCTCCGTTTAGTACATAAACCAAACCTGAGTCATCATTTTTATTTGCTTGAAGGTAGAATTTATAGGCCTGCGACAAATTGCTAAACCTTAGTTGATACGCCCGTTTTCCTTCATTTAGCGTTGTGATCAGCAAAACACCATTTTTCCCCCGTTCCCCGTAAATATTGGTTGAGCCGGGCGGCTTTAAAATGTTTATTGTCAAAACGTTTTCAGGGTTCACACTCCCGATATTTCCTTCGTAAATTTTCCCATCTATTACACATAAAGCTTTAGCCGCTTTGCCGACTGAAGGCGCATCAACTATCTTAAAGTGCTTTGCAGTATCCGTTCGAACTGTGTCTCGGTTTTGGGCGGAAACTTTAATCGAGATAAAAAAACAAAATATCACTATTAAAGTCTTCATCCCTCCCCCTCCTTCAAATTATCCACCTTCCCCGGGTCAATCGTCCTGTACCTTTTATAAACGTTCAAAATAATTGCCAAAGCCACTGCTGTTGTTGCTGCCGCCAGCACAATGGCAAACAGCGCGAACATTTGCCCGCTGTTTGCAAATCGGTCGTATTTACCAAAGGCCACGAGGTTTAAAACCGCCGCATTCAGCATCAGCTCGATACCAATGAGCACCTGGATGGCATTGCTTTTGGATACCACCATATAAATGCCGATACAAAACAGCCCGGCGCCAACCAGCATATAATCAGTTAGCGTGATCATGCGGTATCCCCCTTTCGAGATAAATGTGCCGCGCCGATCAGTGCGATCATCAATAAAATAGAGATCGCTTCAAAGGGCAGCAAATAGTTGGTCATCAGGTTTACGCCGATGTTTTCCGTCATGTTTGCATTGGGCGGGATGTCCGTTTTTTGTGCGACGGCGTTTTTAATCCAGTCCAAATTATTCGCATCCATTTTTACCACCACGTTTACCAGCACTATCAAAAACGCGGCTGCCAGCAATATGGCGGGAAACTTGCGGACGCTGATAAACTTATTTTGCACAGCCGCCACGTAATTCAGGTTTTCACGGCCCGAAAGCATAAAGGCAAACAGGATGAGCACCAAAATGCCGCCTACATAAATAACGATTTGGGTAATAGCGATAAAATCGGCCATGGCCAGTACATACAGGCCGGCCAGTGCAAACAGCGTGATAAAAAACATAAACACGGAACGCACCAGGTTTTTGGTTGCGGCTACAAACAGCGCTGAGCCCAGCGCGATAAAGGCCATCGCGTAAAAAAGTACTTTTATCATGGTCATTGTCCGCCCTCCTTTTTTTGCATAGCCGCCAATTTGGCGGCCTGGCGCTCTGCCTGCTGCTGCTCAAATTCGCGGCGTTTTTGAGCAGCCATTTCCGGCGTCATGTCCGAGAATTGGTAGGTCAGCTCTTCCAGTTTTACAACGCTCCTGTCATATTGGTTGGTCATGGTGATACATTCCGTAGGGCAAACTATGGTGCACAGGCCGCAATACATGCACTTGGCCATGTCGATATCAAACTTAGCAGCATACAGCCTTTTGGTGGTGCCATCGGAGGTTTGCCCGATGGCCTCCGTCGCTTTGATCGACTCAATATCGATACACGCTACCGGGCATATCTTGGCGCAGAGGTCGCAAACGATACAGTCATCCATCTCCACATCCAACTGGTAGCGGCCCACCTCTGGGATGGGCAACTGCTGGTGCGGATACTGGATGGTATTAGTACCCTCCATCTGCTTAAAGTAGTTACCGTTACTGGCAGGCAATATCTTCCGCGCCCGATGCGAAGCAAAAAGGTGCTTCCACGTAAGCGACAACCCTTTTAGGGCTGATTTCAATCCGTTGGCTATGGTATTATTCATTAGTTCATTTGTTCATTAGTTCATTGGTGGTCAGCGAGTTATGGTTGGTTGGTCAATTGATCGATAGCGAACTTTCTACTAATGAACAAATGAACCAGTGAACCAATGAACTACATCAAACATATCCTCCATATCCCCGATACCAGCATACAAACAAATGCGGTTGGGGTTAATACTTTCCAGCAAAAATTCATCAGCTGATCCACCCTGAAACGCGGCAGGGTCCACCGGATCCACATTTGTACCCCTACCAGGGCAAGCGTTTTTAGCACGATCCACAAAATGCCCCAGCCTGCGCCGGTTGTCCAGGTGGCCAGCAGTACCGCGCCCATATTGGGCAGCGGGGTGTTCCAGGCGCCTAAAAACAGCACCACGCCGATCATCGACACCAAAAACATCATCGAATATTCGGCCAAAAACACCAAAGCGAACCGCATCCCGGTATATTCAGTATGAAACCCGGCCACCAGCTCCGATTCCGCTTCCGGGATATCGAAGGGTGCGCGGTTACTTTCGGCCAGCGAGGCGATAAAATAGATGATAAACGCGATGATGAGGTGCGGTGCGCGGAAAATGTTCCAGGCAAATATGCCGCCGATGTCGGATACATCCCAAAACCCGGCAAACATTGGTTTCTCTGCTGATAATATCCCCTGCTGCACAGCGATGGTTTGCAGGTTGAGCGTTTGGGCGATCATCACCACCGAGATGAGCGCGAAACCAGCCGCCAGCTCATACGAGATGATCTGCGCGGCGGAACGCATGGCGCCCAGGATAGAATATTTATTGTTCGACCCCCAGCCGGCCATCAGGATGCCGAGCGTTTCAATGGACAATACTGCGAACAGGTAATACAAGCCCAGGTTAAGTCTCGAGGGCGCCAATCCCGGCCCCCATGGCAATACCGCAAAGCCCAGGTAAACGGAAATAAAAATGATCGCCGGGGCCATCATAAAAAGCAGTTTATCTGCAGCAGCCGGAGTGATGAGTTCCTTTTGCAGCATTTTCAGGATGTCGGCAATGGTTTGTAGGGAACCAAACTTACCGGTTTCGGTGGGGCCAAGCCTGTCTTGTATAAAGGCCGACACCTTCCGTTCGGCATATACACCGAACAGCGCAAACAGGGCCGAAAACCCGAAAAGGCCTATCGCTGCAAAAAACCAGGTGACGTAAAAACTCATTGAGCTTGCTTTGATGCAAACTTAATGATTTTTGGGTTTATTGGACCCGCCATCGCTGAATAGCTGATCGCGTTGATAGGATATGTAGTAGTTTAGTTAGCCGGTACAACATCGTATTGCAAAACTTGCCTGGCGAGTTTGCCGTTGCCGTCAACCCCTTCCACTACAACCCGGTATTTACCAGGATTGCCCGCATTAAAATAATCAAAGGATGCTTTGCCGTCCTTATTGGTAAATAGGTTTGACTGCCAATAAATGGTCTTGCGGTTATCAGCAAGGCTTACTTTCTTATCGGGTGTATATTTTGGCGAGTAAAACGTTTTTGCCTTATAAAAACCTCTGAAAGTATACAAAGTTAAACCCGGCTGAAGGGGCGACACGTAGTTGGCTTCATCGCCATATTTGGTGGTTATTACGATCAAGCCGCCCGATGCCGCTGATCCATAAACGCCGGAATACATCGGGCTTTCCAGCATTTCAATACTTTGCACGTCGGTTGCGGGAATCGTAGCTAACGCCTCCTGGTCGGTTATTACACCGTTCACCAGTACCGCCATCGGCTTTGTTGCGCCCGAAAGCGCTCGCGGTATGTGGGTACTGTAAATCGTAGGTGACGGCCCGCTATAAACAAATCGGACCCCCCCGCGAAGAAGAACTACCAAGCAATCAGCGAGATTAGCGCAGCCTGTCAGCTCATCGCCCATCACTACCTGGTCGGCCTGGCCGGGCCCGTTTAAATTTGACGAATGCTTCAACAACACGGCATAGTCCGGGCGAAAAGAGGTGGTTTTGTGATCTTTTACCTTTACTTCCATTAGCTGTATAACATGGCTGAGCGAGTCTTGCCGCCACGTGGTATAGGCTTGCTGTGCCTGGCTGGCGGTAATGGAAAAATGATTGCGGGCGTAACCACCTTTCTCATTTTCGGCGGAGCTAACAACCGGGTAGTCCGGCCTATCTATTTTAAGTACCACATTATTGCCGCCGTTGGCTTTTTTAGCATTGATAATCAATTTTGCGGTATCCGGAAAGTTAAGGTCGTCAAATGCAAACCTGCCAGCAGCGTCTGTTAACGTATCCAGCGCCATCAGATGTTTGATGGAGGTGAGGATCACTTTACCATTGGCTACGGGTTTACCGCCAGGGGTGGTCACCGTCCCCGACACGCGAAATCCTTTTTCGGGCTGGTACGCCGGTGCCGGAGCGGGTTTTGCTAATATCTTTTTCCACTCAAAGCGGTGGTAACCCTGGGTGAGCATCAGCAAGTCAAGGTCGGCTTTGGTTTGATCGGTTGGGTTGATGAAATAATAGTTCGGGTCTTCTATGCTGCCTGCCAATTCCGATTTAAGCATCAGGTCGGCAAAAATGTTGCTTTCTGTATTTTCATTTACCGGCACCTTATTTTCGTCAATGACCGATACCGAGAATGTGCCCGTAGCAGCACTTCCGTCCTTGTCCTTAGCATCAAGGCCGAATTTTACTTTTTCACCCGGCGCATAAGTTTGTTTAGCCATACTGAGGGACAAGCTCAATTGGTCGCTATTTTGTATAAAAACTACCCGCTCGTTCAGCGGCTCGCCGGTTTGCGAAAAAAGGGTGAGTTGAAGCACGCCACCTGGAAAGCGGTCTTTACCTATGGATGCGGTGAATACCTTATCGGCCAACCTTCGCGCAGCGGCAAAGTAATATTTACCGCCGCTTTGGGCCACCAGGTAAAATGCCGTATCGGGCACGTTTGCAGCCGCTATTTTAATATACAGGCTATCACCGAGATTATTGTTAACCGATAACGTAAACCCGGCATCTTTGGCTGCAGGTAGGGGCATTGTAAATTTACTACCATCCGCTGCTGTTACTTTTGCAAAATATTGCATGCCTTTTTGTGGGCCGAGCGGAAATACTCCCATACCCAGGTGCTGTGATGCAAATGTCGCCACCTCGCTGCCAGAATTATCGATAATACTCCCCTGAACTTCTTCGGCCATCCCGTTTTGATTGACCGCCTTAAAAGCAACTTTTGAGCGCAGTCCGTTGATTAAATCGCCGCCCTCCGGGAAAAACTGAAGGTCGATCTTGTCTGCGTTATTCGCAGCGCGCTGGCTTGTGTTATCTTGATTTAACACTGCATTGGTTCCACCAGGCGCCACGTTCGTTGAAAAACCGGAAACTGTAACGGTCTGTTCATAAAAGTATTCCGGTCCGGCATTGCGCATCCAATTGGTATAAGCGCGGATGCGGTAGCCGCCTGGCGCAACATTATAAGGCAGCTCAAAATCGCCGGAAGCTGTGCCGGCAGTTATGCCGAGTGTCAAACGTTTTAGTACGGTATCCTTCGGGCCAATCAATTCCGCATAAAGAATACCGCTTAGCGCTGAAAGTTTATGCTGATCACCTATCACGACATAAGCCTTAAACCAAATGGTATCGGCCGGAAAATAAAGCTGCCTGTCCAAATGCAAATGCACTTTTTCAATAGGGTTTGCCATGGCATAATTTTCCAAAGCCTTTATATTGCTATTAACAAGGCTATTGTTTTGAGCGAAAGCGCCAATGGCGCAGGTCATTAAAAGTAATAGGGTTGATTGAATGCACTTGCCGTTCATATGTTGGCGTCCGGATATGGTCTGTCGGTAAATATAGCCAATCTGCAAGACAATTAAAAGTACACTGGTTTTCTTTCCACTCATCCCGCAGACTATTAAACGCCCTCTTTTTTAGCAGCGACGGTGCTCACCGGGCAAACCCAACCAGTTTATGTAACGCTACAGGGTCATAAACCCTGCCAGCTTTAATAACGATGCTGACTTTACGGATATCCCTGATGCTGTTCAGTGGGTCGCCATCAACAATTAAAAGGTCGGCGTTTTTACCCGCTTCGATGGAGCCACTTACTTTATCCATCTTCATTACTTTAGCCGGCGTGATGGTTGCCGTTTGTATAGCCTGCATCGGCGTTAAACCTGCTCCTACGTACAGTTCCAGTTCGCGATCAAGGCTATAGCCGGGGAAATCCTGGTCGGTACCGGCGACAATGGTGACGCCGTTATCATAAAGCAGCTTGACTATCTTTACCATGCTGTCATAAAGCGGTTTAAATTTAGCGGCGCCCGTCGAGTCCTGGCCGGTATCTTTAAACAGGGCCTGCAAGGGCAGCGGCAGGTTATAAAACCCCGGCTCCATTTGGGTAATATCGTCTTTTATGCTGCGAAAACTCAGCTCAAATACGCCCAACGTTGGGTCGATCACTACGTGATGATCTTTAATAAATTTAATGGCCGCTTTGCTGGTGGAGTCGTCGAAGTTGATCGAGCGGTCTTTATTTCGTTTCATTATGGAATAAACATATTGGACATGGTTTACCATATCCATGCCCGAGTCGACGCCCTGCTGTAAGGTCATCCCGATGGGGATATGGCCTGTCACCGTCAATCCCTTGCTATGCGCCTCATCACAAATTACTTTAACCATCGCCGGTTTCACCGAGCTGTATATTTTTATCTGGACGAAACCATTGTTATAATAACGGTCGACATTTTTTATTGCTTCTTCTTTGGTATCGGCCTTGACAATGCCCAGCCCGTAAGGCCCGCTGCCATCAATAATGCCTGCTTTCAATATTAAAGGCCCGATCCCTTTGCCGCCATCAATGGCTTTCTTCACAGCGTTAATGTACTCAAATTCGTTGCCGCAATCGCGTACGGTAGTGGCGCCCACGGCCAGGTAAGCGGGGCCCCATTCAGCCTGCTCAAAATGGGCATGCATATCCCAAAGGCCGGGCAAAATGGTTTTGCCTTTGGCATTGATAACTTTTGCACCAGCCGGAATTTTTACTTCAGCTGCTTTGCCGACCTTTGTGATCTTCCCATTTTCAACTAAAACCGTTGCCTCGGTTATTGTCGTGCCATTCACCACATCCACCACCGTGCCGCTCACCACAGCGATGATCTTGCTGTCGGCATTGGTTTTCGGCACTGCTTTTTCAAATAACGCCATGCTGTATCCGGCAGCCTTGGAGATAAATTCCGGCAGCAACGACTCATAGGTGTCGCGCATCATTTCCAGCTTATCCGCCTCGGCATCATTGGTGATGAGGCAGATCATCTTACCGCTGTGATCTGCCCAAAGCAGTTCATTGCCCCATATCAGACCGCTGATGGTAAAGCGGTCCAATACCATCGGCTTTTTATCAAAAGTAAACGTATCCTCTCCCTGCTTTTTTATTTGAACAACGCCCTGCGGAAGAGTGTTTATATTTTCGGGCTGATGGTGGTTTTTCCAGTATTGCAATAAAACCTGCTGTACCGTGCCCGGCGCGTAACCCGCAACCGGAAACGTTAGCCCTTTGGTTGTTACATAAGTTCCCTTCTCATCAACCCGAACAAACGTTTTACCGCGCATGCTGATGCTGTCATTGATTCTTGCGTCCCTGGCTACATTACCCTTTATCGTCAATCCGAGCGGCTCCAGGCCGGATGTCACTTCCAATTTCGCTTTCAATGGCACGGCCTGCCCGCGATCGACAAATTTGAAATTAACGGTATAAGTAATAGCCCGGGGTGTTGTGGTAACATAATAAGTTTCCTTGCCTATATGCTGTGCGAATTTGTGCAGATAGAATGTGCCGCTATCGGTTATTGCAGGTTTGGACTGGGATTTGGCCGTGCAAAAGGTAATGGCAAATACAGCCGCAAGTATTAATTTTTTCATAGGGGTCAGCTACAAGTTTTATGCTTCTAAATTATTGAATTTTTATGAATATCGTGGGGGTTCATCGTAGTTGTGGATGATCATCGACCTGTCAATTTTATTGCAGTCGGCTCCAACCGACGGATTGCGTAAATTTATCCTTCATTCCCAGCAAACCCCAGATACCGCCGGTATGAATGGCCAATATCTTTTCGCCCTTTTTAAAATAACCTTTGCCCGCCAAATCATACAAAGCAAACATCATTTTACCGGTATAAACCGGGTCGACTAATATACCGGTTGAAGCAACAAATTGCTTTATAAAACCGATCAGCTCATCATTCGTTTTCGCATAACCTCCAAAATGGTATTCGGTATGGAGATCGAAGTCCGAGGGTTGAAGCATGAGGTTTTCAATTTCACTTTTAAGAAACCCTCCGTTTTTCAGGACAGTGATGCCATGAAACCAGGTTTTTAGTTCGTTTTTACCGATGCCATTTATAATACCTGCCGCAGTCGTGCCCGTTCCGCAGGCACAAAAAATATGGTCGTAACTTTCGGTTAGTTCATCTATTATTTCGCTGCAGCCTTTTGCGCCTTCGGCACATGCACCACCCTCGTCAATAAAAATTGCCTGGTCATCTCCGCCGAAGTATTTTTCGAATAAACCCGGCTTATCCCGATAGCTTTCCCGGTCGGTAAAGATCAGATTCATGCCATGCACGCGGCAAATAAACAAAGTATCATTGTTAACCGGCTCTCCCCGAACAATTCCTGTCGATCTAAAGCCAAACCTGGCGGCGGCGGCGGCTGTCGCCAGCAGGTGGTTAGAGTAAGCCCCGCCAAAAGTCACGAGGTGCGTTTTTTGTTCAGTCAGGGCTTTTTCTAAGATGTATTTCAGCTTGCGCCATTTATTGCCTGAAATAATGGGATGGATAAGATCGTCGCGTTTGATAAAAACTTCAATACCTTTTTCTTCAAACAGGCTATTTCTGATCTGCAGTACCGGGCTGAAAAATTCGAGATCAATATCCATCCGGTAAAAATACAATTAGGTTTTAAAGAAACCGGATAGTCAGAACTTAACCGTAAACGTATGGTACCCGTTGCTAAAGGAGTAGGCCAGCTTAAAATTATAGCTTTCGCATATTTGTTTCGAAATGGTAAGCCCCAGGCCGCTGCCCTCCGATCGTGAAGATTTGTGAAAACGGGTAAATATTTTTTCACTTTTTAATTCGGGTTCATCTCCTGTGTTTTGTATTACCAGTTTTTCACTTGTTAATTCAATCAGTATGTCGCCCCCTTTGTAATTATGCCTTATAGCATTGTTGATCAGGTTGTTTAACAATACTTCGGCTAGATAAGGGTTGGCGTAAATTTCTTTCTCAGCCAGCACGCTTTTAACCTGGATGAGTCTATCCTGAAAAATTTCTTCAAACTGGCCAAGGGTTTCCTCAACAAGCGCCTTCATATCTATTCCCACCTGTTCATGCAGCAGGCGGTTCTCAATTTTTGCCAGTAAAAGCAGCGACTGGTTCAGTCGGTTAAGCCTCGCTACTGCACCGTAAAGATCGGTGAGCAGTTTGCTTTGCCGTTCGCTGAAGTTCTCGGTTTGTATAAGCGAGTCCAGCTTCGAGTTGATAACCGCTATCGGGGTAAGCAATTCATGCGATGCGTTTTCGGTAAATATCTTCAGGTCTTTATAGTCAAGCTTTGCCCTTCCGGCCATATCGGTTACCGCAGCGTTGAGCTCTTTAAATTCATCGATATTGGTGTCGAGTTTTGGCATGTCACGGTTGTCGGTAAGCCGGAAAAGCCTCAGTTCTTTCATGATGTTATAAAAAGGCTGCCAAAGCCGGTTCAGGATAAGACGATTGGTTATCAATAATACGGCAAGCAACAACAGTATTACTGCAATGGTTATAGTAAAGATGAGCCGGATCAGGTCCTCGGTTTCCACGGTCGACTCTACGATCAATATCTTATAATACTTATCGCCCACGGCAACGGCGCTTACCAGGCCCCGTCCCGTCTCATATTCACCCGCTGCTTTGTGCCGGTGCCTCCTTTTTTGGCCGCCTCCCCATTTTTCAAAATAGGTGGTGTCGATATATTCCCGCTTGACCGAGCCAGGTACCGCAGGCGAAAAAGTAATATGCTGATCATTTGATTCGAAGGTTTGCGGCAATTGGTGGTTAAGGTTTACATAATCAAAAATCTCCTGCTCCTCAACCCGTAATGCCTTATCTTTTTGGTTGATCAGTATCCAGCTAATGGCTTGGTAATAAACAATGCCGGTGAACAGCAGAACCACAACGGTGGTAACCAGGTTTACATAATTATAACGGGCCCGAAGCTTCATCGTCACGAAAATTTATAGCCCATACCATAGGCTGCCTGTATGTAATCCGGGCTGCCGGCCTCAACCAATTTTTTGCGGATATTTTTGATGTGCGAATAAATGAAATCAAAATTATCGGCCATGTCCATACCATCCCCCCAAAGATGCTCGGCTATTGCATTTTTCGACACTACCTTACCTTTGTTTGCAATAAAGTACAACAGCAGTGCATATTCTTTACGGGTAAACTTAACGGGCGACTTGCCAACTTTCACTTCTTTTGCCAGCAGGTCGATGGAAATCTCGTTGAAAACCAACTGGTTGCTTCCGTTAAACGTTTTTCGGCGGATGATTGCCGAAACGCGGGCCTTTAGTTCTGATAAATGGAATGGTTTTACCAGGTAATCGTCCGCGCCCAGGTTAAGCCCGTTCAACCGGTCGTCGAGTGAGTTTTTAGCTGAAATGATCAGCACGCCGTCAGGATAATTGTTTTCCTTTATGGAATTAAGTATGTTCATACCGCTGCCACCCGGCAAAGTAATATCCAGTAATATACAGTCGTAGCGGTAAAGGCTGATCTTGGAAAGCGCCGATTCATAATTGGCGGCGGTTTCGCAAATATTGCCATCGCCGTTAAAATAATCCTCAATACTTTCGCGCAGCCCTTGTTCGTCTTCTATGATGAGTAGCTTCAAAGCAAATAATTTTATTAAAGGTACGGAAGCAATTTGGAGAAATTTTGGATCGCGCAATCACCGATTGCACCGATTTTAAATCACAGATTTCACCGATTTCAGGATCGCTGATTGCACCGATTTTTGAATCACAGATTTAAACTGATTTTTTATTTCGAATTTTACCTCCGCGCAATCAGTGTAATCATTTAAATCAGCGGTCGTATGTGGTGGATATACGCTTTACTCTCAGCTTTTTTTGCGGCTTTGACCGCTATTTTTGCAAAGGTCGGAATCAAGGGTGTCGATACTGACCTGGCCACTGCCATCCGCACGGCCGTTATTCTTGTGATTGCCTGGGGCATTGCCATTGTGCGTGGCACCACTACCGGGATAGGTGGTTTAACCAAAACAAACTGGATATTCCTGGTTCTTTCGGGCTGCGCCACCGGGCTTTCGTGGATATGCTATTTTAAGGCGCTGCAATTGGGCAAAGTGTCGCAGGTTGCACCGGTAGATAAGCTGAGCGTCGCCCTGGCCATCATTATCGCCGTAATATTTCTTAAAGAACCGCTTAGCTGGAAACAAGGATTGGGCGCGGCGCTCATCATAACTGGTACCTTTGTGCTGATTTTCTAGAATTTAACGTGCAAAACTCCTTCCTTAGCGCATTCGCCTCAAAATCCGCTTTTCGAGAGGCTGCGCAGACAAAAGGATTGAAACCCCTTACATCGTCCCTGCATTAATAATTATTGCTGCAACTGTATTACATATAAGTGCTTGCCCTCCGTGGCATCCATCGTGACAGGTGTACTATTAAACGTAAATACCTTTGCCTGTTGCCAGGTAGCGTACTGATGTAACCACTCGAAATAGATGATAGCATCCCTAATCATATACAACGAGAGGTAAGTTGCACCATCCCCGGGTTTCCATTTGAAGGGCACCAGGATGTATTTACTTGCACCTATCCCTCGCAAACCCATTCGTGGCCCGAGTGGTACCAGTTGCAATAAAGAAAACTATGGTTATCAGTCCGAAGCCTTCCACTTATTGCATTTGCAGAACAGCTATGGGTTGACCAGGGGGTGTCGTATTATATTCAACATCAGCAGCAATGCCCGAACCATCGTTAAAAACGCCAATTAGATGATCAGTTGTTACCGGCGTTCCATCAAAGGTAAAAGTGGAAGAAGTTGCGGCTATGTCAGCCAAATCCCCATAATAATCCAAATACATTGTTCCGATACTTACGCCTTTTAAATACAAATTAAAATTACGAACACCTGAATACGCGCTGGCATCCGTAATATATCCTTGCAATATACCGGCTTTATCGATGTCGGAAACAACAAAGCCACCATATTTTGAAATCGTTGCAGTATCGGTTGCAGATACCTGTACATGGTAAATTATAAGGCGCTGGCTTTTTGCAACACCGTTCAAAATATAACTAACGTTAAGGCTGTCTTTAACGGACTGAATAATATTTTTCTCGTTTTTATCCAAAATCACAAAATATATATGATAGGGGACTGTATATTCTTTCGTCGCCGGTTTTTTACACGAGATAAC
>DASRTD010000153.1:0-9858 GCA_035656115.1 Mucilaginibacter sp.
CATGTCGGCATATAAAGCCTCCGCGCCTGTGGTACAAAGGAATACACCGCCTAAAACCCAAAAACCGCCCGGATAATCAGCAACCAGCCTGTAAGCATACAATGGATTGATCGCCTGAAGAACCGAAATATCTTTAACCAGGTAGCTAAAGCCAAGCACTGCTATCATGCCGAACCAAACCACCATGGCAGGGCCAAAAAACACACCTATTACGCCCGTCCCTGCCCGTTGAAACAGAAATAAGATAACAAGGATGACCAGGGTGATAGGCAGAATAGGAATGTCGGGCTGAACGCCCTTTAATCCTTCTATGGCCGAAGTAACTGAAATTGGCGGTGTAATAAGGCTGTCGGCTATCATAAAACTGGCGCCCATTATTGCGGGCCATATTAACCATTTGGCATGCCGCCTGATCAGCGCATACAGCGAAAATATGCCTCCCTCCCCGTTATTGTCGGCACGCATGGTAATTAACACATATTTCAATGTGGTTTGAAAAGTAAGCGTCCAGAATATTGCTGAAACGCTCCCTAACACCAATTCTTTTGTAATAATGCCTTTTCCGATAATGGCCGTATAGGTATACAATGGAGAAGTGCCCAGGTCGCCAAACACGATCCCCAATGCAATTAAAACGCCCCCAAAAGTTATTTTTTTTATGTCAATGTCTTTCATAGTTCTTTACCGGAAGAGATAAATCGTTCCTAAATATAGGATTTTTATTAAACCGGCCGACTGAAGAATTTAACTTGTGATAACCTTCCCGTGAATCCGGTTTTAATCAATGTGATGCGTTTCTTTTTTGCCTTGCCTGACTTCTATCAGGCAAATAGAAGCATTTTAGCCGGGCGAAATCCGCTGTCTTGTTTTACGTTTGTGTGACGTTCGCATGACCCTATATTCCGATTTTTAAATTTTCGGATAACTTCATTTCCGTTACCTTTGGCCATTGAACCACACAGGTGTTTTGAAATAACAAGATGGAAAGCAAGCCAAAATATGTTTCGATAAATAACGAGATCGTTCCGGAAGCAGAGGCGAAAATCGGCGTCAGCGACCTGAGTATCCACCGCGGTTTCGGGATATTTGATTTTTTTAAGATCATCGACAACCGGCCCATCTTTATCGAGGACCATCTAAACCGGTTCTACCGGTCGGCGGCGGCTATGAATATGGATGCCGGCCTGGATCGGCCGGCGTTAAAACAAGCGATTTATGAACTGATCGCGAAGAACGATCTCCCCGAATCGGGTATAAAGATAATCCTTACAGGCGGGTATTCCGAAGATGGCTATTCTATGGGCAAACCCAATCTTATTATCATGCAGCTGCCTTTTAAAATGGAAGATGCTGCAGAGGTAAAGCCGATGAAACTGGTCACTTTTCAGCACCAACGGCAACTTCCCGCCATCAAGACCATCGACTATATCCAGGCAATATTGCTTAAGCCCTTTATAAAGCAAAATGATGCGGACGACGTTTTATATTACCACAACAACCATGTGAGCGAGTGCCCGCGGGCTAACATTTTCATCGTGACTGATGACGAGATCATCACGCCAAAAGACAATATATTAGCAGGAATAACACGCGGCAAAGCGTTGCAATTATCCATTGACGGGTACAGTATGGTGGAAAGAAATATTACTTTGGATGATCTTTTTGCCGCAAAGGAAGCCTTTGTAACCAGTTCATCCAAAAATGCCTGCCCGGTTATAGCTGTTGACGGAAAAGATATTGGCGACGGTAAACCGGGAAAAATAACCGGGCTGATCAGCGAAAAACTATATGAATTAATGCTGGAGCAGCCGACTTTTATGGCTAACCAGTAAGCTGTGTCCCATTGAAATACTTTGCCTTATATTTGTTATTACAAATTGGTAAATATGCCCAAAATTAACCTGCCGTTGGTACAATCCCACATTAACCGGACCGCGATGAAGCTAATCCCTCATCTTTTGCTGGTAACTATCATGCTGTTTTCTGCCTGCCAAAAAGATATTGTTTACCATCTTCCGGCGCCGGGTACTTCAACCGCAGATGTACTGGCGGGCAACGGCGCACAGGGTAATGTTAACGGCACAGGTACCGGCGCATCGTTTTTCCAGCCGACAGGCGTTGCAGTTGATGCTTCAGGCAATGTTTACGTCGCCGACCTGCGTAATAACCTTATCCGCGAGATCAGCCCCGCGGGGGTTGTGACTACACTGGCGGGCAGCGGCCTGCAGGGCGCAGTCAACGGGCCGGGCACGGTTGCGTCGTTTAACGCGCCGACCGGTATAGCGGTTGATGCCTCGGGCAATGTTTATGTTGGCGAAAACGACAATGATTTAATAAGAGAGATCAGCCCGCAGGGTGCAGTAACCACCTTTGCGGGCACCGGCTCACCAGGGTCGGTCAATGGTACAGGCACGGCGGCTTCCTTTAATAATCCACAGGGCGTTGCCGTAGATGCCAATGGCAACGTATATGTGGCCGACTATAGTAATAACCTCATCCGCGAGATCAGCCCGGCAGGTGTAGTCACCACATTAGCCGGCAACGGCAACCAGGGCGCCGCCGATAGTACCGGCATTAAGGCTTCATTCAACAATCCCACAGCAGTAGCAATCGACGCGAGTTTTAACGTTTACGTGGCTGATTACGGCAATAACCTGATCCGAAAAATCAGTCCGGGTGGCGCCGTAACTACCCTCGCCGGCAGCGGCACACAGGGCTCGGCCGATGGTACGGGTACGGCGGCATCATTTAAATATCCAACTGGCGTAGCTGTTGATGCCACAGGCAACGTTTACGTGGCCGACTGGGGCAATAACCTGGTAAGGGTGATCACACCTGCCGGGGTTGTGAGTACTTTAACCAGCACAACCAATGGCAAAACTACGCCAATTACATTTAGCGGGCCATACGGCATAGCTGCAGATGCCGCCGGAAATATTTACGTAGCGGCTTATGGAAATAGTACGATACTGAAGATACCCAAGTAGATACCCGATTATTTTGCCGCGTAAAACCCCTCAATTCCAAATGTGATTAACTAATTTGTACTAATTTTGGGTTCACTACACTAAATATGTCTCAACAATTTAACACCTTCATCCATTTAGTTTTTATCGGATTTGTCGCCCTGTTCCCGGTTGTGAACCCCATTGGCGATGCTTTTATTGTAAGTCCTTATTTTATGGATGTATCCCGTAAGGACAGGATAAAATATGTAAAAAAAATTACTCTTTACTGTTTTGTTATTTGTGCAGTTACGGTACTGGTTGGGCGATGGATTTTAGAATTGTTCGGATTGTCGATCCCCGTTGTACAATTAGCCGGCGGCATCATGATCTGTAAGATCGGTTGGGAATTTCTTTCTTCCGATGATAAAAAAGTTCCGGAAAAAAAAGAGGGCGAAAAAATTGAGGCAGAACCGATACCGCAGGTGGAGAACAACCTTTTTTATCCTATCACGTTCCCCATCACCGCAGGCGCAGGCACCATAGCCGTCCTTTTCACCCTGAGTGCCCATGGCGCAAATGCCGATATGTCTTTATACCTACTCAATGTTTGCGCGTTATTGGTATCCATCATCGGCATATGTATCCTGATTTTTATTTTTTATTTGAATACCAACCGGCTCATCAGTTATATCGGCGTGCGCAATGAACAGATCATCAACCGGTTTATGGCCTTTTTAATTTTTTGTGTGGGCCTGCAGATCGCCGCGGGCGGAATTACAAATTTGATAAAATTGCACTTTAAGGTGCATTGAAAAATCCCGGTGTCAGGGACGTTTACCAATGTCATCATTTTATGCGAGCAGTGCGATGGTTCTATATCGAATAACGAATTTTTAATTCCGACGTTTTACTTCATCATTCAATATTCAAAATTCATTATTCGATATTAACTAACCACGTAAAGACTTTCCTTAAATTTTAAATAGTCGCCGGGTCCCAACCTGTGCGATATTGCCGCGCCAGGTACTTATTTGCATCGGCGATATTGGTGATTTGCCGGCTGGCCGCATCGTATTTCAACAAATGGCCCGACCGCAAACTGGCGGCGTATAAATTAACCGCCTCGGTAAGCGCCTCGGCTTCGATAAAACTGCCGGGGTATTGCTGCCCGCTTTTACATTGAGCGGCAAACAGTGATAAAGCATCCACCATTTTATCGTGCGCATAGGGTTGCGAGGGTTGCGTCGGCGCTGACACCGGTTTTTTCTTCTTCGAAAACAGTCGCGGGTTTTGAATATTGAAACCGGCCAGTATCTTGCCCTTCTCTCCCGTAAACATCATCCCTTCGGCGGGCAATTCCTCGTTGTTGGCGATTAGCTCTTCGGGAAGCTTGGGCCTTATACCACCGTCGTACCAGCAAAGGTCAACTTCTGGGCGGTCACCGTTGGCAGGATATTTAAACCGGACTGAGCTGGCAATCGGGAATGAAAAATCGTTATGCACCTGGCTGGGTGTTACGCCGTTCATGATGACGAAATGACTTAAATTTGGTTCAACGATGGTTGGAGAAGTAAGCTGCAACGCGTTAAACACCGTCCACAGGCTATAGTGGCCCATATCCGCCATGGATCCTCCGCCAAAATCATACCATCCCCTGAAAAACATATTGGTATATTCCGGCGAATAGGCACGGTCGGCTTCAGGCCCCAGCCACAGGTTCCAGTCGAGGCCATCCGGAACAGCTACCACATCGGTTGGCAGCGTCGGGAACTGCGGCCATACCGGGCGGTTGGTCCAGTTATGTACTTCTTTCAGTTTGCCAATCTTACCCGTGTTGATCCACTCCATTACCTGGTCCATAGATCCGTTCGAGTCCCAGGGCACCAGGTGTGTTACGGTTTTGCTTTGCCGCGCGGCGTCGATCACCGCCTTCCCTTCGAGCAGCCGGTTGGAGAGCGGTTTATGCATCAGCACGTGTTTATTTCTTTTGAGCGCAGCTATAGCGAACAAGCCGTGGAGGTGATCGGGCGTCATGATCTTCACGGCATCCACATCCTTCTCTTTTTCCAGAAGCTCGCGGTAGTCGGCATAGGCTGTGCAGCTTTTATAATTATCGCTGCCGCGTTTGTTGGCATAAAAGGTGTCGACAATGTCCTTACCATTGTCACGGCCACCCGGGACGGTATTATCTCCGCCCGGGCTCCAGTCGGCTTTGCCGATGGCGTTCCTGATCTCACCGGTCAGCCCGTTTTTCGACCAATCCCTGTAGCCGGTTGCATACTGGTTTGGGTCGCACACGGCCACCACCTGCACTGCCGGTACGGCGAGCATGGGCAGCAGTTCCCTGAAGCCCTGTGTTCCGCAGCCAATATAGGCCAAAGTAAGCTTATCGCTCGGCGCTACAAATTTTGGCCCGCCAAGCACATGCCGGGGCACAATGCTGAAAGCTAATGCGCCGGTTGCCGTCATTTTTACAAACTTGCGCCTGTCCATCGGCGCCTTGATGCCGGCGCTATTTGCTATTTTTCCATTTTCGGGAAGGGGCTGATCACTGCCCTCGGGAGTACTATCATTTTTCATGGTTGGTTAATTTATGATTGGTGATCCAAATTAAGCATAATTACATTCACCTGTAAAACATCACGTTAATTTTACGTTCGCTCCGCCACGCGGCTGAAAATGTGACAATGCTTTTAAAAAACCGGGCGCCATTTATACGCATCTTTGGCGCGGCAAATCCGCCGGTATTTAACGACATGCCATATGAGCTGTTTTATTCTGTTAGCTGGAAATCTGCATGCGCCCCCGATCACCTTATATACGGGCCTGTTTTTATTGGCTGCAGGATTATTTGCCGGCGCCATCAATGCCGTTGCCGGTGGCGGCACTTTTATCAGCATGCCGGTACTCATTTACGCGGGCCTGCCTTCAGTCCCGGCGAATGCATCCAGCACCGTGGCCCTGTTCCCGGGCAGCCTGGCTAGTATTTATGCTTTTCGGAAGGATTTTAAGGGCTTCGAACACATCTCCTTAAAAACCCTGGTTGCTATTTCGCTAACCGGCGGATGCATTGGTGCGCTGCTGCTCATCTTCACCCCTTCAAGCAGTTTTGACAAAATTATTCCCTGGCTTGTTTTGACCGGCGGTATTACTTTCATCTTTGGAAAGCAACTGAGCACGGTATTACAAAGCAGGTTTAAGATCAGCCGTACTGCCATGCTCGTTACCCAGTTTATCCTTGGCATTTATGGCGGCTATTTTGGCGGCGGCGCGGGCATCATGATGATGGCCGTTTGGAGCCTGTTCGGGCTGAGCGACATTAAATTACTGAACGCCAATAAAACCCTCCTGGTCGGCGCAGCTAACTCCATCGCGGTGGTTATTTTTATCCTGTCGGGAAAAATATGGTGGCCGCAAACCTGCATCATGCTCGTGGCCACAACTATAGGCGGCTATGCCGGCGCCTATTACTCACGCAGGCTGAACCAGGCGGTGCTTCGGGCGGTGATCAGCGGGCTGATCGTGGTGATTACTGCGCTGTTCTTTTACAGGGCTTATTTTTAGCGATATAACAATTTATTGAGCGTTGCATCTTTTACAAAACCAGTTCTCCGCTAAAACAAGAAAAAGTGTCCGGATTGACCGTTTCACACCCTTAAAATGGCATTTTCGCCCCCTGTTTGGTGGGATTAGTGCCAATATCTTTATTGCAAAATAAAAGCAATAAAAGCCTCGATATGAACACACCAATCAAAGCGGCAAAAAAATGCCTGCAAACCTTACTGCTAATTTTCTTCATGTTTATTTCTGTCAAAAGTTTTGCTCAAAAGGTGGAAGACTGGCGGCTCGAAAAAATGCCCCCCGCGCTGGAGACCGACTACGCATTAAGTTGTCTTCCGCCTCAACTGCGCCCGGGCGCCACCGTTTATTTGTTAGACCCAAATAAGGGCTATTACGTGGCGCGAAAAGGGACAAACGGGTTTGTTTGTTTTGTTACGCGTACTGAGTGGGAATGGGGCGAGTTCAGAAACGATATTTGCACAGCTATAGCATTTGACGCCGAAGGCGCCCGCACAAACTTTCGCCCTTATATTGACGCTGCGGCGATGCGGGCTTCGGGAAAGTATACCGCCCTGCAGATCAAAAGTATCATTACCGACCGGATCAAAAAAGGGGTTTACAAAGCACCGGGGCCTGGTATTTCGTACATGCTTGCCCCCGTAATGCGCACGTACACCGGATCGGCTGACAGCAAGGAAGTGATGACCATGAACATGCCACATTATATGTTTTACGCCCCGTATTTAACCAATGCCGATATCGGCAACATACCCACCGGCCACGCCGACGGCCCCTTTGTAGGCAGTCCGGGCGCACCGTTCCTTGGTGCACGAAAAGACCCCTACGGTTACATCATCGTACTGGCTGGTGAAAAGGAGCGGGCAAAAATAGTCGCGGAAAACAAGGATCTGCTGAAGCGGCTGATCGCTTACAAACCGTATTTTAAAACTACCGCCGCGGCGATGAATTAAGGCGCGATTAGCGAATAGTAAATAGAAAAAACCACGCCCGCGTTTAAATGTTATACGTTATGTGCATTTAATCAATTTTTTTATATTTACACATCCAATTTTAAACCGGTAACCATGAAAAAGTATTTATTGCCAGCTGTTTTGGTTTTAGCCATCAGCGCATCATTAGCATTTCGGCCCGACGAAGTTCACCTGAAAGGCGTTATCGAAGATTCGACATGCGCCGCAAGTAAATCGCAGATGTCCCCACTGGATTCACGCGTTGCCTGCGTTAAAAAATGCCTTAAGAATGGCGCCACGGCTGTTTTGGTTGTAGGCGACAAGGTTTATAAGATAACCAACCAAAAGTTTGTTTTAAAGTATGCCGGCCAGGACGTTGAGGTTGACGGCACCGTGACCAACGATGCCATCCAGGTTACCAAGATCACCCTGGAAAAATCATAAGAGGGGCTTACGTCTCAACTGCTGCTTTCCTTCTCAGTAAGGTCTTTGTGAGTGGCCTTGACACGGAAGAAACACATGACTTTTATCACTGTGCGGGGCATCGCCTATGAAACAAACGCTTAGGCCTACCGGTATCGATGTCATCGGAAATATTCCGTGGGGGACCCATTTTTGCCATTTTTATCAAACTAAAGAGGATTTACTTTCTATGCAGGTCCCCTTTTTTAAAACCGGCCTGGAAAATAATGAGTACTGCATTTGGATAACTTCGGTACAAACGACCGTTGAGGATGCGATCCTGGCGCTAAAAGATAAAATGCCCGGCGTCGACAAATATTTTGAACGCGGAAGCATTGAAATCCTAAACCGTCCTGACTGGTTCATGCTGAACGACCAATTTGCGTTAGATGATGCCCTTCAATTCATATATGGCCGGTTAGGTATGGCCGTTGAGCATGGTTATGCAGGCTTGCGTATAAACGGCGACGATACCTGGAGGGACCGTCAGCTTTGGCAAGATTTCATGGAGTTTGAACGCGCGCTCACCCCGGCTATTGCGGGTAAAAAACTTATCGTAGCGTGTAGCTGGCAACTAACTAAATGCACAGCAACTGACGTATTAGATGTTGGCCTCTTGCATGAATCTGTCGTCTCAAAACGGAAGGACAAGTGGGAAATACTGGAAACCCCGCAGCTCATAGAAACCAAAGCGCAGCTTAACCTGGAAAAAGAATTACTTGAAAAACAAGTTGCTAAAGGCACCAGGGAGTTAAACCGGATTACCGAACAGGTAAAAAAGGAGCGTTCTGAAAGGAAAAAGGCGGTGCGCTCCTTACACAAATCCCAATTACATTTGAAAACGATAGTGGACACAGCCGATGTCGCGTTTGTGTTGTTCGATAGTGATTCACATGTGCTTTTATTTAATGCAATAGCAAGTTATTGGTCGACTCTTTCTTTCGGCGTTCCTTTGATGAAGGACATTTATTTTCCGGAGTTGCTGCATGAAAATGGAAAGAGCCGCTTCAGCGAAATGATGAAATCGGCATTGTCGGGGCAGTCGCTCAGCTATGAAACCAGCTACCAGGACCGGGGCGATTCCCCGGAATGGTACCGTGTCAGCATTCAGCCTGCAATAGATGACGATGGAAAGGCTGTCGGCGTAATTTGCGCTGCAAGCAACATTACGCAGGATAGACTGGCCGAATCGGAGCACGAGCGTTTAAGCGGACAATTGGTGCAGCGCAATAAAGACCTGGAAAAATTCGCTTTTATTCTATCGCACGACCTGCGGGCGCCGCTGGCCAATATGCTCGGGCTGGCCAAGATGCTTAAAGACACCCAATGTCCCGATTCAGAAAAATCGGAATTGGAAGGCTTTTTATATCACAGCATCGAAAAGCTGAATGACGTGGTTCATAATTTGAACCGCATTTTAGAACTGGACAAATCCCCGAGCCTAAAGAAAGAGCATGTGGACCTGACGGAACTGGTCAACGAGGTGTCGGCCCAGTTTAAGCCGATCATTAAACAGAATGCGATTCGAATAGTCACCGACTTCAACCGCGCAAATAATATTAATTCGGTCCGGGCTTACCTGCACAATATTTTTTACAACCTCATTTCCAATAGCATCATATACGGTCAGCCAGGGAAGCCGCCGGTGATTGAAATCACATCTGAAAGAGAAAAAGACAGGCTCATTATTTATTTCAAAAGCTTTGGAAAGACAAATTACCGGAAAAGTAAGGAAACAGAACCCGGGTCTTACAAAAAGATAAATCTGTCCGATAAAAGTAATGGCATTGCGTTGTACGGCGTAAAAAGCAAGATCGAGCTATTGGGCGGATCGATAAGCGTTCGCACCTTGGCTGGAAGCGGAATAGCGTTTCGGATGGAATTGCCGTTGGAACCGCCAGCGGCCGAACCACTGT
>DASRTD010000154.1:0-9611 GCA_035656115.1 Mucilaginibacter sp.
CAATTGAAAATATCGCTAAAATTGCTTTATCATTCAGGGTAGTATATCAATTGGCTAGATTACCACATTCGGGTTGTGGAGGTTCCCGGTTCGAGTCCGGGTTACCCTACTTTTTTGAGCAGAAAGCCTAAAGCGAAAAGCTGAAGGCTTTTTGATCTGATATAGCTGCAGAATTTGTAAAGCCCCGGCGTTTAAACAGCAGATGGGTCAAGCGGCAGGCGGATAATGCGATGGCAGTAACCGGCGTCATGTGCCGAATGTGTAACCATGATGATGGTCGTTCCCTCCTTATTCAAATCGGTCAGCAAATCCATCACTGCATCCCCGTTGTCGATATCCAGGTTTGCGGTCGGCTCGTCGGCAAGGATCAGGCCGGGCTTGTTTACCACGGCCCGCGCTAAGGCAACGCGCTGCTGCTGGCCGCCCGACAATTGCTGCGGATAACTTTTACGCCGCTCCATGATCTGTAATTTATCCAGCACTTCTTCGGCCCTTTTAACCCTTGCCGAGCCGGGCAAACCTTTATAGATCATCGGCAGCTCCACGTTCTCATATACCGTCAAATCATCTATCAGGTTAAAATTCTGGAACAAAAAGCCGATGTTATCCTTACGCAGGCCGGCGCGCTTGCGCTCTTTAATATGGGTGACCTCGTACCCCTCGAAGAAATAACTTCCTTCGTCAGGTTCGTCCAGCATACCCAAAATGTTAAGCAGGGTGGACTTGCCACAGCCCGAGGGGCCCATAATGCCCACAAACTCACCTTTTTCAACTTCGATGGACAATTTTTGCAAAGCAACGATTTCCATCTCGTCGATGCTATAATGCTTTTCGAGACCAGTAGCTTTTATCATGGCGCTGTTCTTAAGGTTTCCGAAAAAATAAAGGATTTCTTAGAGGGCCGCAAATACTGCGCCAAGGCCTTAATTAATTTATTATCAATTATTTACAATAATAAAATCAAGGCGGGCGTTCGTTTTCGTAACAGCCGATGTGCTGAAACGATACAAGTCGGGAGAGTCCGAAAGTCCGGAAGTCGGAAAGACAGAAAAGTAAGAAGGATGGGGCTATGGTCGCCTGGGTCACCTGAACCACCTGGAACAGGTGAATACACCTGGGACACCTGGGACACTAATTTTTTGGGTGATTTGCTTGTTTTTGCCGGGATTTTTCTGTATAAAACAACCATGTCATTGCGTGCGCAGCGTGGCAACCTCGTCGCTAACAGGCATGCGGTAATGCACTGGCGACGAGGTTGCTTCGTCGCACCCGGCGCTCTTCCAGGCCCGCTCCTCGCAATGACATGGCGGGTTATCAATGCGCCCTCCCCTGCTCACTCTCCGCTCCGCCGGTCTCCCTTTTCTGCGGTATATTGTTCGATTGCCCAAAACTATAGGTAAACGCCAGCGTAACCACCCGCGTATCCAGCGAATTGTGGAAAGTTGCCCTGGCATCCACAATATTGGTGATGGTGCCGCTGGGGCTGAAGGACTGCAGCATATTTTGCACTGTTAGCTTCAGGCTGCCTTTGTTGTTCAGTATCTTTTTCTGGATCGCCGCATTCAGCATGCCTTTGGGCAGGGTAACAAACTGCCCGTAGGTGCCGCCGGTATCAAAAAAGCCGCTCAGCTCGGCGCTCCAGGTGGGCGATAGGGTGAACTGGTTATTGCCATTGCCCGACACGGTAATTTCCGACTGGTTTAAATAGCCCGTATAAAACGCCCCCTGGTAGGTGTTTCTGTACACCTCGGCATACAGGTTAACCGTCCACCATTTGGTGGGCGCAATATTGGTGGTGACCGAAAAATCAAGCGTTTTTTGCATGCCGATATTGCCCTGCGTGCTGATAAATACGTCGCTGTCGCGGTGGATGGTTTCGCCCTGCACGTCGGTGGTGTAGTTGTAGGCAATCGCCACGGTAAACAGGCTGCGGTAGCTGTAGGCCAGCTTATAATTATCGGTAAACTGCGGCCGCAAAAAGGGGTTGCCGCTAAATTGCGTAAACTCATCCACAAAAAAGGTAAAGGGGTTTAAGCTGCCGTAGTTCGGACGGCCTATGCGGCGACCGTACGAGGCCACCAGCACGTGATGCCCCGCCGTATCCAGCTTGTACGACAAATAAGCCGTGGGGAACAAATTGGTATAATGGTTAACAAACGACGAATCGGCCCGTTGGGCATTACCCAGCTGGTGACCGTCGCCATTGGTATTTTCAACGCGCAGGCCGGTTTGTATGGCAAAGCGGCCCCAGTTTTTATTAAAATTGGCATAGGCGGCGTTGATGTTTTCCGTGTATAAAAACCGGTTGGTTTTGCTGTAATCAACCGTGCTTATGCCGTTCAACACATTAAAATAATTGGCAGCATTGTCGGTATTTACATAGCTGCTTTTAATGCCCGCCTCAAACTTGGCCTTGCCGGGCAGCGGGTGCGCATAATCGGCCTTGGCGCTGTAAATATTGATGAACGCAGGCAAATTATCCGTCAGCATGGTGCTGTTGGTGAGCGTGCCGTCAGGCAGGTAGGTATTGTTTACAAACTGCTGGTTGCTGTTGGCTGCATCGTGTATATAATCCAAATCGAAGGTCAGCTCCCGGCCCAGGCTGTCGAATTTGTGGGTATAGTTTAGGTTGATGCCGTTGCTGTTAAATTTGTTTTGCGAGGTGTTGAGGGTGGTGATGGTGCTGTCGAGCGCCGCGTTTTGGCCGTACAGCAGGCTGTAAACCGGGCTGTTGTCGTGGTCGCGCTCGATGGTGCCGGTGTAAACGATGCCCCAGGTGGTTTTGGGCGAGGCGTAAAAATCCATCCCTGCCTTAATATTGGTATTATAGCTGGTGGGCCTGAAATACGAAATATCCTTTAGCGACGAGGTGGTATTGCCATTCGCATCTAAATAATCCCGGTCAATTTCCAGCCGGCGCCAGGTGCGCTGCTCGTCATAGCCCAGGTTGGCAAACAGGTTCACCTTATTAACACGATAATTCATGTTTATATTCTCGCTGTTGCGGCCATAAAAGCCCTGCGCATAATCGCCGCCCAGCACGGCATGAAAGCCCCTGATGCTATTCTTTTTGGTTTTGATATTGATCACCCCCGCATTGCCGGCCGCATCATATTTGGCCGGCGGGTTATCCATCAGCTCGATCTGGTCGAGCGACGAAGCCGGCAGCGACTTCAAATACGTAACCAAATTGGTGGCCGAAAGGTAAGTAGGCTTATCATCAATCATCACCAGTACGCCGCTCTTGCCCTTAAAGGTGATATTGCCGTCGGCATCCACCTGCACCCCCGGCGTTTTTTGCAGCACCTCCAAAGCGTTGGCGCCCGTGTTTGTGATCAGCGCGCCCACGTTAACAACCGTACGGTCAATCTTTTGCTCGATAAACGATTTTTTAGCCGTTACCGAAACCGCATTCAGCGTTTTCCCGGCCGGCGCCATCACAAAGGGCGGCAGCACAACCTCCCGATAGCTATCGGGATGCCCCGCAAGCGCCACATTGCCGCTCAAAAAGTTTTTATAGCCGATATAAGTGGCCTTAACCAGGTAAGTACCATCCTTTAAGTTTGCAAACGCGAAGCTGCCATCCTGCCCCACCAGCTGGCTGCTCACCACGGTGGAATCTTTTGCGATGAGTAAAATAACGGTAGCCCCGTCCATCGGTTTTTTGGCCTCATCCAAAACGGAGCCGGAGATTTTACCGGCGGGGGTTTGGGCGTGGGCGTAGTTGACTAATAAAAGCGTGAATAGGGGTATAAAAGGCAGCAGTTTTAGTCTCATAGCCATAAGACGGCTAAGGGGGGTAAGGCGTTGCAGGGGAAACTAATTTATTAGGAGGGCTGGGGTGGGGCTATTAAATATACATGTTCATACTCATTTTACTCTTCCCAAATAATTTGGCCTGTTTCAGTAATATTCCATGTTTCACGGTAGTTTTTTATTTCAGCCACTGATATGCAACAAGTACTTAAGGATTTAACTGGAGTTCTGTCGTAATGTGCTTTTACAACTTCAAATTCAATTGCCTGCACAATCTTAAACTCTGTGTCAGCTATAGTAGGCTTTATCGCTAGATTCCTCGTAAAAAAATTATTGCCCACACTCGGATAGGAAATACAATCATAGTTAAAATCAGGATTGTTATCTTCCAACTCAAATATCCTTTCGGAAAGTATTGCTGATAACATATATTCAAAATGATTTTCAGGTGCAACAGGCTTCGAATACTCTCTTGCCAATAAATTGAAATAATTTGCCATGTATCTCGCCAAAAGTGGGTCCTGCTTTTCATTTATTTGTTTTAAAGCCTGTAACCCCTGTGCAATTTGAGGATTTACCTTTGCAGCATGTTCGCTATGTTCGATCGGATATTGCGTAAATGTCCTGCTTCGTTTAGGCACCCAAACTCCAATAGTAACAATTTTATTTTCGGGCGGGTGGATTTCTTTTAGGGCAGTGTCAACCGTTTCAGTAAGATATAATAGGGTACTGTTATAGGTACTGGCACGGTTATACTTGTTGTTTTTCTTTATAATTGCTAAAGGTGGATAGGTTAAAAATTTCACATCTGTAATTGATTCATTTTTTCCAGTTATGTTTTCATTAACAACTAACCGGAATAAGTCGCCTGCAATAGTCGCTTGATTTGTGATCAGGCAATGAGCGTTAAAAGCATAGTTAATATAATTCCTGAAGTCTTGAATGTCCTGAGCGGTAAAGGACTTGTAATCCAGTACGGCAAGTTGTGTGTTCAGGTCGTCGTAGAATTTACCCAAAGCCCCGAACGTTTTTCGTTCTTCATCACTTACTTATTGGCCTGTTTGCAACTTCCTCAAAATCGTTTGCTCCATAGTAACATTGTTACCGTTATAACTTTTAAATCCAAGAATTACCGGTAAATTTTTAAACCGATTTAAACGTTGGCCACCACTTTCTTTGAATTTCTTTGCAGGGCCGTCCCAATAGTCTATAACCTCTTGAATGCTTTTTCTTAAATCATTTATTTTAGGTTTGAGTATTTTGTGGTACGTTAAATTTGTCCCTGGGACCTTTGAATGGAAGATTTTGGCAAATTCAAATGTCGCCGCATCAATCAACTCGAATAGAAATTCAACCGTAGGTGCGTCATGGCGATAACTAATATCAAAGTTGGATTCGGTTTCTGCTTTGAATACTTCAGCGTTTAATTGATGCAGATAAGTCATAATGATCTTTACAGAAAAACTAAATATGCTAGTGAGAATATCAGGTTTTGTAATACCTAATTCATAGCGAATACTAATTTGAAAGCTTCCTAAAAATTTCTCGGCAGGCTCGTGCCTCCATACCAAAATCTTTGTCGGATGTGTAGCTTCAAGTTTTGCAGCAATCATATCCATCCGAGGTTATCTTTTTATTCACGTGTACAAATTTAAGGTTTTGATATTGTTTCATTTTAGTACCCCCAACATCTGACGCGAGTGTTGGGGCCTGCCAGAGCGGTGGCAGCACTCGTGCCCCTTTGATTGGTAACCAACCATATCGGCATTGATTTAGCGTTAAAGAACTGTAAATTTAGCCTAACGTGAGTCCCGGTTATATTTTAGCCCGCTCGATTATATGTAAAACAGTTTGCTGCCTGTTCGCGGAGGGGGTGGGAAATAATTTTCGTTTGATAGTTTGAACCCATATAACAACTAGTTAACTTTATTTATAAAGCCAAAGTCATGAAAGATATAACACTTGCCATGTATAACCACAGTATATTATATTTTTCAGGTCTTTTTGTTTTTCTTTTTCTGAGTTTGTGCAAACTATATATTCACTATAAATTCGCTGAACCGACTTATTCGAATAAATCGTCCTTTTGGAAATTCATCATGAATTTGTCTTGGACCTATTTCTTTTTATTTATTTTTAAAAGAAATACTTGGATACCAATTTATTATGAGGGTTACAAAAAACCAACTTTTCTCCTTCGTCTAGTTGACGGAATGCGGTTATTTTTAAAGCCTTACCTTATAATTGGTTTTATATGGTACTTTATTCAAGTTGTTGTTTTCTGGAGATTTGACTATGACCCTGTACAAATTACTCTTGGTCATGCCCAATTGCTGATAAATTTTATTGACAAACTGCCATTTGTAAATTTTCTAAGCCATCATGATAAAACGGCCTTTGTTATAATAGGCTTAAGCTTTCTATATATCCCGTTTCTGTATGATTACCGTGTGAAGCTCAAAACATTTAAGGATTATGCGGGCAGTTTTCTAGTCTACTTGTCTATTGTTTCAAGTATATCATTGTTCGGCGCTTCAACCGGCAAGGTGACCAGTGCCAGGCACGAACGTTTAAGTAAGCTCGACTTGACAATACACGCTATCCATGATAGCATCTTTCTTAAGTTAGCTGAACAGATAATCGAAAAAAATTATTTACCGGAAATAGTCCGTTCCCAGGATAGCATAGAAAAAGATATTGAATCATTCAGTAAAGCACTGAATTCTGACATAGATTCTTCCGGACACAACCTTGATAGCAGGCAAAAATTGGGCGATACCTTGTCGGAAATGATTACGGCGCTAACAAATCAATACACCTTGAAAAGCGCGCCACCAGCCCCTCCATTTACAGACGTTGAGGATCTATCCACAGAGGAATTGGCATTTGAATTCTACGTTCAGGATTTTGGCATTCATGACAGTTATAATTATGGAGACTATCTGGGCAACGTGAACGATTGGAAGATTTCAGATGGCAAAGAACTTTGGAACATTGTCAAAGAAGAAACAATCAAAACGCCTTTAAATAACAAGTTTCGAGAGACGATCGAGTTATTAAGTGAATATTTGGTTGGGGTAGGTGCAGAAAAAGTATTAAGTATTGTGAAACTGGAAAATTTGAAATTTTTAGGCAAATTTCTAGAGCTTTTTAGTAACAATACATTTATTAAAAGGGTTAACGAAGCTATGTACACATTTTTAGTTCAACTCGGCAACCCCAAGATGAAGATAAAGTTTGCCAATACTGATTATCTGTCTCAACGCCTGTATATTAATTCAAAACCCGAACCGAATAATTATGAGAAGGATTTTAGCGCTGACAAATCAAGGATTAGGAGCGATATCTCTGGCCAAAACAAAAGATTATATGAATTTGACCTCAATGATCGCATTAATGGATATATAAATGATTATGATGATCCGGACTTGAGCTCTCTACAAACTAACCTTATCAACGGTTTGATGCAACGAAGCCCTTCTGACCTAGCTAAAATACTTAAAATCACAAATGGTAGTAATAACTTTCCGGATTTTATCGGGGAACTGGAGCAAAGCGGTTTTTTAACAAATAAGAATTTGCAAGAAGGGAAAAAAGTCTACTACAAATCGGTTATTATAGCTTATTTGAATTTGAATTCCGAAAATTTAGTTGAAAAAAATATGCCAAAAAAACTTAAAGAGATGGATATTTCGCAATTAGAAACTTTAGCGTCTTTAACTAAGGATTTAGATTATGAACAATTCGTTAATAAACTATATATAATGGGTTATCTGAGCAATATTGATCTACAAAAGGATTTGATTGATTATTATAAGTATTTAATTGTCAGTCTCTTAAATTCCAAGTCCCAAAAAGGAACAGAATATTCCCAGTTAGAAAGTGAATTAAAAGATAAACTTATTAATCATAGCTTAAAGGAATTGAAAAAAATCTTCGGCCTGGCAGACGGTACCGACAACCTATATCAGTGGCTGCTCAATCTGAAGAATGTTAGCTATTTAACGGAGAGTGAGTTAAAAAGATTTCATTGCGCTTGTCCGTGCGCTTCTTGTTCTCTGCCCCTGTAGTTGTCGGGTTGACGTCCCCACGCTACCGCAAGCAATTTTCGCTGCCGCAAGCCTCCCGGCTTGTGGCCCGCATGCTAAGTAGGCGCCATGTCAAGTAAACGTACTGTTAGCGGCGCCACATTTTTCCGGAAATTTTAGTTGAATAAATAACCTGAACCGAACTTTCAGCAAGGGATCATCGCAATAGTTCGCTACCTGTCAGCGGACCACAAGCCGGGAGGCTTGCGGTAGCGGGGGAGTCTAGTCTGCGATGAAATTACTGCCCTTATTCCTGTTATTCAAAGATATGAGTCTTCTGTCGACCGCCGTCCCGGGAACTCTGCGACAACGGCGGGGCTTTATCTTGCAGTCCCTTGAGACTGTTGAGCGCCTCTAACTGCTAAAGCGCCATCCCAATATTTATAAAAATCTGCTTTTATATCAACGTATTTTTCAAATCTCTTCTGCAGTTTTTTTGATCCGGATTTTAATGTATAGCGCATATGATCGTTCTCAATTTCGATTTTAAGTGCCCGCAATTTATTAGCGATGGTCTTATTTGTCAACCAATACTTTTCAATATTCCAGTAACTCATCAATGAGGTGGAAACAGTAATAATGGCTCCTATAATTAAAGCCACATCTTTGGCAAATGCGGAATATTTAATACCGGCAAAAACCGTGTTGGTAGAATTATTGCCTGTGTCAAGACCTAATATCACTGTAGAAATGCCTGCCAGAATTATTGTTGAATATTTGTAAAAGCGAACGCCATTAAAATAATACGACGATGCCTCTTCATAAACTCCGATATCATAAGTAATATTTTGAAGAAGCAGCATTAGTTGGCCGCCCGTGATATTTAATTTACTAAAGTCGTATTTCTTTGCAGGTTTAAAGGTATTCATTCTGATAATACTAAAAATCGCAATACATGCTAATGAAATCTCAAATCCAATTGCGCATATCGAATACGGATATGGTATAAATTTCCCTGAAAGAAGTGTGACCAATGAAAGAATAAAAATTATCAATAGAAACTGGCCTATTAGAACTCCATTCTTTGAAATTTTTCGCCAATTTATCTTTTGCTCATCTGCCTGCTCATGTGGAATTTCGGTCGCCTGATTGATAGTTTCTTCTGACTTGTTTTCTGAGTTATCGTTAGGTTCCATGTGATTAAGGTTATAAATATTTTATCTAATGTTAAGAAAATGATAACAGGAATATAAAAATACAACAAAAATCGATTACGATTACGATTACGAAGAAAAATTGAAAAAGCTTATAACGCTTTGCCGTTTGAAGTCCTCGCCCATTCAAGCGTCCCGCTTACAATAACCCCCCAATTCAGGCGCGAGTGTCAGGGCTGTATTGAGCGATGGCCGCACTCGTGCCCCGCTGATAGGTAGCCCCCCCAATTCAGGCGCGAGTGTCGGGGTCGGCCGGAGCGGTGGCAGCACTCGTGCCCCGCTGACAGGTAGCCGCCATGATGGCCTGCCCCCAATTCAGGCGCGAGTGTCGGGGCCGGCCGGGGCGGTGGCAGCACTCGTGCCCCGCTGACAGGTAGCCGCCATGATGGCTGGCACCTACCTTTCTTTCAAAACGTCCAGCGGTGTTGCAAATGAGCCTTTTTTCTTTAGGTAATTCATTTCTTCATCACCTAATTCATCGGTTCCAAACGCGATATACGGAATAGGTCGCCCGTTGGCAATTTTTCGCACAGCCTCAATTGAATTGATCTTAGGTTTAATGGCCAAACCCAGCATGGTCAAATCCAGAAATTGGCCTTTTTCCACTTCACCT
>DASRTD010000155.1:0-4423 GCA_035656115.1 Mucilaginibacter sp.
CATAGCACTGCCAAAACTGACAGGATGATTATTTCCAGTAAATTGTGCTTCTTATTATTGCCCGTTCGGGGATCGGGTATCCATCTGAAATGATTGTGTAAAGTGGTGCTCATATGCTTTTCACAAAGAAACACCGCTCAAAGCCCTTAAAACAGCCTTGAATAGCTGAACTTATTCCCTCTTTATCAACAACTTGTTGATATCTACACCGATTTTTACTGTTTCTTATGCGTCAGCCCTGAAAAAAACACCAGTTAGAATCTTTTTGTTAATATTACTTTCAACGCCTGCATTTAAAGCTAAATGTCAGGACAAACAGAATACTGCAAAACCGGTTTCCGCACCGAAGATTATTAAGCTAATCAAGACCACACCTTTAAAAAACCAGGAGAGTACTAATCTTTGCTGGAGTTTCGCAACCACTTCTTTTATAGAAACGGAAGCAATCCGTGTGGGGAAAAAGCCGGTGATACTTTCCCCGATTTTTTTTGCTGTTCCAACCTATGTCGATAAAGCGGAAAAATATATAAGAATGCACGGAATATCTTTTTTTGGTGCGGGAGACTTAACATTCAGCGCTACGAAGGCCTATAAAATGTTTGGGGCAGTACCAGAAAGTGTATATGGAGGAAAGATGCATAATGGTGTAAAATGTGACTACGCTGCCATTGACGACGCTTTGCAGAAAAAAGTTAAATATTATGTCGATTCCGGATTTGCCATAAAGATGACATCTGAACAATACAGGCAAAACATCAAAAATATTTTGATCGACAAACTTGGGGCAGCTCCCGCGAATTTTACTTATATGGGAAAAGCTTATACCCCAAAAACTTTCGCTAAGGAAATGGTCGGCATTAACCCTGATGATTATATTGAAATCACTTCCTTCAGTCATCATCCATTTTACTCTAAATTTATTTTAGAAATGAACACGAACTGGGATGACAATTATTATTTAAACCTTCCTATCAAAGATTTTATTTCGGTGATAGATACCGCATTGAACAATGGCTATTCATTAACCTGGGACGGGGCTAATAACGACGATGGGAATTATGGATTTAACAATAATGAATATTTGAATAACAATGGAGCGGGTGTTACACAACAAATACGACAGCACTTGTTTGATTATTATAGAAACTCGGACGACCACAACATGCACATTATTGGCATTGCCAAAGATGGCCTGGGAAATATCTATTATGTATTAAAGAATTCATTGAATCCATCCGAATATACGTATATGCCTAAAGAATATCTTCTTGAAAACACTATTTCGGTAATGGTTAATAAAGATGCCATTCCTTCAAAAATCAGGAAAAAGTGTAAAATACAGGAACGCTAATTCAGATAATATTGCTTAGCACTTTATAAGCGGAACGAGCATTTTTTAAAAAATTCAAACAGAGGCGTTACCTAATAATTCGTGTAAACCAAACACTCTTTTCTGTACATCAGTAAGTTAGCAATTTGGAACAGGGATTGACGTTACTAAAAGCTTGAACGGATATACTTTACATATCACCCTTTACGGCCTGGCCTTCCTGGTAGTGATCATTACCGGGCTCAATTCCGCCCTGCTTTTATGGTTCAACAGGAAAGCGCAAGGGGCGGCAAACCGCTTCCTGGCCTTAGCTTTGGTTGTTGTTGTTGTATGGACGGCCCTTTCTCCTTTTTGGGGCCGGGTGCAGCTGCAATTCCCTCTGGCCCTGGGGCCATTGATTTATTTCTATGTCCGTAAAACAACCCGGCTAGAATATCGGTTCAGCCGGAAAGACCTGCTGCATTTCAGTCCGCTGCTTGTGGGGTACTGGATACCGGCCTGGTTGGGTTTAATTTCAGTCATCATCTATTTGTACCTGTCGCACCGGCTGATAGCGGATTTCTACCGCCGCTTGCGCCCGCAGCTGATGGATCGGCCGCGTTTTGCTTTCCGGGGCCTGGACAGGGCACTGTTCCTGCTCGGCGTGGTTAGCGTACTATTGCTGTTTAATGCGATTTTCTTTTTGGCTTTTGCATTGGTACTGACCGGCATGACCGTGAAAGCGGTACTTGAGCCGGATAATGATGTCCGGCTGGCCATGCCGGTAACCGACCGGTCGGACGCGAGGGAAAAAGGCCGGAGGTTAAGGGAAGCGGTGGCCGCAAACCGCCTCTACGGGGATGCGGAGTTGACTTTGGCTACGCTCGCCGCCAAACTGGCGGTCCATCCACATGACCTGTCCCGCATCATTAACGTGGGGCTCGAAAAGAATTTCAGCGATTTTATTAATGAATTCCGGGTACGCGAAGTTGTCCGGAAAATGCAGGACCCGGCTTACGACCGGCTCACGCTGACCGGCATCGCTTATGAGTCGGGGTTCAACTCTGAAAGAACTTTCCATCGCGTTTTCAAAGAGATGACCGGCAAAACCCCTTTGGAGTACAAGAACAACCTGAAAAAAGAACTGCCAATTGATAAGTTGGCGCCTCCGGTGCGACTGCGACCGCTAATATTGCATCCGGAAAGCCCGCCATATTGGGCTGCCGGAACATTAAAAAGCAATATTATGATTAAGAATTATTTCAAAATCGCATGGAGAAACCTTATTAAAAACAAGTCACAGTCCTTTATTAATATCACGGGCTTATCCATCGGCATGGCCGTGGCGATGCTGATTGGCTTGTGGAGCTACGACGAAATGTCGTTTAACAAGTATCATCAGCATTATGACCGCATCGGCCAGGTGATGATCCATAATGGGGACGGTACCTATAAAGCATTGCCTGTTCCGTTAAGCCAGGAACTACGTACCTCATTTGGGCATGATTTTAAATACGTAGTACTTTCGACCGACGAAGAATCGCATATTATCTCCACTGGCGATAAAAGCTTTATGCAAACGGGCAGGTATATGCAGTCCGAAGCGCCGGAAATGCTGACGCTCAAAATGATCAGCGGCAGCCGTAATGGCTTGCAAAACCCTAACGCTATTTTATTGAAACAATCGCTGGCCAACACTTTGTTCGGGAATGCCGACCCCATTAATAAGGTGCTAAAGGTGGATAACAAGGTAAACGTGACCGTGACAGGTGTTTATGAGGATTTACCCAACAGTTCCGAATTTAAGGCTGCGGCCTTTATTGCGCCCTGGGACCTGTATGTTGCTTCGTCACCCCCGTATGTTAAGGATGCCGTGAATGACTGGAAAAATAATTTTGTTTCTATCTATGTGCAACTCAATCCTAACGGGGATTTTAACAATTTGTCTGCAAAAATAAAGGATTTGAAGCTTGAGCATACGGATAAGAAGAAGGCCGACCTTTACAAGCCCGAACTTTTCATTCACCCCATGAGCAAATGGCACTTGTTTTCAAAATTCGAGAATAGGGCAATCGTCACCAGTGAAGAATTAAAATTCGTTTGGTTTTATGGGATCATCGGTGCTTTTGTATTGCTGCTGGCCTGTATCAATTTCATGAACCTCAGTACCGCGCGTTCTGAAAAAAGAGCAAAAGAAGTGGGCATCCGGAAAACAATGGGCTCGGCCCGGATCCAACTGATTGCCCAGTTTTTTAGCGAATCGGTTTTAATGGCCGCGTTTGCCTATCTGCTGTCCATTGGATTAATTGCGCTTGCGTTGCCCTGGTTTAATGGCGTGGCCGGTAAAACGATCAATATCCCTTTTGAAAATGCTTGGTTTTGGCTGATGGGTGCCGGCTTTATTCTCCTTACAGGCTTGCTTGCAGGTTGTTATCCCGCACTATACTTATCTTCTTTTAATGCGGTCAATGCGTTAAAAGGCGCTTTCCGCGCGGGCCGTTTTGCGGCGGCGCCACGCAAAGCATTAGTCGTGATCCAGTTCACTGCATCTACCATCTTAATTATCGGGACTATAGTGGTGTACCGGCAGATACAGTTTGCCAAAAACCGGCCCGTGGGCTATTCACGCGACGGCTTAGTCACCGTTCAAATGAATACGCCCGATTTCCAGGGAAAATATGACCTGATCCGGAACGAATTGAAAAATACAGGTATGGTATCCGAAGTGGCGGAAACCGGAGGTTCATTAACCGGCCTTTCCTCAGAGACAGGCGGCATCGACTGGCCGGGCAAAGACCCGGCAATGGAGAGCAGCTTTGGTACCGTGCCCGTTACTTGTGAATTTGGAAAAACCGTAGGTTGGCAATTCATTGACGGGCGGGACTTTTCGAGAGCGTTTACGACCGACTCCTCGGGTTTTGTAATCAACGAGGCTGCGGTAAAATACATGGGTTTAAAAAACCCTGTTGGAAAAACGATAACCTGGGCCGCAAACGGCGACAAAGCGGAACCCTATAAAATTTTAGGTGTCGTAAAAGATATGGTCATGAATTCACCTTTCGAGCAGGCATATCCTACGGTTTTCTTTCTCAACGGCGGGATGGGCGCTATTCT
>DASRTD010000156.1:0-10460 GCA_035656115.1 Mucilaginibacter sp.
CTCGTGCTGGTGCAGGCGGCATTACCGTGGTTCCGGTCGTTTACCGGGAAGGAGCTGGAAAATCCGTTTACATCGCCGGTTATCCTGCTCATTTTAGGTTCAACTTTGTTGGTTTCGTTTTTACTGAACGGCTTATATCCCGCAATGTTACTTTCGTCCTTTAACCCGATGAACGTATTCAGGGGCAAGTCTGTACTTAACTTTAAGGATGCTGCGCTGCGGCGCGTATTGGTTGTAACACAATTCACCATATCTGTGGTACTTATTGTTGGCACACTGGTTATCTACCGCCAGTTGCGGTTTATGCAGAACATGGATCCCGGCTACAGTCGTTCGCAGGTATTCAGCTTTAGTTTCCCATACTGGATGATACCGCATTTCGATTTCAAAAAATCGGATGCTTTCCTCAGTACAATAAAACAACAGTTGAAGGAACAAAGCGCGACGTCAAACGTGGCGATGGCCGGCAGCGGCCTGGTTAACTTTGGAAATTCCAGTTCCGGTGGCTTTGACTGGGCTGGAAGACCAAAAGATTTCAACCCTTCATTCGCGCCGCTTAGCGCCGATGTCGATTTCCAAAAACTAATGCATATAAAAATCAAAGAAGGCAGGTGGTTCAACAATGATATATCCGATAAAAAAAGCGTGTTGCTTAACGAAACGGCCCTGCATTTAATAAACCTGCATGGCTCGCCTATCGGTCAAAGGTTTGTTCACCAGGGCGATACGGGCGTAATTATCGGTATCGTAAAGGATTTTCATTACAAAAGTCTGCACGACAAGATCGGCCCGATGGTGATCTCAAATAGATCGGGCGAAGGTTTTTACATAAAAACCGCCCCGGGCAACAGCGCAGCAGCGATTGCGGCTGCCGGCAAGGTGTGGAAATCCTATTTCCCCGACGCACCCTTTGTTTATGATTTTCTGGACGAAAGTTACAACGATCTTTACAAATCCGAACAGCAATCATCCGTGCTGATCACCTTATTTGCCTGTATCGCCATCTTTATATCAGCATTGGGCCTGCTGGGGCTTGCCGCCTTCGCCGCAGAACAGAAAGTAAAAGAGATTGGCATTCGCAAAGTGCTTGGCGCCAGTATCCAGCACATCGTGCGACTGCTATCGATCGACTTTGTAAAAATGGTATGCATAGCCTGCATTATCGCTTTTCCGATAGCCTGGTGGGCTATGAATAAATGGCTGCAGGATTTTGCCTACCGGATTAGTCTTTCCTGGTGGATATTCGGCGGAGCGGCGGGTATAGCCTTGTTGATCGCGCTGATAACAGTTAGTTTTCAATCTATAAAAGCAGCGCTAGCCAATCCCGTGAACAGCCTGAGGAGCGAATGATGTCGGAACCGTTGATTAAGCCGATTCTTTTGATTTAATTGAGCGCGCTTATCAGTTTAATCATTCAAATCAGCTTAATCAACGGTTCAGACCAAGCTGTATCAAAACCGTACACCTGTTGTTACACATACGAACACATTCGTATTTTAATTAAAACCACAACTAATTGATTTTTAGTATATTGATAAATTGGTACAGGATTTATATTTCGTTAAGCACGATATCTTATGATACAAAACTATTTCAAAATCGCGTGGCGCAATATTGTTCGCCATAAAGGTTATTCGGCTATTAATATTGCCGGTTTAACGGTGGGCATTGCTGCTTGTCTGCTTATTTTCGTGGTTGTTCGGTTCGAGTTGAGCTTCGACACTTTTCAGCCGGGCTATAAAAGTACCTACCGCATTACCTCGCAAACCCTTCGTGATGGCAATATTGCATATAACGCCGGTATTTCAGCTCCGGCGGTAGATGCTTTTCGTGTTCGTTTCCCACAGGCAAAGGTTGCCGGTATCGAGTTGAATTATGGCAGCGAGGTTACGGTGCCGGCTGCAACCGGTAATCCGGCCGACGACAAGAAATTTATCGAGGACACTGGCTTAATGTTTGCCGAACCGCAGCTTTTTGATATCCTGTCATCACAATGGCTTGCGGGCAACTCCTCGGCATTAAAAGACCCTAATATGGTGGTGCTCGACAAAAGCAGCGCCACAAAATATTTTGGCGATTGGCACGCAGCGATGGGTAAAACACTCAGGATGGATAACCTGCTGACATTGAAGGTCGCAGGTATCTTGCAAGATTCGAGGGTAAACTCGGCTTTCCGCCTGAAAGTTTTGGTTTCCTATATCACCTGGAAACAACATCCGAAAGATTATGGCTATTTTAATAATTGGAATACTACCAGCAGCAATTGCCAGGTATACATGAGGTTTCCTGAAAGTGTTTTGCAAGGCACTGTTGACCGCCAGCTACGTAGTTTTTCTGACAAACAGTTTGACAACAAAAAGCGCACCGGGGGAAAAAAATACGCGGTAGCGCAGCCATTATCGGCCATTCATTTCGATACCCATTTTGGCGATGGTCTTGGCGATCATGTAACCAGTATGGCTACCCTTCGTACGCTGTCGCTAATCGCTGTGCTCATCGTAATCATGGCGTCCATCAATTTTATCAATCTTTCTACAGCCCAGTCTGTCGGACGGTCGAAAGAGGTGGGTATACGCAAAGTACTTGGCAGCAGCCGGCGGCAATTGATCATCCAGGTAATTGGCGAAACGGCTATCATCGTGCTGATCTCCGCCGGGCTTGCTTCATTGGTGGGTGAATTTGCCTTGCTATTCCTTAAAAATATCGCAAGCGTGCCTGATTCAATAGGTCTTTTCAACGCAGGTACGCTATCGTGTCTCGTGGTGGTAATATTCGTCGTAATTGTACTCTCCGGACTCTACCCCGCGCTGATCGTTTCTGGCTTTAAACCGGTTTTAGCCTTGAAAAATAAGATCAACGCAGCCTCCATCGGGGGCATATCATTGCGACGTGTTTTGGTGGTAGCGCAATTTGCCATTTCGCAGCTGCTTATTATCGGTACCGTCATCGCCATAAAACAAATGGACTTTGTAAACAATGCTGACCTGGGATTCGACAAGGAGGCCGTGCTGGTTGTACCATGTTCAAACGATAGTATCGGCCTGTCGCGCATAAACAGTTTTAAGCAGGAGGTGCTCGCATTACCCGGCGTAAAAGCCGCCAGCTTTGCATCGGATGTACCCTCCTCGGATAATAACAGCGCGACCAATTTTTTCTTTAACCATTCAGGCAAAGACCCTGGATTCGATGTTTTTTTGAAACAAGGCGACGCGGATTATTTTAAAACATTCGGTCTTCGTTTTTTGGCCGGCAAAGGTTTCGACCAAAGCGACAGCATGCGCCAGGTGGTAATTAACGAAACCCTGATGCGTAAGCTCGGCATCAAACGCCCGGAAGAAGCACTGGGCAAAACCTTTAGCATGGACAAAAAAAAATGGGTGCCGATAGTAGGTGTGGTTGAGGATTTTAAAACGAACTCGATGCGCGAAGAGATTAAGCCAACGGCCATTTACCCACAAAAGCAATATGAATCGGAGATAGGCGTAAAGATCGAAGCCGGCAAACTGTCCCCGACAGTAGCCGCCGTGCAAAAGCTTTGGGAAACCAGGTACCCCGAGTATGCCTATACCGGTTTTTTCCTGGACGACAGCATCGCCAAATTTTATAAGCAGGAAAACCAGCTGGAATTGGTCTACAAAATATTTGCGCTGATCGCCATTTTCATTTCCTGCCTGGGTTTATACGGGTTGGTGTCCTTCATGGCCGTACAGCGCACAAAAGAGGTCGGCATCCGCAAAGTTTTGGGTGCATCTGTAACCAGCATTGTGTACCTGTTCTCGAAAGAGTTCATCGTGCTCATCGTCATTTCTTTTGCAATTGCTACGCCTGCTGCCTGGTACTTGATGAGCAACTGGCTGCAGAATTTTGCCTACCGGATACCGATGAGCGCCTGGATTTTTGCTACAGCTATCGCGGCCTCGCTGTTGATCGGCTGGTTAACGGTCGGTTACAAAGCGGTAAAGGCAGCGTTGGTAAACCCGGTGAGAAGCCTGAGAAGTGAGTAGGCGCCCCACCCAAACCCTCTCCAAAGGAGAGGGCTTAAAAAGTGTGAAGAAAGATTAGAAATTACCCGAGTCAAAAGTCCTTCTCCTTTGGAGAAGGATTTAGGATGAGGCGAAATGAACCAATGAACCAATGAACAATCAAATTAAAACCACCCTGCGCAGCCTGTTAAAAAACAGGGGATACAGCTTTTTAAACATTGCCGGGCTGGCCATTGGGATCACCTGCGCCTCGCTGATATTTTTATGGGTACAGGACGAAGTTAGCTTTAACCACAATTTTACCAAACGCGACGTATTGTATAAGGTTTATGAAAACCAGACCTACGAGGGCAAGATAAGTACCTTTTTTGCAACGCCCGGCCCGTTTGCGAAGGCTGTTGTAGCCGAGATCCCCGGTATAAAAAACGCGGCAAGAATGAGCGGCGACGGCGGACAGCTTTTCGGGCTGGGTGACAAGGTAATTACCGAGCAAGGCAATTATACTGATCCGCAATTGCTTTCGATGCTGCAGTTGCCGTTTGCAGAGGGTTCGGCTTCAAATGCTTTTGCGCAGCTTAAATCTGTGGTCATCAGTCAAAAGATGGCCAAAACATTTTTTGGCGATGCAGACCCGATGGGCAAACAACTGAAGCTGAATAACACTGAAAACTATACCGTAACCGGAGTCTTTAAAGATCTGCCGCAAAACTCTACTTACCAGTTCCAATGGCTTATCCCGATGGGCAATGTCGACAATAAACAGCCCTGGATGACCATTTGGGGGGCAAACTGGTGCCGTACATTAGTTGAGGTGGCGCCAAATGCAAACATTGCTGTCATTAATGCCAAACTCCACAACTACATTGCATCAAAAACACGAGCTACCAATACTACCGTATGCTTTCTTTTCGGGATGAACGATTGGAACCTGCATAACCAGTTTACGGATGGCAAAATGGCTGGCGGCAAGATCACGTACGTACGCACGTTTTCGTTTATTGCCTGGATCATCCTGCTCGTCGCCTGTATCAACTTCATGAACCTCGCTACCGCCCGCTCCGAGCAGCGCGCAAAGGAAGTTGGCGTGCGCAAGGTAATGGGAGCTGGCCGTGGCAAACTGATCAGCCAGTTTATAGGCGAGGCGGTAGTGATGGCCTTTGTGGCGGTGGTGGTTGCCGTAGGTTTTATCTACGCAGCAATGCCTGCGTTCAACGAGTTGGTGCAGAAACAATTGTCGGTTGATATTTTACAGCCATTACACATCGGCTACCTCATCGGTATCGCACTAATAACCGGCTTGCTGGCAGGCAGTTATCCGGCATTCTATCTATCGTCGTTTAACCCGGTGGCCGTACTTAAGAGTATCAAAATAAAGGGAGGAGCGGTCTCGGGTTTCATCCGTCAGTTCCTGGTGGTGCTGCAATTTGCCATATCCATTGTATTTATTATTGGCACCATTATTATCTACCAGCAAATTCAACACATTAAAGGCCGCGATTTAGGTTATAACAGGGATAACCTGGTTTACATCTACCTGCAGGGCAACCAGGCGCAGCATTTCGACCCGGTTTATAACGACCTGATGCGCTCCGGCATAGTTGAAAATGCAGGTTTGAGCGATAACAACACCTTAGGCATCGGCAGCAATACCGATAACTATAAATGGGACGGCAAAGACGCATCCAAAAACCCGCTGATCTCCTGGCAAAATGTAAGCTCGCAGTTTATTTCCACAATGGGCCTTAAGCTGGCAGCCGGGCATGATTTTAATGCCAGCCCCGCAGTTGATAGCTCCAACGTTATCATTAACGAGGCCTTTGCCAAACAAATGGGCGCGGCCGGCAAGGTTGGCGGCATTATCCGCGACGGTGGTAACAAAGCATTTACCATCATCGGCATTATAAAAGACTATTTGTACAATGATATTTACGGTTCGGCACAACCCCTGTTGTTCTACAACCAACCGTCGCAAACCGGTGTTTTAACCATTCGTTTTAAGCCTGGCGTAAACATTCATGACGCATTAACCAAAGCAGGCGCCATTGTAAAAGCAGATTATCCCGGCTACTCTTTCGAATATCAACTAATCGACGAAGACTTTAACCAGATATTCAAAACGGAAACGCTTACCGGCCAATTGGCGGGCGTGTTTGCCACCCTGGCCATACTTATTTCCTGCCTCGGCTTGTTTGGCCTGGCTGCTTATACCGCTGAGCGCCGTATCAAGGAAATCGGTATCCGCAAGGTATTGGGCGCTACAGTGTCGGGATTAACGGGTTTGATATCAAAAGATTTTCTGAAATTGGTGCTATTGTCCTGCCTCATCGCGTTCCCGCTGGCGTATATCTTTTCCAGCAATTGGCTAAAGGCGTTCCAGTATCACATTGACATACAGTGGTGGATATTTGCCTTAGCCGGCCTAACCGCCGTAATAATTGCCCTGGCAACGGTGAGCTTCCAAGCGGTTAAAGCGGCGTTGATGAATCCGGTGAAAAGTTTGAGGAGCGAGTAGCAGTGGCAGTTAGCAGTTTTTTTTTGCAAAACTACCAAACGTCCAACCAATGAACTAATGAACAAGTGAACTAATGAACTCACACTATGATACGAAACTATTTAAAAATCGCGTGGCGCAACCTTTTGAACAACAAGGTTTACAGCTCACTAAATATTTTGGGGCTGGCGGCGGGCATGGCTGTAGCGTTGCTTATCGGTTTGTGGCTATTTGATCAATTTTCCTACGACCGCTTTTTGCCGAATTCCAGTCAATTGTACCAGGTGAAGTTCAACTTTACCGATCCGCACGAAGGCACCCATACACAGGACGCAGTATGCATTCCTTTGGCTAATGTCTTACGCACCACCATACCCGGAATAAAGCGTGTAGCTGAGACCAGCTGGGTAGGCTACAACGTCAGGGATTTGAAGGTGGGCAATAAGAAATTATTAGTTAATAGCGGCGATGTTAATCCCGAATTTTTGAAAATATTCCAGTATCCATTTGTAAAAGGCAACCCCAATACTGCGCTCAACGGCGTTTATTCGATCGTTATAAATGAATCGACTGCCAAAGCGCTATTTGGCAATGCGGACCCAATGAATAAGGTCATAAGGGTTGATAACCAGCAGGATGTAAAGGTTACCGGTGTAATGAAGGATATTCCTGCCAATGCGTCTTTACAGTTTGGCTGTTTACTATCCTTCAGTTACAAACAACTTACGGAAGCCTGGATGCGCGATGCCGGCACGCAGTGGAATAACAATTCTTTCGAAATATTTGTTGAATTGCAGCCCGGCGTCACGGCGGCACAGATCTCCCCAAAGATAAAAAATCTGTTATACAAATATAATCCCCCGGCGCGCCCTGTTAAACCGGAGGTGATCATTCACCCGTTAAAGGACTGGCATTTGTATACAGATTTTAAGAATGGCAAGGTAGCCGGAGGATTTATCGATTACGTGCGTATGTTTGGCATAATAGGCGTGCTGGTATTGCTTATTGCATGCATCAATTTTGTGAACCTCTCTACTGCACGTTCGGAAAAACGTGCACGCGAAGTGGGCGTCCGCAAGGCTATAGGTTCACAGCGAAGGGACCTGATTTTCCAGTTTTTGACGGAATCGGTACTCATCACATTCATCGCGTTCCTTCTTTCTGTGCTCCTGGTGCAGGTAGCGCTGCCCCAATTCAATGCCCTGACATCGAGCTCGATTCATATTCCTTATCGTGATCCCGTTTTCTGGTCTGCAATGATCGGTTATGTGCTCTTTACCGGCCTGGTGGCCGGCAGCAAGCCTGCTTTCTACCTTTCCGCATTTAACCCGGTAAAGGTGCTAAAGGGGACTATACAGGCGGGCAAAGCAGCCGCATTACCGCGTAAAATATTGGTTGTGCTGCAATTTAGTTGCTCTGTTGCTTTGATTATCGGTACAGTGATCATTTACCAACAAATACAATACGCCAAAGACAGGCCTACCGGGTACAGTTCCAGCAGATTGGTTTCAACTTATATGAGCGATGACCTGATGCATAACTACGACGCGCTGAAGAATGATCTTTTGCAGAGCGGGATGATTGAAAGTATCACCAAAGCATCGAGCCCGTTAACAAATATTTACTGGCATACCGGCATTGACAAATGGCCAGGCAAAAGCGCCGGTGAATTAGGAATCAATGTTGGCGGGGTAACAGTAACCGATAATTATTTCAGGACAGTCGGGATGAAACTGGTTGAAGGCCGCGATTTTTCGCCGGATTGGAGTGCCGATACCTCTAGTGTGATCGTCAATCAGGCAGCCGTGAAACGGATGGGGTTAAAAGAACCGCTCAACCAGGTTATCACTTATGATGGTGTTTCGGGCCCGGCCCGCATCATAGGTGTTGTACAGGACGCGCTCATGGAGTCGCCGTTTACCCCGGTCGAACCGACCGTATTCAATCATGGCCGCGGGCCAAACGTTATGATCTATCGTTTGGCGTCGGGCGTAAATCCGCATGACGCCATGGAAAAGATCGGTAAGATAGTCGGCAAATACAACCCTGCTTTTCCATTCGACTATGTTTTCGTCGATGATGCCTATGAAAAGAAATTTAGTACTGAAGTGCTGGTAGGTAAACTTGCAGGTGTCTTTGCAGGATTCGCGATATTTATATCCTGTCTCGGCCTGTTCGGTCTCGCCACCTATGTTGCCGAACAGCGAACCAGGGAAATTGGCATACGCAAAGTGCTCGGCGCTTCCATATCACAGGTCTGGCTACTGTTATCCGGCGACTTTATCGTGCTGGTGATGCTGAGTTGCATTATTGCTGCTCCGGTTGCCCTATATTTTACGAGCAACTGGCTGCAAAAATATGACTATCGCATCAGCATTGGTCCGGGGGTGTTTATACTAGCTGCTTTTGCCGCCTTTTTAATTACGATTATTACAATCAGCTTCCAGGCCATTAAAGCGGCATTGATGAACCCGGTGAAAAGCCTTAGGTCGGAGTAGCAGTGGCAGTAGCAGTTAACGGTTATGAATATTGTTAATCGGTGTAATCAATAAAGATCGGTTTAATCCAAAAAAATGATAAAGAATTATTTAAAAATCGCCTGGCGGAACATCTGGAAAAACAAGGTTTTTTCGGCTATTAACATTATCGGTCTATCTGTTGGGATGGCTGCATGTATTGTGATCATGCTGTTTGTTTCGTACGAAAAGAGCTTCGATAATTTTCACACTAAAAACATCTATCGGTTGAACGAGGTGCAAACCATTGGCGCGCAGGGGGCTACACAAAAGGTGGGCCTGTCGATGTTCCCGATGGGGCCGACGCTTAAAATGGAGTTTCCGGAGATAAAAAACTTTACACGCGTGCATTGGGACAATAAATACCAACTGACTCAAAATGACAAGCGGGTATTTGTACCGCAGGTGTTTTTCGTCGACTCAACGTTTCTTCAAATGTTCGATTTTAAAGTAGTCAGGGGCGATGCTCAAACTGCCTTATTAAAACCACATTCCGCGTTGATTACCGAAGAAACGGCGAAAAAACTGTTTGGCGACTCAGACCCTATCGGCAAAACCATAACGCATTATGGCGACGATACGGTAACCTACGCGGTAACCGGGGTACTGGCCAATGTACCTAAAAACTCGCAGCTGCAGTTCGACGCGCTGTTTTCGTTCAGCAGTATTTATAAGCCGTGGATGTTCACTAATTGGGGCGGTAACTGGCTGGATACCTTTTTTGAACTGACACCCGGCGCAAATGCAGCCGCACTGGATCAAAAGTTCCCCGCTTACTTGAAAAGACATTTAAAGGGGGATGGGTGGAAATATTATAAATTGTTTACACTCCCTTTAAAGGACATCCACGCAAACTCAGCCGACATCGGCCTTGATTATATCAATTATCAAAAGTTTGATAAAAAATCAACCAACCTGTTCGCCATAATCGCCCTTATTGTGCTGGTAATAGCCTGTGTAAACTTTATAAATCTCTCCACGGCGCGTTCGGTCGAGAGGGCGAAAGAGGTCGGTATCCGCAAGTCCATTGGCGCTTACCGTTTTCAGCTGGCATTTCAGTTTTTAGGCGAAACAGTGATGATCGCTTTTTTGGCACTGCTGTTTTCCATTGTGTTAGTTGAGTTGTCGTTACCATATATCAACCACCTGAGCGACAGGTATATCACGTTCGATATCTTCGGCAGCATTAAGGTTTTATCCGTAGTGCTGAGCGGTACCGTCTTTATCGGCATAATTTCAGGCATTTACCCGGCGATATACCTGTCGTCCTTCCAGGCCTCAAGGGTGTTGAAAGGATCGGTACAGGTAGGTAAAAACAAAAGTTTATTACGCAATGTGTTGGTAATAACCCAATTTTCGATAGCTATTTTCCTGATGATCGCCACGGCGTTTGTGTTGAAGCAATTACAGTTGATGCAAAGCCAGGACCCAGGCTATAGTCGCGACCAAATTGTAAATATACCTGTTGAC
>DASRTD010000157.1:0-6546 GCA_035656115.1 Mucilaginibacter sp.
GGAAGGTTTAATCAAATTAGCTGAAAAGTTGTTAGAAAAAGAGATTCTTTTCCAATCGGACCTTGAAGAAATATTGGGCAAAAGGCCATTCGAAAACCGCACCACCTACGACGAATTTGTGAATGGGCCTGAATCGGACCAGGAGCCTGCTGCTGCGGCCCTTATACCCGAAGGCGTGGCCGATCATTCAGGTACCTTTCAACGGAACCCGGAGGAAAAAGAAGCAAGCGCCGCTAAAGAGTAAATCAGAGACTAGTGATTAGAGGTTAGTTGATAGAAACCCTCTAACCTCTAATCGCTAATCTCTAATCACTACCATGAGGGACATCACCACATCAAAGGAAAAACTGCTGAAGAAGATCCGCAAGGCGCTTCTTGAAAAACGGGAAAACCCTTACCCAAACCTCGAAGACCTTTATCACTACCCCGCAACCGAAGAACTCCCTGAAGTAATTTTTGCCGAGCAATTTACTGCCGTTTCCGGCCAGTTTGTTTTTTGCGAGGACGATGTACAGTTTATAGAAAACCTGCTTGAGCTTGCCGAACATCGTAAGTGGCGGAAGATTTACTGCTGGGAGCCTGCGCTGCAGGATGTTTTGAAACGATTTGACTATCCCTACTTTGAAACCGATAAAGATTTTGAGCAGGCAGAGGTTGGTTTTACCCTATGTGAGGCCCTGATTGCGCGCAATGGCAGCATTCTGCTTTCAAACGCCGGCATGGCTGGGCGCCGCCTAAGCATTTATCCACCCGTACATATCGTATTAGCCTATACTTCGCAAATCGTCCTCGACCTGAAGGACGGTTTTAAACTCCTAAAGAACAAATATGGCAATGATCTGCCGTCAATGATCACCAATGTTACCGGCCCCAGCCGCACCGCCGACATCGAAAAAACCCTGGTTTTGGGCGCCCACGGTCCGCGCGAGCTTTTTGTTTTTTTGCTGGAAGGATAGCGCCTTACCAACATTTTTTTGATCTGATTTTGCAATGTTTTGATTGGCTAAAAACGGCCACCGGACAGGTGTTTTACGCAAATAAATACCGTTAAAACGCCCGGTGCATTTGGTTTTTATTAATTGTACTTTGGGGAACCTTAAATTAATTAAACCACTAATCGGAACGACTATGGCCTCAACTATTGATCCCCAATCGGCTAAGAGCCTGATTGCGGAGTACCAGCAACAAAATGCAGCTGACGGCGGCCCGGCTTTAAAAACACCGGACGGCAGTTTTTTAAACGGCTTCTTTATTGACCGCGAAAGCCTTGAGCAAATGCTTGAAAACCCGAAAGCGGTGGGTGTAAGCATACATCTGGCTAAACACCCCGACTTTAAAGGTTCGAAAGAAAATCACGTCACGCTGGTCTATACCGCTGCCGAACCTAACCCTGAACCGGGCGGGGCGCCTTATGTAAGTTCAGGAACAATGCGTGGAGATCCGCCACCCTGCCCGCCCTATTGCGCCGTTGTTAAAGGGTGATTTTTTTAACGATGTACTGGATTTCCAACCGCTTTTTTGCATAATATTTGCATAATAATTAAATAAAATAAATTTTATCACGAGCCTGTCTTGCTTTTTTGAAAAAAGCGGACAGGTTTTTTTGGTTATTACCTATCTTGCACTCAACTTTAATGCTTTATCCATGCCCGTTGTTGTAATAATTTATCTTTTATTGTTGCTATCGGTTTCCATCGTCGGCATGGTGCGTTATAACACGCTTACTGTTTACGGTAAGGTCCTTGCATGGTCGGTTGTAATGGTGTTTGTCTGCAATATATCGAACAAGTTCTTTTCTGCGCTGTATCACAACAACGCCCCCATACTTCATACTGAAAGCATTCTGGAGTTTATTTTCTATTCAGCAATCTACTTCTGCCTGTTCAAAAATAAAGTTACAAAGGTCGCCGTTGTGGCGTCAATTATAGCGGTTACGCTCTTCTTTTGCTATAACGCAATCGTGCTGCAGCCGTTTGGCGCGGTTTTCCCTACCAATATTTACCTGGCAACGCTTTCTCTGTTTACTATATTTTCGTTATTGCTTTTCAGGCAGATGCTGCTTTATCCCTTAAAGATCAACATTGTTAAACAGAGTGTGTTTTGGTTTAACACGGCCATGCTGTTTTATGCCACAACCATGTTCTTCAACCTTGGCATGACAAATTATTATTCGCAGCACAATTGGGATAATTTCATCTACTATTTTTGGTATTTCATACTTTGCGTGTTCCATATTATGATAGGAATAGCGCTGCTGAACGACAGTCAGCAAGTACAATTGGACTCCTGATGGAAAAAGTAAAGGCATTAGTTTATTTAACGGCTGGATTATTTACCCTTATTTCCGGGTTTGTCATTTACTTTGTTGTTTTATACCGCAACCGGCAGTTAAAAAACAAACAGGAGCAAGAAAAGCAGCAATCCGCTTTTCGGCAGGAACTGCTGAAGACGCGAATTGAAATGCAGGACCAAACACTGAGCCGTGTAAGCCTTGAAATTCATGATAATATAACCCAGGTGCTTTCATTTGTAAAGCTGAACCTTGCCCTGGTTAATACGCCTGACGAACAGCAGCGAACCGAAAAAATAGCAGAAAGCAGGGAATTAGTTTCCCAGGCCATCACAGATCTGCGCGATTTGTCAAAAAGCCTTAGCCTTGACCACATAACCCGGCAGGGGCTGGTAAAAACCATCGAAGCCGAAGCTGCAAGATTGACTAAGAGTGGCGTCATCAAAGCAGACTTGGCAACTACAGGCGAAATTATTCCCCTGGGTGAACAACGGGAATTGGTTTTATTCCGCATTTTCCAGGAAAGTATTAACAATGCGCTCAAACATGCAAATGCCACAGATTTCAAAATTGTTTTGCAATATATTCCTGAAATGTTTACCTTGACACTCGAAGACAATGGAAGCGGCTTTTCTCCGGCCGCTGCAAGCAAAGGAGGAGGATCGGGATTAAAAAATATTGAGAACAGGGCAGCACTTATCGGGGCAGTTGCAGAGATTACCAGTGCGCCCGACCGGGGATGCCGTATAAAAGTGAGCCTAAACCCCAAAACAAAGGACCAATATCCAAATGGATAGTCAAATAGCACTGGTTGACGATCACCGGCTTTTCAGAAGCGGCATCGCTTCATTGATACAAAAGATTGGCGGGTACCGCATAATTTTTGAAGCCTCGAACGGCGAGGAATTGATCGGTAAGATAAAGTCGGGCCTCGTGCCGGATATCATATTGCTGGATATCAACATGCCATTGATGAATGGCATAGACACGGCCAACTGGTTAAGAGGAACCCTCCCGGAAATAAAGGTGATCGTTCTGTCGATGTTTGACGACCCCGATAAGGTTCTCGCCATGCTTAAGCTGGGCATAAAAGGCTACCTGTTAAAAGATGCCGAACCGCATGAATTTGAGCACGCACTGCAAAGGGTATCGCATAATGACGTTTACTATCCCGATTTTGTCACCAAATATCTGCTCGATACGATTAACCCAAATGTCGATCACAGCAAACTGAACTCAAGGGAGCTGGAATTTCTAAAGTTGGCCGGCAGCGAACTCACCTACAAGGAAATAGCCGATCAGATGAAGATCAGCGTACGCACCGTTGACGGGTACCGCGACCAGCTTTTTGAAAAGCTGCATGTGAAGAGCCGCGTGGGACTTGTATTATATGCTATAAAAAATAAACTGATCGATTTGTAATTTGCTAAATATATTAGCAAATTTGTCTGATGGGACATGAGGAGAATGCTGAATTTTTTAAGGGCCGCGGTTCGCAGGTAAACACCCACAACAAGTTTTTAAAAAACAAATATGTTTTAGAGCACATAGAGGGGCTTGATGAGCCTTTGCTCGAAAATACCGCGACGCAGCTTTACGAGGAAACGCCCAAAAAGATCGTAAGCGAATCCAACAGTCCCGACCTGAGCCATATGTATTCCATTAACCCTTACCAGGGCTGCGAACATGGCTGTATTTATTGCTACGCCCGTAATACCCATGAGTACTACGGATTTAGCGCCGGACTTGATTTTGAGCGGAAAATAATCGTCAAACCAAATGCCGCTGAATTGCTGGAGCAATACTTTAATAAAAAAAATTACCAGCCGGTATGCATCCTGCTTTCGGGTAATACGGATTGTTACCAGCCAATCGAGCGCCGGCTGAAAATTACCCGGTCGCTATTGGAGCTATTTTTAAGATACCGCAACCCGGTAAGCGTCATCACCAAAAACAACGTGATCCTGCGGGATATTGATATTTTAGAGGAGCTCGCCAAAATGAACCTGGTACATGTTAACGTGTCGCTAACTTCACTGAATGAACAACTGCGGCAAAAACTGGAGCCGCGAACCGTAACCGCAACCGGCCGGCTGGCCGTAATTCAAAAACTTTCGGAAAAAGGAATCCCCGTACGGGTAATGGCCGCGCCGGTCATTCCCGGTTTAAACAGCAATGAAGTACCAAATATCATCAAGGCTGCAGCCGACAGGGGCGCGCGGGCAGCCGGCTTCACTATTGTTAGGCTGAATGGCAGCGTTGGTGAGATTTTTACTGATTGGATATACAAGGCTTTTCCTGACAGGGCCGAAAAAGTGCTGAACATGATCAAATCATGCCACGACGGCAATTTGAATGATAGTAATTTTGGCCGACGCATGAGCGGTGACGGGCAGATCGCAGAATCGATACACCAAATGTTTAAAATGGCCTGCAACCGGTTCATGGCCGACCGGGATATGCCTGCGTTTAATTATGGCCTGTTTGTGCCGAAAAATGGACGACAGGAAAGCTTGTTTTGATTGATTGCCCCGAAAAGATCACTTAAAAACGGACTAGTTTGGCCGCATGCTTAACTCAATCAACCTAATCAACCAATCAACTAAAAAACATTTTTTTACCTTCCTTTTTTTTCCAAAAAAAAATCCCTATTATTGCAATCCGATTTTTACGGGTTAAAAATCGCTTTTAAGAGCTTAAAATCATGGATTTAGTAAAATTTGTTGAAGAGCAATCATCAGAAAAAAGGCAGCTTCCGGTCTTTAAAGCAGGCGATACGGTAAGTGTTCACTATAAAATACGCGAAGGAAACAAAGAACGTATACAGGTTTACCAGGGTGTTGTTATTCAACGCAACAGTGCAGGTGCTACCGAAACCTTTACCGTTCGCAAAGTATCAAACGGCATTGGTGTTGAGCGTATTTTCCCGATCAACTCGCCGAACATCGATAAAATTGAAGTAAACAGCTCGGGCAAAGTTCGCCGTGCTAAACTTTACTACCTGCGCGAACTGACTGGCAAAGCAGCTCGTATCAAATCGAAAAGAGCTTAAATCCTAACCCCCCTGAAGGGGGAACAGAATGGGGAAATCATAAAACATTCGGCCTTCCCGGTTTTTCCGGGGAGGCTTTTTTGCGTGGGTTTTTTTTGTAGAGACGCGATACTTCGCGTCTCCGAAAAGACAGGCCGCAGAACTCCAGGGGAAGCAGCGCGATAGATATTTTGGTGATTAGATGCTTTGGAGGGCGAAGTCTTGCCTCTCAGAATTTTTATGGTGTAAATTGGAGGCGGGAGACGCGAAGTATCGCGTCTCTACAAAAAGATTACGCCTTCGGCAATTCCGCCAAAACCGTTCTTCCGCCTTTCACTGCCTGGCCCAGTTCAACCTTAATGATTGATCCCAGCGGTAAAAAAACATCAACCCTTGAGCCAAATTTGATAAAGCCGAACTGCTGGCCTTGCTCTACTTTGTCGCCCTCCTTTACATACCATACAATACGGCGGGCTAATGCACCTGCAATTTGCCGGAACAGGATTGGAACGCCGGCCTTATTTTCGATAACAATGGTAGTTCGCTCGTTTTCGGTGGAAGATTTGGGATGCCAGGCCACCAAATACTTGCCCGGGTTATATTTAAAGTATTTAACTACGCCGCCAATGGGGTTACGGTTTACGTGTACATCTACCGGCGACATGAACACCGATAGCTGAATCCTTTTATCTTTTAAATACTCCGTTTCGACAGCTTCCTCAATAACCACTACTTTGCCGTCGGCGGGGCAAAGCACTTGTTTTTCGTTAGCCGCAATTACAAACTTCGGGCTGCGGAAAAACTGCACGATAATGACAAAAAGCGCAAATGAAACGATATAGACGATCCATTTCAACGCATGCGCCCCGGGGATATAAAAATCTATCACAGCATTCAACACAAAAATAAACAGCACACACAGCGCGATAGAGGTATAGCCTTCTTTATGGATGGTCATTGGGGTTATTCTTTTTTGCAAAGTTACTTATTTTAGTCCGGAAGTCCGGAACAGGGAAATCGCGTTTAAAACATCCCGGCATTTAATTTTTCGTTTAAAATGAATCTATTGTAATTTAATAAAGAGAATTCTTGACAAAAGCAAGCAAACTAAAGGAAAAATTACTGTCCCAGGTGTCCCAGGTGTATTCACCTGTACCAGGTGGTTCAGGTGTACCGGTAGCCTGATAACATTTTACCTGATTTTATTGATGTATCGCCATAACAA
>DASRTD010000158.1:0-24124 GCA_035656115.1 Mucilaginibacter sp.
GAATTGAATTTTTTGCTGTTGAGCTAACATCTTAAAGCAGTTCTAATTCGACTTTAAGATAACGAAAAAGGAGCAGAAAACCTAAGCTTTCCACTCCTTTTTTTGCCCCCTTACTTATGAGGGACTTTTTCAGTGCCCTCCTGTTGTATAGACAGTTTTTTAAACGCGACAAATTTCTTTTTCAATGGGACGGCGGTCTTCAAGTTAAAATGGCTTTGTGTCGTTCGGTTGTTTAGCTATTTACGAATAAAAATAACTCGCTTAACAAATTTACATAACATTTTATCTAAAAAATAAATACCTGGTTGTTATTCAGGGAAATCGCGTTTAAACATTCCGGCATTTAATTTTTCGTTTAAAATAAATCGATTGTAATTTAATAAAGAAAATTCTTGACAAAAGCAAGCAAACTAAAGGAAAAATTACTGTCCCAGGTGTCCCAGGTGTATTCACCTGTACCAGGTGGTTCAGGTTTACCGGCAGCCTGATAACATTTGGCCGGATTCTATTGATGTATCGCCATAACAAACGATCGACAATTTTTAAACGCAATTTCCCTGGGTTGTTATTTAAGCAACTGACGACGTTGGTTCGATTTATGCCTTCTCATACCTCCTGAAATACCTCTTCATCACCCAGTTCACCGGGAAAATGATAAACAGGTAGTACAAAGCCCATCGCAACTGATAAAAGGCCAGCGGTATAGAACTGATAAAAACAATTATCGCTGCAAACAAGCGGAAAAACAGGTATTTTACGATGGTGAAAGGAAGGTCTTTTTTGATGAGACGGAATTTGTAAGAAGCGTAGGCCACCATCATCATCGATACCAGGTTAACCATAATCATACAGGAAATGTAAAACACAAAGCTGAACGTTTCGTGCGGATAGCTGCCAAACAATGCCGAGGGAAATGGGATGAAGGAGATGACCAGCAGGTAGTAGATATTCATCCACAAAAACGGCGTATCTATGCGCACTACCAGGTTCATCATGCGGTGATGAAAGGTCCAGTAAATCGCGACCAGCAAAAAGGTTATGATGTAGGTTGAAAAATTCGGCAACATGGCCAGGATGGCCGATGGCAATTGCTGGTGAACCAGGTTAGCGGGGATATGCGGCACTTTGAGGTTAAACACCAGCAAAGTAACCGCAATGGCGAAGACTCCGTCGCTAAAGGACGTAAGGCGCGTTATGCTTACGGTTTCATCGGTGTATCTCGACATCAGTTTTCGGTAACCGGCCCGGCATTTTTTTGGTGCCGGGCCGATCACCGAATGTACATTTTTTAGTCTTTTTCTACAAACGCCTTCAGCAAAGTGCCGATAATTACGGCCCAGCCTTTGATGAAATTTCCGCGTGAAAAAGTCAGCCGCGGCATTTAGCCATAACAGCGATATCTTTAACTTCATTCTGCCATAAAAAGGGTAATTTTGTCATCCTCAAAAGCAAACGGAATGGCGTGGTCAGAAAAACTGAAGCTGAATAAACATTTACTCAACAAAATATCCGGGATGGGGTACGCATCCCCGAGGGAAATTCAGCAAAAAACTCTTGCCCGCATTTACGGGGGGCAGGACCTGATCGCCATCGGCCCCGAAGGCTGCGGAAAGACTACTGCTTACGTTTTAGCAGTGTCAAGCCGTATAGGTTACTCATCAGCAGGCGTACCGCGGGTGCTGATCCTTGTGCCAACCAAAGAGCTGGTGCTGGACTTGATCGGCCGGTTCGAAGAATTAAATAGCAATAAACAACTGTTGGTCGTAGGCTTGTATCCTGCGCCGGGCGTTGAAGCTCAATTGAATGCATTAGCTGACGGCGCCGATATTGTGGTTGCTACCCCCGATCGGGCGCGTGCCATTTACTTAAAACTTGGGCTCAATCTTAATAAAATAGAGCTTTTTATAGTTGACGACGCCGACCAGATCGTTAAACAAGGCATGCAATTGCCCGTTGCCGAGCTGGCAAACAGCATCGCCCGGTGTCAGCGCCTGGTATTTACCGAAGTAATGCATGACAAGCTTGAAAAAATGATCAGGCCGTTTATGGAAACAGCTGCGGTTGTTGAAGTTGAAGAAATAACCGAAGCTAAAACAGAAACGCACCCACAGGTTCTATACCATGTGCCCAATTTCGGCACAAAAATAAACCTCCTCAATTTATTTATGCGGGATGATGAACTGTTCACCAAAACCGCGGTATTTGTGAATACCCGTCAAACTGCCGAAAAGATCTATAAAACGCTTCAAAACCGGCGGGGTACAACAGTTGGAATGCTACACTCATGGTCGATAGAATTTAAAGGTTTTACATCCGTCGCCGAGTTTAGGGCCTCGGGAGAGGCAAGGATATTGGTTATTGCCGACGAAAAAGCTCCGACAGAGGATCTTCAAAAAATTCCCTTCCTGATTCATTTTGAATTACCCCCGGAAAAAGAAGTCTTTATCGACAGGGTGACCAACGCTGACCACAGGGACGCAGAAATTATGGCTATAACCTTTGCCACCGATATTGAACTGACACTTGTAAAAAGAGTTGAACAGGCTATTGGTAAAAAAATACCATTAGGCGAATTACCCGAGGGCCTTGTTATTGAGCAGGAAAGAAAAGTTATCGAAGCTGAAGTAAAACAGCCCGCAAAAAACAAAACAACAGTACCTGCAGTCGGCGAGGCGTTTCACTCTAAAAAACCAGAGAACGCGAAGAATTACAATTACAGTTCAGGGCAAAAGGCCAAGATGAACAATAAGCGGAAGCACTAAAGAAGGTGAAAGGTGAAAGGCGAAAGGTAAAAGGTAAAAGGTAAAAGTTTAGGGTCAAATATCAAGGTACAAGCTGGGCGTGCCGAGGTATAATTCTTCTACTTTTTTCCTGGCCCATTCGGTTTTACGGAGAAATTTAAGACTTGATTTTATGCTCGGGTCACTGGTAAAGCAGTTGATACGGATACGATTACCCAATTCACTCCAGCCGTAGTGCGCTACAAGGGCATTTAATACCATTTCTAAAGTTTTACCATGGAGCGGGTTGTTGGGCTGCTGCGTCATCAGGCAAAAATAATACAATAATGATAAAGGGCCGGCCCCTTTGGTCGGCCCTCTGCATTATAAATGCAACGTCAACCCCTGGCCACGTATTCCGCCAGCGATGTGCCAACAATATGCGTCCAGCCTTTTGCAAAATTTTCGCGGGCAAAATCCGGGTGCGCCGGGAAGGTTTCCAAACCGGCATGTGTAAGCCTGACTTTGGTTTTATCTCCTTCCGGGATTAGCTCCCAGGTAACGAATGAGTCACCCGGCTCACCGTCATACCGCCAGCTATGCGTAAGTTTTTTGCCCGGGATAACCTCGGTCACTACGCAAATATGGTGGTAAATTCTTTCCGGCGGCCCGCCATCAAAGCGGAATTCAAATCCAACTTCCGGTTCAAATGCTTCCAGTTTAAAATACCATTGCTCCATTTTATCCCTGTCGGTAATGGCCTGCCATACTTTTTCGGCAGGGGCGTTAAAGGTTCTTTCAATAACAAAAGGTCCTGTTTCCATATTTTTAGATTATGATTAGTTTTCTACTTCGGTTTCTTCCTCAACAAAATCCTTCAGTTTTGTGCCGATAAAATCAGTCCAGCCGGTCACAAAGTTGTGCGCGGCCAGGTCAGGATGCAGGTCGCCGCGGAACGTTTCAACACCTTCGTGGGTTAAAACAAGCCGGGTCCCCTCATCCTCCGGAAATAACTCCCATGAAACCAACGAATCGCCAGGATAGCCCCCGAACTTCCACTCATAACTGATCTTTTTCAGCGGTTCAATCTCCTTTATTTTCCAGATGTGTACAAAAACCTTGTCGTTATGGCCGACATCAAACCGGGTCTCAAAACCAACCTCCGGTTCAAATTCTTCCAGCATCGGGAAATACCATTGCTTCATTTTTTCCACATCGGTAATGGCCTCCCACACCGTTTTAAGAGGCGCGTTATAAGTGCGTTCCACTATTATGGCTTCATTTTTCATGTTTATGGGGTTTTATTGGCAAGTTTTTCTGTTTCGGCTTCATTCTCCAGAAAGTCGCCAAGGGCATCCAGTTTGTTGTTCCAAAACACTTGGTATTTTTCGATCCAGCCGGCCACCTCGCCAAACTTTTTCAGGTTTGCCGAGCAGTAGTGCTCCCTACCCTGCCGGGTAATGGTTACCAGCCCGCATTGGGTCAAAATTTTTATCTGTTTGGAAATAGCCGGCCGGCTGATGGTGAAATTATCCGCGAGGGAATTTAAATTCTGCGGATTTCGCGCCAGCAAATCAATTATATCTCTTCTGGTAGGGTCGGCTATCGCCTGGAAAACGTCTCTTCTCATCTTACAAAATCAAAACCAGTAACCATTCGGTTACAAGTATATGCATAACCATTCGGTTACGCAAATTTTATTGAAAAAATTGCAGAGACGCAACATTTTGCGTCTCGAAACGAAATGACCGGGGTAAAACAACATTTTCCGCCTGGCGCCATGAGACGCAAAATATTGCGTCTCTACTTTTCAGAAGGATTTTTCTTTTTAGAAAGCAATTTTTCAGTTAGCTTTTCAAGCCGGTCATTTTTTGTCTTTTCCTGTTTGGCAGACAGGATCCAAACCACATATTCTTTTTTGTTGGTGAAGGAGAGCGAATCAAAAAAGGCCATTGCCGCGGTTGACTTTGTCAGAACAGCCTGCATGTCCGCGGGCGGGATGACCTTTCGGTTTACCAAATCAATGTATTGAGAATGATCGTTTTTTTCTATTTCTTCGTTACAAAACTCCGATACTTTGGTTTGTTCTTCCGGGCGCAGGCGTATTGCCGTCCAGTTATCATCAATGCCTGCTGCCGCCACTGGTCGCAGCCCGTATTTGGTGGCTTCGTCCCAGCTTTTGGTCATCTCCAGGTCGGTTTTGATGCCAGAAGCTTTTTTTGGATAAGTTGCCCAAATAACCGTATCCGGTCTCAACAATGGAGCAACAAGCTGAAGGCTTTTGGCCAGCTGGGTGCTGTCGATCACAAATATTTGCACACCGTCGATATTTCCGCCCGGGTTAAATGTCGCCGTCGCGCCGTCGGGCAAAGGCTCAAGTGCAGCAAGATAATTATCGGGCGCGTCGTAAAACAGCCAGTTTTTCCCGGGTTTAATCTGTAGTTTTTTGGCAATTGGGCTCATATCCAAATCGTTTTAAATGAGAATTTAAAGCTTTAGCCCATTGGCGTATCACTTATCCACATGGTATTAACAAAAATAGGAGATAAACTAATGTACAAAAAGAATAAATTGCACAAACCGGCACATTGGATGTATCACTACGGCCGATTAAAACGTAATGAAATACAGTGATTTAGACAAACGCAAAAAGGCTTTCATTTTTGAACTGGACAACGTTTTATACCCCGAAAAGGATTATTTATACCAGGTTTATTATCTTTTTGCCGCGTTAACGGAGTATACAGAACTGATAGATGGCAAAATAGCAACCGATTTGATGGTTGATACGTATAACACCGAAGGGAAGGACATGGTTTTTGAGCGGCTAAAAGAAAAGTTGAATTTGGACGAGAAATATCGTGAAAACCTTAACCAGCTCTTAGTGGGAGCGAAAATTCCATTGAAACTGCTGTTATATGAAAAAATGCTAAATTTACTGCAGGAAATTGTGATTGACCGGAAAAAATTGTTTATCGTGACCAATGGGAACCCGCAGCAGCAGCTAAACAAGATAAAACACATGGAGTGGCATGGGCTTGAGAATTATTTAACTGCCTACTTTGCTGAAGAAATTGCCGCCAAACCCGAGCCTGACGCTATTGACAAATTATTAAAAGATCATGATCTGCTGAGGCGGGATATATTGATGATCGAAAATTCAGAAACCGACCGGCTTTGTGCCGAAGCTTGCGGAATTGACTTCGTTAACGTTGAAGAATTTTTATAAAAAATAGAAAATACCATAATTGTATTATTTTCGTTACATAGACTTCGGATATTTAGAAAAGACAAAATAAATTTGAGATGAGAAAAATATTTTACTTCGCCCTTGTACTGTCGGCAGGCTTACTCGCCTCATGCAGCAAGAAGAACAACAATAACAACAACGGTACGGGCCCGTCAAAAACCGGCACCGTATTGCAATTGATCCAGGACTCGGTATACCTTTACACTGATGAGGACTACCTTTGGTTTGACCAGCTCCCAACTTACAGCAATTTTGGACCGCGCTCGTTTACCGACCCAAGCGATATCAATGCGTTGACCAAGGAACTTGATGCGTTGTCGCAGTATGCTATAAATCCGACAACCAACGCGCCGTACGAATATTCAATGAACAGCCCGGGTTCGGCAAAATATTCATTTATCGACGATGGAAGCGAATCAGCGGCGTTAAATGGCACCAAAGGCGACTATGGCCTGGATGTACAGTATAACCAGGTAAATGACCTGCGTATCGAGTATGTTTATCCCGGATCGCCGGCAGGGGTGGCGGGTATTAAACGGAGCGACGAGATTACCAGTATTAACGGCAGCACCAGCATTTCGTATGATGCGCCGGGCTATGGAAGCGGAACCAGCACTAACCTTAATTTTGTGAGCAATGCTATTTACAACAGCCAAACGCTAACCATGACGCTGCTCAGGACCGACGGTTCTACCTATAGCGTGACCATTAATATTGGCAACTATAACGTTAACCCGGTTTTAAAAGACACTATTTTTACTGAAACCAACGGAAAAAAATTGGGCTATGTTGTTTTCAATTCCTTCGTATCCGGCACTGTTGCCGATCCGATCCTCGACCCCATCTTTTCCAATTTCGCGGCGCAGGGAATCACAGACCTGGTTGTCGACCTTCGTTATAATGGCGGCGGCTATGTTTCAACCGCTGAGCATATCGATAACCTGATAGTTCCCCAGGCACAAAGCGGTTCTTTGATGTATAATACCTATTACAACAGCAACCTGGTGGGCGGTAAAGACCCGTTGCTGCACAACCAATGGCGATCTGGCAGTCCGGATTATAATTACGGCCAGCTTGATTTTTCGGTTGCGGGCAATGTAGTGAACTTCTCAAAGATCGGTAGCCTGGCAGTAAGCCGTGTGTTCTTCATTATTACCGGGCAAACCGCTTCTGCCAGCGAGTTAACAATCAATAACCTGCGCCCCGAAATGAACGTGCAGTTTGTTGGCGAAACCAGCTATGGCAAACCTGTAGGCTTTTTTGATATCGATATAAACAAATACATCATGTATACGCCTGAGTTTTCGGTTCAAAACTCGGCCGGACAGGGCGGTTATTATGGCGGATTTACGCCCGGCACCAGTTCATATCCCGGCGTAAACGACTATGACGACTTAACCAAAAACTGGGGCGACCCAACAGAAGGTTTACTGTCCGACATTTTGAGCTTTGTAAATACCGGCACTTATTCCGTTAAAACTAAGACAATTCAAAACATAAGCTCAAATACCCGGGCTTTTGCCTTCAACCCGTCCATCCCAAAAAGGGCCATACTTAACCCACATAAATTTATTGGTATGGTAGGCAAGCAGGCAAGCTTTAAAACTGCGAGGTTGTTGAGGAAGAAATAGATTTATGAAGTAAAACCTGCCTGCCGGCAGGCAGGGGCGAAAGGTAAAAGGTTAAAGGTTTTTAAGAACCTAACTCTTTACTTTTCGTTCTTTATATTCAGAACCATCGGCCAACCTTTCGCCTTTCGCCTTTCGCCTTTCGCCTTTCGCCTTTTTTAATCCACCAATTCCCGGAGGTCAACCGGGACAACCCGTGATATACCCTGCTCAACCATCGTTACGCCGTAGATAATATCGGTGCTGGCGATGGTTCTTTTGTTGTGGGAGATGATGATGAACTGTGATTCGGACGAAAAGCGTCGGATAATGTTGTTGAACTTATCGATGTTGGTATCATCCAGCGGGGCGTCAACCTCATCAAAAATGCAGAAAGGTGCAGGCTTAAGCAGATAAAGCGAAAATAGGATAGCGGTCGCGGTAAGCGTTTTTTCACCGCCCGATAACTGGTTAATAGACAAAGGTCTTTTCCCTTTTGGCTTTGCGATGATATCTATATCCGACTCCAAAGGGTTCTGCGGGTCGGAAAGGATCAGGTCACAGGAGTCTTCTTCGTTAAACAGGGACCGAAAAACTTTGATAAAGTTCTCTCTAACCAGCGTAAACGAGTTCATAAATTTCTCGCGGGCGGTATCGTCGATTTCCTGTATAGTAGCCAACAGGGAGGCTTTGGCATCGCTCAGGTCCTTCTTCTGCGCCTGGATAAACGTATACCGCTCATTCATTTCGTTATAAGCTTCTACCGCCATGGGGTTAATAGCGCCAAAATCATCTAACTGCCGTTTAAGTTTTTCGGCTTTCTCACGAATCTCATCCTGGCTTTCGCCATCGTTTATTTCCGCTTCGGGCAACTCATGAATATCTATATTGAATTCGACTGATAACCTTTCCTTTAATGCGTTCAGCTCGATTTTCAAATTATTGCGCTCGTCCTTCAATGCATTCTCGATAACCTCGGCGTTATCCTTTTTACGTCTTAATGCAGTGATCTCATTTTCCGATTCCGTTATTTTTCCACGCCATTCGTAATACTCCTGTTCTGCCTGCTGGGTCGCCTTTTCCAGTTCATCCTTCTGGCTGTACATTTCAAGCAAATCGTCGTCAGAGTTATCGGACTGCTGCAGATTTTCTTGTATGGCTATCTTTACTTTTTCCAGCTCGGCACCATTTTGTTTTATCCGCAGCTCCAGGCTTTCGCGTTGGGCCTCGCGGTACTCCAGGTCTTTAACAAGGCCCGAAACCTTATTTTGCTGCTGATGGAAGCGGATATTTTCCTGGTTATATGCGTTGGACTGAACCGAAACATATTCGCTCAACTCGTTAAAGGCGGCCTGTTTCTCAAGGAGCAGGTCATTCTGGGTCTGCTTCTGTATTTTCAGTTCTTCCAACTGCGGCTGCAACGCGGAGCGTTCCTTTTTAATGCTTTCTATTTTGCGGGCAATATCTTCTTTGCGGTTAAGGCTGTTCTCTATAAAAGTCTGGTATTGCTCCTGCCGGGTTTTAACGGTGATCAATTCGGTATTCAGCAGGTTTAGCTCGTACTCCTTTTGCTTAATTTCGGTGGCTTTACCGGCTGCCTTCAATTCAATCAGTTTTTGTCGCAGTTCATCAAAACGACCCTTAAAGTCATTCAGTTCCACTTCAATCAGCTTAATCACCTTCAGCAAAGCCTCCAGGTTTTTAGCCCGCCCAATCCGCTTTCCTTCAAACAGCCCAACCGAGCCGCCCGCCATGGTATATTTTGACTTATTGAATTTGCCGCTTTTGCCGATAAGCACCACACCCTCCGGCAATTCGGCTCCATTAAGCGAATGCTCATTGCTATCATCAATTAAGTACACATTGCGCAACAAATGGTCGCATAAGGGCTGATAGTGTTTATCCACCTCTACCACATTGAGTGCGGGAATGGCGCCGTCAACATATGCCGGAATATTTTCTTTATGGTTCCCGAAGTTATTTAAAACAAAAAACTGGGCCCTCCCCTGTGTGGCACTGCTCAGTAAATTGATCGCTTTAACAGCCTCGCCGTAATCTGCTACCACGTAATGGTTCATCACCGGTTCCAGGTAATTTTCTATCGCTACCCGGTATTCTTCCCGGCAAAACAAAATATCGCTGAACAATGGAGCATTTTTCGACCAATCCGTGTTTTTCTTCAAAAAACGAATAGACTCCGGGAAACCCTCCAGGTTATCCACCATGCTTTTAGTGAGATTGTATTCATTTTGCCTGGCATCCAGCTTCCTGCCCTCGCGAATAATGCTGTCCTGCAAAACCCGGGCCTCCTCTTCGGCGGCCATGATCTGTTGCTGCAGGTCGTTTTCGTATTCAACCACCCTATGGTGATTCGCTTCAGCACTGCCTACCCGGAGCTCAAGGGCAGCCACCGCTTCGTTAAAATGCGAAAGCTCGGCCTCCTTATTGGTGGCGTCCTCCATGTTGCGCTGGCTTTCCTGCTCCAGCGCCTGCTGCTGTATCTGCAATATATCCAGGTCCTTCTCGGCCTTATAAGCCTGGGTTTGCAGCCGGGTGTTGATATTGTTCAGCTCGTTCAGCTCATTTCGTCCGGCGGCTTGCCTTTCGCGCAATTCATCAACTACCTCTTTTAAATCCGCTACCCTTTCGCGCACGATTTGCAGATTTTCATCTTCCTGCGTTTTTTCCCCGGCAAGGCGCTTAACATTGTACAATACATGGTTCAGCTGGCTTTTGTCGCGCTCCAGTTCTTCTGTTAACCCCGACTCCTTATCCTGTTGAAATTTAAGCTGCTCGTTCTTTATTTTTTTTTCGCTTTCATAGGCCCTTATTTTGGCCACAAATTCGTTGGTAGCCTTTTGCTGGGTTGACAGATTTTTTTCTTTGGTCAAACTATCCAGCTTTTGCTGCTGCAAAGCAGCTTCCAGGGTGTCTATATTTGCAACGATGGCCGATTTATCAACCCGGTGTTTTTGCTCCTGGTCTTCAATCCGTGCCAATGATTCGCTGAAGGACGCAATGCGGAACGAGGCCAGCATGATGCTAAGCGATTTGTACTGCTCCTTCAACCGGTAATAACGTTCCGTCTTTTTGGCCTGGTTTTCCAGGGTTTTCAGGTTTTTTTCAATTTCAAAAAGCAAATCTTCCACCCGCTCCAGGTCGGCCTCGGTATCTTTCAGCTTGCTGAAGGTTTGCTTTTTGCGGAGTTTATATTTCGATATGCCCGATGCCTCCTCGAACAAGTTGCGCCGCGAACCTTCTTTATTGGTGATGATCTCATCGATCATTTTCAGCTCGATGATCGAATAGGAATCAGGCCCGATGCCGGTGTCCAGGAACAAATCGGTGATATCCTTCAGCCGACATTGCACATCATTTAAGCGGTATTCGCTTTCGCCGGTGCGGAAAAGGCGGCGGGTAAGCGTAACCTGGGTAAAATCGGTCGGCAGGATGTTTTTTGTATTGTCGAACGTCAGCGATACTTCGGCCAGGTTGGCAGCCTTCCGGCTTTTAGTGCCGTTGAAGATTACGTTATCCATTTTCTCCGACCGCAGCATCCGGGTACTTTGCTCCCCCAGCACCCAGCGGATGGCATCTACTACGTTGGATTTGCCGCAGCCATTTGGCCCTACGATAGCGGTAACCCCCTCATTAAAATTGATGGTGATCTTGTCGCCGAAGCTTTTAAATCCTTTAATCTCTAGTTTAGTGAGCTGCATTTATCCGTCGGGCCTGTCAAATATTCAAACCTTCAAATTAATCATAAATAATTCATTTTTTATTAACATTCGTTTGTGGGGAAGTAGTAAGAAGGTGCTGAAACTCCGAAAGCTATGCACTGCCTGCTAATAGACGCAATGATGAAAAGGAAAATCCGATGGAGACATGGAAGTAGTTTAACCCCCTAGCCCCCTAAAGAGGGGCAGGAGCTTTGCCTGTTAAAAACAGAGGTGTAAAACTCCCCGTTTAGGGGGCCGGGAGGTAAATTTCACCCTTTAAATATGTAACGGCTTTCCCGCTGATCAATACCCGCTCGCCATGTAGCTCGCACCATAGTTCCCCTTTTCTGGCTGAGAGCTGGTAGGCATGCAGTTTGTTTTTGCCCAATTTATCGGCCCAGTAAGGGATGAGGTTGCAATGCGCCGAGCCGGTTACCGGGTCCTCGGGAATACCGGCTCCAGGGGCAAAAAAGCGGGACACGAAATCGGCTTTTTTGCCGGGCGCGGTTACGATGACCCCAACCGTATCCATTTTTGACAGCGCAAAAAAATCAGGCGATATATCTTTAATATCATCCTCCGATTCATAAACCACAAAGTAATCCCTTGACCTTAAAACCTCCACCGGCTGTTTATCGCCCAGGGCGTCAATCAGGCCTATTGGCGGTTCTATGAGTATAGGCGGACGCGACGGGAAATCCATGGCATATTTATCGTCGTCTTTTGTGACTGTTAACGTGCCGGCCTTTACGGTTTCAAAATGAATTTCCTTACCACTGAAGCTCAACACGGTAAAAAGTATGTGTGCCGAGGCCAGCGTTGCGTGCCCGCAAAGATCGATCTCATACTCAGGCGTAAACCACCTTAGCTTATAGCCGCCATCATTTTTTACAAAAAAAGCTGTTTCGGCCAGGTTATTTTCAACGGCAATTTTTTGCATGGTTTCGTCGGGAAGCCATTCGTCCAGCGGACAGATGGCAGCGGGGTTGCCTCCGAAAAGTTTGTCAGTAAAGGCATCAGCCTGGTAGATGGGGATCGTCATTGTATTGAGGTAAAAGGTTAAAGGCGAAAGGTTAAAGGTGTTTGAATAGCTGATATCCTGTCAACTCTTTACCCTTTCGCCTTTTAACTAAAACCAGTTGCTAATTTAGTATAAATATTTATTGTTGATAACCGCAAGACTTACGAAGTTTCAAAAACTTCGCAGGTCTCTCCGATCTCAACCTTTTACCTTTCCCCTTCCTCACTCTATCCACAAAACCGAATTGCCGCTCCCATCATCATCCTCCCAGAATTTGTTTCCGGGGTCCCGAACCCAATCGCTATCCACGCGGAATTTGTACAGGTATTTTCCTTTTTTAAGGTGGAATGATATTGTCCATTCATCGTTTTGATGATCCATGGCATAGCCGTTGGGGTCCCAGTTATTAAATACGCCGCAAAGCTTTACGTTCTTAGCGCGCCCGTGATGGGCCAGCCGGAAAGTGTAATTGGGGCTTACAGCCAAAAACGACCACTCTTCACCATTTTTTACCGAATAGTGTGGGTTCGCGGGATCACGAAGCGGCACGCCGTCAACTATAAAACGGTAATCATAATTGCCGGGGCTTAACACCAGCGGCAAGGCCCATGAGCCGCCTTTCTTTTCCATCTTAAGGTCGGCTGCTTCGACGTTACCAAAATCGCCCGTAAGCACTACCGTTTTAGCTGCCGGATGACCTTCGAGTTTGAGCGTGACCGGTTCGCCGAGCTTTAGTACCGAGTTAAGCCAGGCGTATTTGTCGTCCGACTTATTTTTTTCTTCACTGCTGATCTTAGATGGATTTACCGGATCGGTTATCCATTGTCCGTCTACCATAAAGCGGTATTCATGCCTGCCATCGCCCAGGTAAAGCTGTCGTTCCCATGTAGCGCCCTTTTTTTGCATTTCCAGTTCATAAGAATCCCAATTATTAAAATCTCCCGACACAGCTACCCTATGTGCCGCTGCAAATCCGCCAAGCCTGAATGTGTAGTTATATTTAAAGTATACTGAATTTGTATTGCCTGCCCCGTCATTAACCGACTGCAGGTTGTTGGGGTCGGTCATCCAGCGGCCATCGGCGATATATTTGTACTCGTAAACGCCTGCATCCAGCTTTTCATCCAATATCCAGCCACCCTCGGTTCTTTTCATCAGCCCTTTTAAGGTGCTCCAGTTGTTGAAGTTCCCTGTGAGAAATACCCTTTTGGAGCGTTCAAATCCCGGCAAAATAAACCGCGTTAAACCCGAGGCTAACTCTATCACGGTCATTTTCTCATATTTATTAATACCAAATCCCACTTGCTCCGGGTATCCCGGCTTGCCTTCAATACTTGGGATTTCGGCGGTAATTTCAAAAGGTCTGTCCTGGGGGTTGTAGTCTGCATCGGCCAGCAGCCTTTCAAATCTTATTATCCCGTCCTGTTTGGAAGCCGGCTGCCAGCCATCGTTGTTTATCGCAGTAAATTCGCCTTTTTTTATGGCAGACGTTTTGGCGGCGATCCCGGCCACTTTGAGGATGCTATCGATCTGTGCGGAAGATGATTTTAAATTGATGGTAAGCACCAGGCGGTCGCCTGTAATTACCAGGCTGTTCGGGCTTTGGGCAATGGCACGCCGCACGCCGCAAAAAAGCAGCATCAGTATAAATCCTATATATTTAGCACGCCTCATGCTTACTGGCTCGTGTAAATGTACATTTCAAATTCTTTTTTCGCGAAATTGATAGTGAATATGCCTCTTGCAAAAAAATCATAGCCCAACACCCCATCTATCGATGCGCCGTAAACTCTTCCCATTTTCTCCAAATCGGTCAGCAATACCCGGTTTTTCATAAAAACCTGGTTACCGATGCGCAAATTATCAAATCTGGCGTAAATTACTTCAAAAACGGAGCCGCCAATGCCGGTAAGTTTCGAGCGGCTGATCACCTCCATATCTTCACCGGTCTTTTTTGTTATGCGGTACTCCAGCAGGCTGCTTTCAGCGCCGGTATCAAAAGCAAACCAAAACAAATGGCTATTAATGGCTCCTTTCATAAACACTACATCGTTATCATACTTAAAGGAAGTCACCATATAAGGGTTACGGTAAAGGCGCTCGGTTTCTGGGATCTCGTTATTTTCGTCAAGTCTCTGGATGTACAATTCGTTATGAAACAGATCTACTGTCAGCGCAAACTTTGAAAAAAGCCTCGTGCCCAACAGGCCCAGCACTTTTATGCTGCGGCCATTTTCTATCGCCGACAAATCAGTAACATCGGCGGTAAGGCGGCTATACTGCAGATCCAATATCCGGAAATTGTGCACATAGGTCTTAAATGCCAAACCCGCCTGGCCGTTAACCCCCCCGGCGTCTTCATCTTCAATTCGCGGGGCGTCCCTAAAATAGGTTTCATTTAACACCAGGTAGGGCGCGCCGGTATCCAAAACAAAATTACCTTCAAGGTTATCAACCGTCGCCTCTACGATGATAAGGTTGCCAGCTCGTTTTATGGGCACCACTAGTGTTTTAAAATCTGCTATTGGAGCCGGGTCGGGGTCGAGATGAGCATTTTTGAAAGTAATGCCGCCGACGGTAATTTTTGTATGCGCCCATGCCGGATGGCAACAGGCGATACAAAACAACAACAGGTATAACTTCCTCATCAAACGGGCATCTGTATAAAAAGACCCGCTTTGGCGGCTGTGTGTTGCAGTTTTTGTAAAATTTAACGACTGTGAGGCAAACTATTTTATTCCGCTTAGGTAACGGTAGGTTACCAAATCGTCAACACCATTAACAGGTTTGGTGCAGCCGTTCTCTAAAATAATTAGCCGGTCGGCTACATCCAAAACGTTGTAATACTGGTGATCTGTGATGATAATGCCTTTTCGTTGGCTGCATGCTTTTATTATCGGCTTAAAAAATTCCGTTTGCACCGGCGAGATATGGGTAAAAGGTTCATCCAGCAAAATGAAATCAGCCTTGTTATAGACTACCATCAAGGTTTCCAGCATGCGTAATTCACCGCCGGAAAGCTCTCCAACTGTTTTATGCTGATGATTTTGAAAGACAGGTTGTTCAGCAAATTCATCCCAAAATATGGGGTCGATAAGCATCCTCGCCAGGCTGCTGATCCTAATGCCATGAGGCAGGTAGTTGTGTTGGGGTAAATAGGCTATGCTGCCGTCTGCGTAGCCGTTATAAATGTATTTGCCATCGATGCTTACATATCGGTAGGCGGGCTTAAGTGAACCGAAGATGATCTTTAATAAGGATGACTTTCCCGAACCGTTGCGTCCCAGCAGGCCCATGATCTCGCCCTGGCTGCATTGTAAGGCAACGTCCTGCAGGATTTTCCGGTTATCGAACGCGAGTTCGACGCTATCAACCAATAAAGTGCGTGGCTGCATGGATGATAAATGTGAATAACAGGAAGATAATAATGAAACCTAACGCATCGGCTAAAAAGGCAAGCATGATTACCCGCCTCATTCGATAGCCCGCATTACGGAAATAGAAATAGCTTTCTTTAGCGGAATAGTGCTGAATAAATGCGGCCGACACAAACCCGCTTACTTTAGCCCAGAATAGTACGACTGTATTCAACTCGCCAAAGCCGTAAAGCGCGAAGGCTATCCAAACAATCGTGAACGCTATATTATACAGCAACAACATGCGATAGTACTGGAAAGTGAGGATGGCGGTTCGTTTCAAAAGGTTAATTGCGACAGCATTTAAACCAATTTAACGACAAATTATTGCGCGGATCATTAATTTCTATATGATTGAGTTTAGCATTTGTAATTAAGCCGACTGCGGTTTTTTTAAAACATAAATTTGTATCGTTAACAGAAAAATTATACCTTTAACCTTAAGGGTTTCTTTTACAACAACCCCATTGGTAAAGATTCATCCCTGGTATTTTTAGCGAACATTAAACCTAATCATCTTGCAAAATAATAATGCCAATGACCATTTCGGACAAAGTGTCGACGAAAAACTTTTCCGACTCCTGATAGCCAATGTAAAGGACTATGCAATTTTTATGATAGACCCCGATGGTTATATTTTAACATGGAACCAGGGTGCCGCGCATATCAAAGGGTATCGTGAAAGTGAAATAATAGGTAAGCACATTTCTGTTTTTTACACGATGGAGGACCGGGCCGCTAATGAGCCGCTATACAATCTGAGTGAAGCTTTGGAGCATGGAACTTTTGAAAGCGAAGGTTGGCGGGTAAGAAAAAATGGCTCTCAGTTTTGGGCAAATATTGTGTTTACGGCACTCTATGACAATAATGGCGGTCATATCGGATTTGCTAAAATTACCCGCGACATTACTGAGCGAAAACTAATGGAAGACCAAAGAGCCGCTTTACAAACAGAGCTTGAAAAGAAAGTCAGGGTTCAAACCGGGAAAATAGTGGCTAACGAATTGCGGTTCAGAAAATTAATTGAACACAGTTATGACGGAATAGTCCTGCTGGACGATAAACTGAACATTTTTTATCTGAGTTTGTCGGCAGAGCGAATAAACGGTGTTAGCGACGTAAAAAGTGCTGAGCAAGCGATGATCGACCTGGTGCACCCGGATGACAAGCAGGCCTTTGGTGAACTTTTAAGCCAAACGCTTGGCCAACCAGGGAGGCCGCTTATTTTAACATTCAGGTGTTTGCATCGCAATGGAGCTTATATTTGGCTCGAAGGTATGTTTACAAACTTACTCGGTGATGAGTATATCCGGGCGATAGTCTGCAATTTCAGGGATATAACCGAAAGAAAACTTCATGAAGAGGAGTTAAACCGCCAAAATAGCGTTTTAAAAGAGATCGCATGGGTGAGTTCACACGAAGTCCGGCGCCCTGTCGCTTCCATAATTGCCCTGGTCAGCTTAATGGATATGGCAACAGATATAAAGGAGAAAGAGGAAATCTTAGATAAAATGAACCTTTGCGTCAAAGATCTTGATGAAATGGTACGTCACATCAATAACAGGATAAGCAAAGAACTTAGCACTTAGTTCAACAATTTGATTGCTGGCTGATACCACCAAAAAACAAAAAAGCCGTTAGCTTCCTGCCAACGGCTTTTCATAACCAATTCTTTATCTAAATTATCCCAAATAGGATTTCAGTATCTTACTTCTTGACGTATGACGCAATCTTTGCAGCGCTTTGTCTTTGATCTGCCTTACACGCTCGCGGGTAAGATTGAATTTCTCGCCGATCTCTTCCAGCGAAAGCGGGTGATTGGTGCCCAAACCGAAAAACAATACGATGATCTCGCGCTCGCGCTCGGTTAAAGTCGACAGCGAACGTTTAATTTCTTCGGATAATGATTCGTTGATCAGTATCGAGTCGGTGTTTGGTTCCTGGTTTTCCAGAACGTCCAGCAAAGTATTTTCTTCGCCCTGTACAAACGGTGCGTCCATGGAAACATGGCGGCCCGAGTTGCTCAGCGTATCCGAAATTTTGTCTACGGTAGTTTCCAGCATTTCAGCCAGTTCCTCGGGCGACGGCTCACGCTCGAATTCCTGCTCCAGTTTGGAGAATGCTTTGCTGATCTTGCTCAATGAACCTACCTGGTTCAACGGTAAACGCACAATGCGCGACTGCTCGGCAATAGCCTGCAATATTGACTGGCGTATCCACCAAACGGCGTAGGAAATAAATTTAAAGCCCTTGGTTTCGTCGAAGCGCTTTGCAGCTTTTATCAAACCAAGGTTACCTTCGTTTATTAAGTCACCCAGGGTAAGGCCCTGGTTTTGATATTGTTTGGCAACAGAAACCACAAAGCGTAAGTTCGTTTTGGTCAAACGTTCTAACGCGGCCTGGTCACCTTCTCTTATTTTCTGAGCTAATATTACTTCTTCTTCGGCTGTTATCAGGTCAACTTTACCAATTTCGTGAAGGTATTTGTCAAGCGACTGGGACTCACGATTGGTTATGGATTGAGTTATTTTGAGTTGTCTCATTTATATTAACCTCGATTCTTTTGTTTTAGAAATGAACGTGCAAAGGTAGGAAATTGTTGCCGGATTTTTTCGGGAATTTTCAAATAAATAAATCTTTACATTTTACTGATTTTATGCACGTTATTGCACGGTTTTTGTGGGGCTGCAATGGTCTTCTCATATAACGTATAGGTTGAATTTCTTCTTAAAATTGGCTCTTCATCCAAAAATTTTTCGCCAAACCACAAATCATTTATCAAATCGGTCAGACACAAAACGCAACGGAAAATAAATTTACAGTTTTTTTATTTGAATTTTTATTTGGTAACAAGATTGTTTAAAAAAATATTAATAAAACCTGTCTCCAAACCCTTTTATAGTTCACTTAGTTTAAAAGTATCCTTCAACCGAATGCCCTTTTCTGTTACCTGCAGGGTACAACATTCGTTTACCGGGTCGTGTTCGAAAAACAAAATATAATTTTTCTCTACCGCTTCGTTCAGGATAATTTTTTTTTCATCCAGGGTTTTCATCGGAAACATGTCATAAGCCATTATGTAAGGCAGCGGGATATGCCCTGCTGAGGGCAGCAGATCGGCCATATACAATACTTCGCAGCCTTTATAACGGATCAATGGCAGCATCATCGCATCTGTATGCCCGTAAACAAATTTTACCTGGATATGCTCTGTAAATTTTACGTTATCCTCCACCGGTATAAATTTCAATTGTCCGCTTTCCTGTATCGGCAGGATGTTTTCTTTTAAAAACGACGCCTTCTCCCGCTCGTTAGGGTTAACGGCCCAATCCCAGTGCTGTTGGTTGCTCCAATAAGTCGCATTTTTAAAAGCCGGTACCAACTGATTGCCTTCCCTGGCAACGGCGCCGCCAACGTGGTCGAAATGGAGGTGGGTGAGAAAAACATCAGTAATATCATCCCGGTCAAAACCAAGTTTGGCCAATGAACCGTCAATGGTAGCATCGCCGCTGAGGTGGTAATAACTGAAAAATTTGGCGTCCTGTTTGTTGCCGATGCCGGTATCTACCAAAATTAAACGGCCTGCATCCTCAATCAGCAGGCAGCGTAATGCCCAGTTGCACAGGTTATTTTCGTCAGCAGGATTAAGTTTGTTCCAGATGCTTTTCGGCACCACGCCGAACATGGCGCCGCCGTCGAGTTTGAAAAAGCCGGTGTCGATAGTAAATAAGTTCATAGTTGATGGTTCATAGTTCATGGCCGGAGGCCGGGGTAATAGCAATTCCATATTCGCTGAATAACTGGATTGCTGTGGCTAATTGGTTTTGTTCTTCAATTTTTAAAGCATAAATATGGTCAATTTCCTTATCCAAACATAATGCCAGCATCTCGTGTGCATATGATGGCGATGCTGGATTTGGAAGCTGTATCATCGTTTTTGACAACATGGTTGATGGCAACTCGGCATAATCGCCCAAAATTATATTTTCGGCAATTAAGCTGTTTTTAACCTTATAAGCCATCGATGTTGTTGCGCCGGTAATTAGCGTGTACATGCTGTTGAAACGTTTTACCTACAAACTCCGTACGCCTCATCCTAATCCTTCTCCAAAGGAGAAGGACTTTTTGACGCCGGACAATTCATTTGCGCATCCCTTTTTAAGCCCTCTCCTTTGGAGAGGGTTGGGTGAGGCGTGACGCATTTAAGCGCTTACCAACCCGTCCTTCATCAACACCGTCCGGTCCGACATATTAGCCAGCTCCTCATTGTGCGTAACAATGACGAACGTTTGATTAAATTCGTCGCGCAGCCTGATAAACAGCTTGTGCAGCTCAAGCGAATTGGCCGAATCGAGGTTGCCCGATGGTTCATCTGCAAAAATGATCGCGGGTTTATTGATCAGCGCCCTTGCAACCGCTACCCTTTGTTGCTCGCCGCCGGAAAGTTCATTGGGTTTGTGCGTCAGCCTGTCGCCGAGGCCCAGGCGCTCCAGCAAAGCAGTGGCATTTTTTTCGGCTTCTCCGCGCGAAACGCCTTTTATAAATGCCGGGATACTCACATTCTCCACCGCGTTAAACTCATCCAGCAAATGATGAAACTGGAAAATAAACCCGATCCGCTGGTTACGAAAATCGCTCAAATTGGTGTTACTCAGTTTGCTTACTTCTAAATTATTGATAAACAATTGCCCCTGGTCGGGCCGGTCCAATGTGCCTAAAATATTCAGCAGCGTGCTTTTCCCTGCGCCGGATGCGCCGACGATTGTAACAATTTCGCCCTTTTTTACCTCGAGGTCTACGCCTTTCAGGATGTCGAGCTTCCCATATGCTTTGTGAATATTTTTTGCTTTAAGCATTCCGCGAAGTTAGTGATTGGAGCGTATTTTATTAATAAATAAGTTAATTACAAATAAAGCATTTTAATTTAAACACAGGGAACGCAGAGAAGACACCAGGGAAATCGCGTTTAAACATCCCGGCATTTAATTTTTCGTTTAAAATGAATCTATTGTAATTTAATAAAGAAAATTCTTGACAAAAGCAAGCAAACTAAAGGAAAAATTACTATCCCAGGTGTCCCAGGTGTATTCACCTGTACCAGGTGGTTCAGGTGTACCGGTAGCCTGATAATATTTTACCTGATTTTATTGATGTATCGACATAACAAACAATCGACAATTTTTAAACGCAATTTCCCTGTAGAAGACACAGAGCGCGCAGAGAAAAAATAACAAACTATTAAGGCTTTGTGACCTTTGTGCTTCTCCCTTTGTGCTCTTTGCGGTAAAATCTTTATAATTCATTTTCAAATCGTCAAATTTTAAAATTCAACTAATCTCCGGTCTCCAATCTCTTAAAACTAAATCGTAGCTTTGGCCAAATTCTTCAAAACACATGAACATTCACGAATACCAGGGTAAAGCGATATTAAAAAGCTTTGGCGTTAGGGTGCAGGAAGGCGTACTTGCCGAAACCGTTGAGCAGGCTGTTGAAGCCGCTAAAAAAATAAAAGAAGATTTTGGGTCGGATTGGGTGGTGGTTAAGGCCCAGATACATGCCGGCGGCCGCGGCAAAGGCGGCGGCGTAAAACTGGCCAAAAACCTGGAAGAGGTTAAGGAAAAAGCAGGCAATATTTTAGGAATGCAACTCATCACTCCGCAAACGGGCCCCGAAGGCAAGAAAGTTCACAAAGTATTGGTTGCACAGGATGTTTATTATCCCGGCGAAACCCCAACCAAGGAGTTTTATGTGAGTGTATTGCTCGACCGTTCAAGAGGCCGCAACATCATCATGTACTCCACCGAAGGGGGTATGGATATTGAAGAAGTGGCGCACTCAACACCTGAAAGAATACATAAGGAAGAAATCGACCCTAAAGTTGGCCTGCAGCCATTCCAGGCACGCAAAATTGCCTTTAACCTGGGTCTGTCGGGTGATGCTTTTAAGGAAATGGTGAAATTCATCACCGCTTTGTACAAAGCTTATGATGCAACCGATTCTTCGCAATTCGAGATCAACCCGGTTTTAAAAACATCGGACAATAAAATATTAGCTGTCGACGCAAAAGTAAATTTGGATGATAACGCATTATACCGTCATCCGGATTTTGCCGCACTGCGTGATCTTAATGAAGAAGACCCGATGGAGGTAGAGGCCGGCAAATCGAACCTGAACTATGTAAAGCTTGACGGCAACGTGGGCTGCATGGTAAACGGCGCCGGTTTGGCCATGGCTACCATGGATATTATAAAAATCGCCGGCGGTGAACCTGCCAACTTTTTGGATGTAGGCGGTACGGCCAATGCTCAAACTGTAAAGGCCGCTTTCAATATTATTTTAAAGGACCCGCATGTAAAAGCGATCCTGATCAACATCTTCGGCGGCATTGTTCGTTGCGATCGTGTGGCCCAGGGTGTAATAGACGCTTACCACGAGATCGGCAATATTCCCATACCAATCATCGTTCGGTTACAGGGCACCAACGCGGTTGAAGCCAAACAGCTGATCGATAATTCGGGGTTAAAAGTATATTCGGCCATTTTATTAAAAGAAGCGGCGGAACGGGTGAAGGAAGTGCTGGCACTTTAATGTTCACTGGTTCATTAGTTCATTGGTCTGCTTTGTTACCTGTATGAGGGCGCAATGTTTGAACTAATAGACCTGCAGACCGAAGGACAGGTATCGAACTTTCTACTAATGAACCATTGAGCTAATGAACCAATGAACTAATGAACCAATGAACTACCACATCATTAAAGTAAAAGGCGTCGCTAAAATACCCGACTACGTTCAGCTTCGGGATGATAAGTTTACGCTTTTGGCTTACTTTAGGGTTGACAGGCCGGAGAAATCGCTGGATAAAATCGGTTTACATGATAGGGCCGGCCAAATTATGGAAATTGTTAAGGACCTGCCATTTGGACAAATCCTTAAATTAGAGTTATAGTTCATTGGTTCACTGGTTCATTAGTTCATTGGTCTGCTTTGCAACCTGTATACTGGCACAATGGTCGAACTAATAACCCGATGGACCGCCAGAAAGGTATTGAACTATCTACAAATGAACTAATGAACCAGTGAACTAATGAACCAGTGAACTAATGAACAAAAAGGCATGAATTCAATTATAAACCTCAGGTCCGTCGATATTTACCAGCAGACACACCTGGTATTATCCAATGTAAACCTGCATATTGATAAAGGAGATTTTGTTTGGCTGATCGGGCAAACCGGGTCGGGCAAAAGCAGTTTGCTAAAAGTGCTTTATGGCGACATCCCGGTTTCAACCGGCGATGGCATTGCCTGCGGGTACGACCTGAACCACATTAAACCAAAAGATATTCCGTTTTTGCGGCGCAAGCTGGGCATCGTTTTCCAGGATTTTCAACTGCTGATCGACCGGTCAGTAGAGGAGAACCTGCTTTTTGTGATGAAGGCTACCGGCTGGAAGGATAAAAAACTGATTGCCGACAGAACGCTGGACGTATTGGAGAAAGTTGGCCTGCGATCAAAACTAAAGAAGATGCCGCATGAGCTTTCCGGCGGGGAACAGCAGCGCGTGGTTATTGCCCGCGCCTTACTCAACGATCCGGAGATCATGCTCGCCGACGAACCTACCGGCAACCTGGACCCTGATACCTCCGAAGAAATTGTACTGCTGCTGAAACAGATCAGCCAGATGGGCACGGCTGTAATTGTGGCAACGCATGATTATCATATCATCCGCACTTTTCCATCGCGCATTATTAAATGTGAGAGCGGGAAGGTTTTGGAAGACGCGACGATTGTGTAGAGACGCGATACATCGCGTCTCCCGTTGACAGGTATACATCTGATAAGCATTTATGCCCATCTAAACCGATATGGAAGACCATTTTCGCAATAAATACCGCATATCACCTGCCCGATTGGCTAACTGGGATTATGGCTCCGATGGCATGTATTTCATAACCATATGTACTAAGGAACGCATCGGATATTTTGGCGAAATCGAACCCTGCGACGTTCCTCAGGCTCAAAATCTTTCGGAGACGAGATGTATCGCGTCTCTACGGATGACCGAAATTGGTAAAATCGCCCATGATAATTTTGAAAAGATCCCGACGTTTCATCCCTATGTGGAGGTGGACGAATTTGTGGTTATGCCCGACCATATCCATGGCATCTTGCTTATAAACAAACCGGACAAAATAAATTGGGAGATCAATAAATTTGGTTCGCAAAGCAAAAACCTTGCGTCAATCATCAGGGGATACAAATCATCGGTAACCACATTTGCCGCCATAAATCATATTGAGTTTCTATGGCAGCCCCGTTATTATGACAGGGTTATCCGAAGTGAAAAGGAATACCTGAACATCAAGGGTTATATCAAAGAGAATCCTGACCAAT
>DASRTD010000159.1:0-14274 GCA_035656115.1 Mucilaginibacter sp.
TAATGCCTTCTGCCGATGCAACGTGTGCCAGCGCTTGTCCCTTAACAATGTCGCCTATTGCATAAATGCCTTCTACATTAGTGCGGTAAAAATCATCAACAACCACTTTGCCTTTGTCGGTTGCTACGCCGGTTTCTTCAAGCCCGATGCCTTCAAGATTGGTGGTAATGCCTACTGCCGACAGTACGATCTCGGCTTCCAGCGTTTCAGTTCCGGTGGCGGTTTTAACCTGTACTTTGCACAAATCTCCGCTGGTATCAACCGACTCAACATTTGAGCTGGTCATAATACTGATGCCCTGTTTTTTGAGGATACGGGCCAGCTGTTTTGATACTTCTTCATCCTCGAGCGGCACAATATTATCCAGGAATTCAACCACGGTAACCTTGGTTCCTATCGCGTTATAAAAATAAGCGAACTCGATACCAATCGCTCCTGATCCAACTACAACCAACGATTCAGGTTTTTTAGGCAGCACCATCGCCTGGCGATAACCAATCACTTTTACCCCATCCTGTTTCAGGTTTGGCAACTCGCGGGAACGGCAGCCAGTGGCCAAAATGATATGTTTGGCCGAGTATTCTTTTTTTTCGCCGTTTGCGGCGGTGACTTCAACCACACCCTTCCCTTTCAACTTCCCGAACCCAGTCAACACATCGATCTTATTTTTTCTCATCAAAAACTGAACGCCTTTGCTCATCCCGTCAGCAACTGTGCGGCTCCTTTTTATCACTGAATCGAAGTCAACGGCACTGTCACCCACTTTTATACCGAAGTCTGCTGCGTGGTTGATGTATTCGAAAACCTCAGCGCTTTTCAATAGCGCCTTTGTTGGGATACAACCCCAGTTAAGGCATACCCCTCCAAGTGATTCTCTTTCAACTATGGCGGTTTTTAAACCCAACTGCGAAGCGCGGATGGCAGCAACGTAGCCGCCAGGGCCTGAACCTATTACTATCAGATCGTAGTTCATATTTTGATGATATATGTGTAAAATGTCGGTGTATTGTTTTTTTGCATTTTTAACCTCGTTGAAGGCCTCATTTAGCAACTTGATTTTTCATGATGGCCTGGTTGAAAGCTGTAGATTTGCAGGCGCCTGCAAATCTACATAAAACCTGTGAAATCCGAAAATAGGTAGCAGTCAAGGACGCGTAAGATTTGCAAACCTAACTGTAAACAAACTCGCCGAATGCTGAGCGAATGGTCACCTGTTTGGTTGGGGCTTTTTCCACCCTGCCAACAATTTGCGCATGTACCCCAAAGCTTTCGGATATCTTTATCAGTTCATCTGCAATTTCCTGAGGAACATAAAGCTCCATGCGGTGCCCCATGTTAAATACTTTATACATCTCCTGCCAGCTGGTGCCTGACTCCTGCTGTATCAGCCCGAACAGCGGCGGCACAGGGAACAGGTTATCCTTAATAATATGCAGCCCCTCAACAAAATGCAATACTTTAGTTTGAGCGCCCCCGCTGCAGTGCACCATACCATGTATTTGAGGGCGATATTTGTCAAGGATGGCTTTAATGATCGGCGCATACGTTCTCGTCGGTGATAACACCAGCTTGCCGGCGGTAACAGACCGTCCATCACTTATGTCGACAAGGTCTGTCAGGTTCTTACTGCCCGAAAAGATAAGGTCGAAAGGGATGCCGGGGTCATAGCTCTCCGGGTATTTTTCGGCGACGGCTTTGTTAAACACATCATGGCGGGCCGAGGTTAGTCCGTTTGAGCCCATGCCGCCGTTGTATTCCTTTTCATAAGTTGCTTGCCCATAAGAGGCCAGTCCCACGATAACGTCGCCAGGCTGTATGCGATCATTCGATATCACCTCGTTGCGCTTCATCCGGCAGGTAACAGTGGAGTCAACAATGATCGTCCGCACCAGGTCGCCTACGTCGGCCGTTTCGCCGCCGGTGGAGTAAATGCCCATTCCTGCATCCCTGAGTTCCGCCAGTATCTCTTCGGTGCCATTGATGATGGCCGCGATCACTTCCCCGGGGATCAGGTTCTTATTGCGCCCAATGGTTGAGGACAGCAGGATATTATCCGTCGCGCCTACGCAAAGCAGGTCGTCCACGTTCATAATGATGGCGTCCTGGGCTATTCCGCGCCAAACGGAAAGGTCGCCGGTCTCTTTCCAATAGGTGTAAGCCAGGGATGATTTGGTGCCGGCGCCGTCGGCGTGCATGATGTTACAGTAATCCGGATGGTTTGAGAGGATATCCGGGACTATCTTACAAAAGGCCTTCGGGAATAGCCCCTTATCGATGTTTTTAATGGCATTGTGCACGTCGTCTTTGGAAGCCGATACGCCCCGCTGATCATACCTTTGCGATGAAATCATGGGCAAATATAATCATAGTTCACGGATCATGGTTCATACCCCGGGGGCAGTGCGAATTGCGCTTGCTGTTGCAGCGAAACTGCGTGCCGGAAGAATCACCTGCAACAGCTGCAACACACCGTTATGTATACCAGGTAGTTAGGTGCTGTTGGTGAAACAAACCTGCAACACTTTGCAACACTGACAAATTTTTGTCACCATAATGCTTATTGCGGCAAATGGAATTGTTTTATAAACAATTGATAAACAGCTTTATACAAATAAAAAGCCTGAGAAATATCGGCCGGTCTTTAAAAAATTTGTAATTTGTGCCGCTGCTCAAATGTTTGCAAAACCGCGACTAACATAAATTTGTTTCGCACGGTTCAAAAAACGGCGCAATTACTTATAAAATTACCCAACCGGCTATTAACCGTTAACCGGCTACCCACCAGCTATGAATAACACGATCCATTGGTTGCGACTCAAACTAAAAAAAGCATTCGACAGGATCCGGAACGAAAATTTAAAGCGGAACGCGCTGCAGGCTATTCCTTTCTGGATAGCCTCTGTCATCACCGGTCTGCTGGCCGTTTTATACACCAGGCTTTTTAATGCGGCCGAGGACATAACCACTGCCGTGTTCAATTTCCACAAATGGCTGCTTTTTATCCTTTCGCCAATGTGCTTTGTGCTGGCCTGGTGGCTGGTGCAAAGGTTCTCGCCTTATGCGCGGGGCAGCGGCATCCCCCAGGTGATGGCAGCCATTCAAATATCAACGCCCCGCACCGTCAGGATTGTAGACAAACTCTTGGGTTTCCGCATCATATTGATAAAAGTATTGTCCAGCTTAGTGATGGCCATTGGCGGCGGCGCAATCGGCAGGGAGGGCCCTACCATCCAGATCGCGGCCTCGATATACAAGATCACCTACCAGCTTTTACCCAAATGGTGGCCAAAAATCGCCAAGAAAAACATGATGGTCACCGGGGCTGCTGCCGGCCTGGCGGCCGCTTTTAATACGCCGTTGGGCGGTATTGTATTTGCCATCGAAGAACTTACCAAAACACATTTCAGCTATTACAAAACGGCCATTTTTTCTTCGGTCATCATCGCCGGCTTATCGGCCCAGGCGCTTTTAGGACCCTACCTGTATCTCGGCTATCCAAAACTGGCCGGTCTTTCAGCTTCTATTTTTTTGGGCGTGGCCCTTGTGGCTATGTTGTCGGGCTTGGCGGGAAGCGGGATGTCCAAATTGATCCTGTTTATATTTTCATTAAAAGCCAGGTTTAAGTTTACCCGGCAGCATGTGGCCTATGTGGTGGCTTGTGCATTGATCATGGCTTTTTTGGCCTTTTTTGTCAGCACGGAGGTACTGGGCTCCGGTAAGGACATCATGCAAAAAACCCTGTTTACGCCCCACAAATATGTGGCCTGGTACACGCCCCTGTTAAGGGTAGGCGGCACCATGTTATCCTTTACAACAGGCGCTGCCGGGGGCATTTTTGCGCCGGCGCTGGGTGCGGGCGCAAGCATCGGCTCGCTGGTGGCCGGGTGGTTCAGGGTATCCGATACCAACACCAATATGCTCATCCTCGCCGGCATGGTCGGCTTTTTAACCGGGGTAACCCGGTCGCCCTTTACATCGGTTATTTTGGTTTTAGAGATGACCGACCAGCATAACGTCATCTTTCATCTCATCCTGGCCGGAATGGTTGCCAGTTTATCTTCAATTTTGATCGATAAGCATTCCCTGTACGACCACCTCAAGGTGCAATACATAAAAGACCTGAATACCGAAGACGAAACTGAAAAGACCGAGCAGGTTGAACAGGCCGCAACCAGCCCGGTTGAACCAGGGACAACCGCAACAGGTACAGAGGCCTTATGACTTTCCCTTCCGTCTCCGCTATGTCTGGCGGGAGAACCTGCGCGGACTAAAAAAAGAAACTGCTACTGCCACTATCAACTGCTACTAAAATAAGGGCGTGCCCCGGCTGGTATTAGCCGGGTCGGGCCATGCGTTCATACGCCTGCAGGCATTACGCTCGAAGGCCGGTATACACTGCGGTCCTCCCGCGAAGCGCCGTAACATTAATCAACGCCGCCGATATCTTCCGCCAGCATTTTTGCCTGTGTCAATATGGTTTGCACAGCTTTTTCCTGAAGATCAGGCGGATACCCGTATAAGCGTAAAATCCGGCGTACATTGCGCCTTAGGGCTGACTGCACACTCTCTTTTATTGCCCAATCAATAGTTGTGCTGTTTCTTACGGTTTTAAGCAATTCCTGTGCGATGTGTTTTAAAGTTTCATCGCCTAATATCGCCACCGCGCTGTTGTTAACTTCCAGTGCCGTATAAAACGCATACTCCCGATAATCAAGCCCGAGTTTTTCGCCTTTCCGGTCCGACTCTTTGATCTGGTTGGCAAACGGTATCAATACTTTTTCCAAAAACTCTACCGTATCAATCATGCCGTTGTGGTAGCGCTTAATAGCATCTTCTAATAACTCCGAGAATTTCTTGCTTTCAACAAGGTTGATCTTTGTCCGTTTTTTGATCTCCTCTTTAAGCAGCTTCTTTAACAACTCAACAGCAAGATTTTTTTGCGGAAGGTCCTTCAATTCCTGCAGGAAACGTTCATCCAGAATTTCAATATTTGGTTTCTTTATACCGGCAGCATCAAATACGTCGATTACTTTGTCTGCCGTTATCGCTTCCGAAATAATTTGTTTAATGGCTGTTTCTATTTCCGCATCGCTCTTTCCGCCTTCGTTCCTATCTGAAATTTTAACTAAGCGAGCTTTGATCGCCTGGAATAGGGCAACATTATCCCTGATGGCAATGGCTTTTTCATGTGGCACCGAAATAGCAAAAGCTTTTAATAGGTTTTTTGTATTCTCCACGAAAGATTGTTCGCCGTTTTCCTGGCTGAAAATATAATCCACGATAACCGGGATATATTTTAACTTTCCCTCCGGGGATAACGTGAAAAATTTAAGCCAATCGAAATGCCTTAGCTGGTATTCAATCGCTTCATATAATTCAAGCATTTTGGCTACGGCCAATTCCTGGTCTAAGGTCGGTTTGCCTTCGCCACCGCTTTGGGTATAAACCGCCAAAGCGTGTTTTAATTCCTGCGCGATGCCTAAATAATCGACCACCAATCCGCCTTCCTTGCCTTCGGTAAAAACCCGGTTTACCCGCGCTATTGCCTGCATCAGGCTATGGCCGCGCATGGGTTTGTCAACATACAGCGTATGCAAACAAGGTGCATCAAAACCGGTGAGCCACATATCACGCACGATAGCCATTTTTAAATTATCGGCCGGGTTTTTCAAACGTTCTCCAATGGCCTTGCGCCTTGTTTTGTTGCGGATATGCGGTTGTAGGTTTAACTCATCACTTGAAGAACCTGTCATTACCACTTTTATGGCGCCTTTGTCATCTTCGGCGTCGTGCCATTCGGGTCTTAATTTGATAATGGCATCATACATTTCGACGCATATCCGGCGGCTCATGCACACCACCATCGCTTTACCATCCAATACCGAGCTGCGTTGTTCAAAGTGATATACCAAATCCTCGGCAATTTTATTGATGCGGTTTGGATTCCCAACAATAGCTTCCAGCCTTGTCCATTTGGCCCTTAATTGCTGCCTGTTATTTAATTCTTCCGTTTCCGTTAATTCTTCGAACCGTTCATCCAAATGAACTTTCTCATCATCGCTGAATTGAACTTTGGCAAGGCGACTTTCATAAAATATCGGTACGGTCGCCCTGTCGTTCACAGCCTGCTGGATGTCATACACATCTACATAGTTGCCAAAAACCGCCTGGGTATTCCGGTCGCCGCTTTCAATAGGCGTGCCGGTAAAGCCGATAAAAGAGGCATTAGGCAAAGCATCGCGCATGTATTTGGCAAAGCCATCTAAAAAATCATATTGGCTGCGGTGCGCTTCATCCGCCACTACGATAATATTTTTACGCAGGCTTAAGGCTTTGGCATTAGCGCCGATGTATTGTACTTCGGGTTCGTTCACCAGGTGCGAGTTAGTGAAGTCTGCCTCTTCAGCGGGCATAAACTTTTGGATGGTGGTAAACACAATACCGCCCGATGCCACGCTTAATAGTGTACGCAAATCTTTCCGGTCGGCTGCCTGTTTTGGTTCCTGCCGTAATAATTGCTGGCAGTTGCTAAAAGTTTCAAATAGCTGGTCGTCCAGGTCGTTTCTATCCGTCAATACAACAATGGTTGGGTTATCCAAGGCCAGCACCATTTTGCCGGTATAAAATACCATGCTCAGGCTTTTGCCGCTGCCCTGTGTATGCCATACCACACCCGCGCGCCTGTCACCCGTAGCGGCGGCAGCTTCTATGGTTGTTGTTACGGCTTTATTGACTGCGTAATACTGATGATAGGCCGCAACCTTTTTTAGCGTTTTATCATTGCTTTTTTCAAAAACGATAAAATGGCTGACCAAATCGAGCAGCGTTTGTTTGTTTAACATGCCGTTAAACATCACCTCCATTTGCAGCGCCAGTGTATCGGCGGTGGTTTTGCCGTCTTTTGTTTTCCAGCTTAAAAAACGGCCAAAATCACTCGTAAGGGTGCCGCATTTGGCATCCCATCCGTCGGTTGCAATCAACAGTTCATTGTAGGTGAAAAGCGAGGGGATTGCCTGCTTGTAGGTTTGGAGTTGGTTATATGCTGCTTTAATGTCTGCGTTTTCGTCAGGAGCATTTTTCAGTTCAATAACTACTAATGGCAAGCCATTAATAAACAAAATTATGTCAGGCCGTTTATTCTGGTTGTTTTCAATAATGGTAAATTGGTTTACGGCAACAAACTCATTTTGCTCATAATTTTCAAAATCGGCGATGTAAACTATCTCGCCGCGTGTGCCGTCGGCCGCCCTTATTTCAACCGGGATGCCTTCGGTAAGGTAACGATGGAAAGTTTCGTTATTAATCAGCGCCGATGGGCTGTCCGTCCGCAAGACTTTCTTTAATGCATCTTCCTTTGCTTCCTGCCGAACGTTGGGGTTCAGCTTGTAAATAGCTTTTCGCAACCGCTCAACCAACACCACCTCATTGTATTCCCTTTCATTATGTTCACCCTCTGGCCCGATGTCCATGCCATTGATATATTGATACCCCAAACCTTGCAGGTACGAGATCGCAATCAGTTCAATGTCGTTTTCGGTGATGGGGTTCATTCCTTATATCAAATTGTATATCGTTTGGGCGGCGTTATTATCGGCAATTGCACGAAGCGCAGGATTTGGTTCCCGAACCTTAAAAATGGGAATATAATTGTAAACAGGGTTTTGAAATTCGTAGATAGGTCTTGCAAAGCGATCATTGCAGGCACAAACAAAGGTATCAATATTTAATCCACGATAATAGCGGGTCGCGTTTACCAAATAGCCCGAATAATCACCCATTGAAAAAAATGCAACTTGTTTACCTTGCCAGTTAACTATATCCGAAAAATCATTTGGATTGGCCCCCAATTGTTGCCTATTGTTAGATACACCACCGTTTGCCAATAGACGATTATAAACAATACTTAATGTGGTTGTTTTACCACAGCCCGAAGGACCAATTAATGCAATGATTTTCATATTTTTTAAGTTTAGGTTTTTACTTCAATTTTTCCGGACATTAATCGAGGTAAGAGATTGTCACGAATTTGGGTCAAGGCTTGATTTTCAAATAAGTTATTTTCCATTTTACTAAGCAAATTACTCGCAATTTCATGAAACCCCTTAACGATAGCAGGAGGCGGGATCAAAATCTCTTGCCGCTGAATTAATGCCTGGCTTATATTTTGTTGAGCGGAACCGCTCGCTTGATCGATTATATTATCCTTATTCATTTTAACATACTCTAAAATATAAGAATAAGGATATACATCGTTAGGAATTATTGCACATACTGCTTGATTACAAGTTGCTTCCGAACTTACAATGGCATACTGTCCAACGGTAGCACCATACATTGCAATAAGTAATGAATGTCGGGGAAACTTTTTTGCAGAAGAGTTCTTTACCGCGTTTTCTGTAATTTTTTCTTCAGTATCAAGTATAAATCCTCCATCGAGCTCTTTAGACTTCACCCATTTAATATTGCCATTTGTATAGAATTCGTAGTTAGCTCTGCTTGGGGTTCCACCTGAAGTTGTTTTATAAATATCAGAAATAACCCCGATCCTCCACCCTTTCGGTAAACCATCTTTCAACTCACCATCAAATCCAGGAAAATTAAAGTCAACAAACCATTCCTTAAAAATGGCTTGAGCCATTATTTCAAGGGTTTGGTTCATTTGCTGGTTGAGTTCTATTTTATCTTCAAGCGATGACAAAATTGAGGATATAGATTCTTGCTCCTTTGATGACCGGGGAATAGTAATATCGATTGTTTCAAAAAGAGAAGCATTAAATGCCGGAAATGTCGTTGTGTTTGATTCTGCTACCCCATTTAAATAATTGACTATCTCATCTTTAGTAAGATAATAATATAAAAATTTAGGATCGATCTTTTTAGGTGTTAAAACAGCAAACCCAGTGGAAACAATTGTATTTGGCTTAAAACCTTGAATGAAGCCATAATGCCTTTGAACGGGTCTTACGGTGGAATATATGACATCATTTTCTTGTACTATTCTTCTTGCTCTACTTGGAGCACTGAACAGTTCTAGTTCTGGTGTCTTTTTAAATCTGTTTTGTGTAACCGAAGATGTGTCAATATAATTAATGGTGTCAAACGGAAAATCTTTATTAATGGACTTTTTATTAACCTGTATTAAATTCCCCAACTTATAAGTCTTCCAGTTTTGTGGTATTTGTGCCTTCTCCTCGCTCGCATCCTGCAACACCACGTAATCCTTTTCAATATTCTGTTTAAAATTATCGGGGATAATGTCCCAATCCAGTATATCCACCTTAAAAGGCAGGTCAGATTCTGCGAAAGCATCTTTCAATTCGGCTAAAAGAAATTTCTCTGGTGTAAAGATCACGAGATCAAGGTCTGATTCCGGTTTTGACGTAAATTTTACCCGCGACCCAAAGGCCCAAACAGTGGTGCCGGGCAAATAGGCATTCAATAAATATTTTAGCGTTTTATGGTCGCGTGTGGTAATGTCGAGGTGCATTTATTCAAATATTTTACCACTCATGATAATGTACAAATCAATGGCGTCATCGATAAAATCACCCATCAACTCAAGCGCTTTAAATGCTTTATTTTCTGAATAGTCATGCGAGGTGTCCGTTCTTGCCTCCGCATATTTTAACCATTGCTTTACGCTTGAATTGAACAATTGATTTTCAAAAGCAATATTGATAACCGGTTTTGGGCTATTTGGTACATCAGGTATCCCCAGTTCTTCAATTAAATAGCGTTTTAAAACCTTCCATAAACTATCATAGCAAACCTCAAAACGCTGTATAACCGATTCGGCTATAGCCTCCCGCTCCAGTTGGCCTAAATCCTCCCGGTTATCAATTGTTTTGTAATTGTCAAACTGCGCCTTCAAATGCCGCAGCGACTTTTCAAATTTTTCGTAGTCAATCATCTGGCTTTATAAATTCTCTTCGGGTGCATTAAACGGAACATCAAGGATTCTTTTTAAATTGATTTTTGCTTCTTCTTCACCAATTAAAAGCAATTTCCGGTCTTCAGCAATAGCTTTCCGGCGCTCGGCCCGGCTTAATTTAGCCGCAGCATCTTCGCTATTAACAGGTGGGGTTTGTTTTCCTTTCTCCATTTTAATCTATTTTGTATCCTATTTTTAATAAGTTTTGTTTGATAGCATCATCCAGCGATTTTGCTTTGTCCATTTGCTCCTTCAACTGTGCGGTTAACAACTTCATTTTTTCATCAAAGGTTTCCCCATCATCTACCGCTTCCTTAAAGTCGATATAACGCCCCGGTGTAAGCACGTAATTATTTTTTCTTATTTCGTCCAGTGAGGCCGATTTGCAAAAGCCCGGTTCATCTTTGTAGGCCGTTGCCCATTCTTTATTTCGCCAATTGTGATATGCACCGGCAATTTTTTCAATATCCGCTTCTGTTAACTCTTTTTGCCTGCGGCTGATCATGCTTCCGATTTCACGGGCATCTATAAACAAAACTTTTTTGCTGCGATCCCTGAATTTTCCATTGGTTTTGTTCCTCGCCATAAACCACAAACAGGCCGGTATCTGCGTATTATAGAACAATTGCGCCGGTAAAGAGATCATGCAATCTATCAGGTCGGCCTCAATGAGCTCCTTCCTGATTTGTCCTTCGCCCGAAGTATCGCTGCTCATACTGCCGTTGGCAAGCACAACACCGGCGGTGCCATAAGGGGCAAGCTTATTTATAAAATGCTGCAGCCAGGCATAATTGGCATTGCCTGCGGGCGGGATGCCATACTTCCATTTATCCGTTTCGGCTTTGTTAATGCTATAATCGCTTACGTTAAAAGGTGGGTTTGCCATTACGTAATCAACCTTCAGACCTGGAAACTTATCATTCAATAAAGTATCGCCCAACTCAATCCGGGCATCAATGCCGCGAATGGCTAAATTCATTTTAGCCAATTTTAGGGTAGTAGGATTGCTTTCCTGCCCGTAAATGGAAATTTTTCCTTTGCGGTGCTCATGCATCTCAATAAATTCCTCACTTTGTACAAACATGCCCCCACTGCCACAACAGCCGTCATAAAATCTCTTTTCAGCCTCCGGGGCCAGCACGGCAACTAACACTTTTACTATACTTTGTGGTGTGTAGAACTGTCCCCCTCTTTTACCTTCTGCATCTGCAAAACGGCCCAAAAAATATTCGAACACAAAACCTAAAATATCTTTACCTTTTCCATTACCATTTGCGCTAAGGGTAATTGTACCTATTAGGTCAATCAATTCCCCCAGCCGCTGTTTGTCTAATGCGGGGCGGCCATAGTCTTTGGGCAAAACACCTTTTAAGGATGGATTGTCTTTTTCAATCGCATCCATTGCGTCATCAATATCCTTGCCGATAGTAGGTAGCTTTGCCCGGCCCTGCAGCCATTTCCAACGGGCAGAAGGAGACACGTAAAAAACTCTTTCGGCAGTATATTCATCCTTATCTTCCGGGTCGGCCCCGGTTGTCAGTTTTTCTGCATTGAGTTTTTTATAAAGTTCCTCAAAAGCATCAGAAATATATTTCAGGAATATCAAACCCAAAACCACATGCTTATATTCCGCAGCATCCATGTTGTTGCGCAGTTTATCAGCAGCAGTCCAAAGGGTCTTTTCAAGTTCTAAATTGGTCATTCGGAGATTCAGATATTATCAAAATGTAAAGTATGCAAAAATACTGTTTGTATCAGCATAAAAAATGATTGAGATAAAATAGAAAGAGCTAGTATAGTCAGAAATCTGGACACAGTTCAGTAAGTTCCTTTTTAGAACATACTCAGTTAGTGCAAAAAATGCACCGACTGCCAATACAAGATGCAGACAGCATGAGCAAAGGTAAGGAATGAGTTAGTCGGAAATTCCGACGAACTGCCTATATTTTCCCGCCATTGTTGCTGCTTTTCCCCAACAAACCAAAATGCCTAACCACCATGCAATGGGCGTATGGTTTAGGCAAAACCTCAGCGTTCGCGGTGCGGTATGGTTGCTTATCCTTTGGGTTCCGTTTTGCTCTCTTTTAGTAGATAGTTTTTTGTAAATTTGTTTTTATGATACGCACCATACTGAAATCAAATAAAAATAGCCTGACGCTGCGATTGCCCGACGACCTGGTTGGCAAAACGATTGAAGTTATTGCTTTTGAATTAGACGAGCTTAACCCCGAAAAAAAGCTTCCGGATACTGACCGGGGTAAAAGGATTGAAGCAATTGATAAGGCATTGAGCAAGTATCGCTTTGATTTGTCGGGTTTTAAATTTGACCGTGACGAAGCCAATGACTATGAGTAAGGTAGCTGTTGATACAAATGTATTGATCTATTTGCATGAGCTAAATCCGGATTCTGATAAACGGCGCATCGCCAGTGAATTAATTGCTGACGGCCCGGTTATTTCGTCAAAGGTTGTAAGTGAATACCTGAATGTTTGTCATAAACGGTTAAAGATGACCAAGGAGGACGCCCTGGATTCATTGATGGGCTGGTTGCCGCTTTGCACCCTTGCGGCGTTTGAGTTGACTATATTTAGCAGCGCTATCCAACTGGTGCAAAAATACAAGTTCCAAATGTTTGATGCCATCGTGGCCGCTTCAGCCTTAGTTGCCGGTTGCTCCCTTTTGTATTCAGAAGATATGCAGCATAATTTATTGGTTGAAAAGCAATTACGCATAGTAAACCCGTTTTTGTAAAAAAATGCCCCTGGCGCCCTAACCGTAAGCCACGGGTTACCCCTCAACATCGAGTTTCGTCCCGCCTTTGCCAGCGTTTTTCACCAACAAACCGCAATGCCTAACCGCAAGCAATGGATGTATGGTCTAGGCAAAACCTCACCGCCGCGGTATGCAATTCGCCCGGTAGGGTTGCTTGTGCTGCGGGTTCCGTATAAACGGCTGGCACGCGGGTGTTGGGTAGCCCCTACGGGGCAATGTGTTTGGGTGGTTGTGTTTCTACAAATAGGTAGCCCCTACGGGGCAATACAGGCGGCACGGAAAATAACGTAAAGCTTTTTTCCTGTCAGCAGGAGAGCTTCGGCAAGAACCGATAAAAAACCGGCAAGGCAGTGCGGAGGGCAGGGCATAGCAACTTTTTGCATGTAGCGGCGGCTTTGCGCGTGCGCAGCAATCGGGCAAAAAGATTGCAGCCCAAGGTTTTTTATCGGTTGTGCGCAGTGGCCATGTGCGGCAAAGAAGCATTCCTGGTGACTTGACTTTTTTGGTACTTTTTGTGTCAAGACAAAAAGGACTAGCCCCGCGGCAATTGAGCGGGGTAATATAAGCGTGTTAAGATCAAGTGAAGGTAACAACGAAACAATCTTTTCCGCCTTTGCCAGCGTTTTTCACCAACAAACCGAAATGCCTAACCGCCATGCAATCAGTGTATAGTTTAGGCAAAACCGCACCGTTCGCGGTATGCAATTCGCCCGGTACGGTTGCTTGCCCTGCGGGTTCCGCCTAAACGCCCGGCACGCGGCAATGCTCCTGCCTTCGGGCTTTCCCGACTTTCGGACTATTTTATAAACAGCAGCTCCCTAAACTTCGGCAGCGGCCATAGCGAATCGTCCACCAACTGCTCCAGCTTGTCCACATGGTAGCGGATGGCCTGGAAAAATGGTTTTACCGTTTCATCGTAGGCCAGGGCTTTGTCGCGCAGGTCTTCAATTTTATTTGCCGCTTTGCGTGCTTCAACCATCTCGTCGATGTCTGTTTTAATGAAATTGGTATGTTCAGATATCTTATTAACAATATCCAGCTGCGCCTTGTAGCTGGCTTCGCTTATGCCCAGGTCTTTTAAGCCTTTTATGTTTTCAATCAGCCTGCTTTGGTAGGTTATTGCACAAGGCAGTATAATGTTGACCCCCAATTCACCGATCACGCGGGCTTCTATCTGGAGTTTTTTATAAAAATTTTCCAAGAGTATTTCGTGCCGGGCGTGTACTTCGCGTTTCGTAAATACGCCGGTGTCTTCAAACAGCAGGTCGGTTTTATCAGTTAACAAGGCATCCAGCGCTTTTGGCGTAGTCTTTATATTGGGCAGGCCACGGCGCGCGGCTTCCTGTTCCCATTCCTCGCTGTACCCATTACCCTCGAAGCGTATATTCTTCGATTCCTTAATATAGCGCTTGATCACCATCAGCAGGGCAACATCTTTCTTTTCGCCTTTTTTGATCAGCTTATCTACGTCGAATTTAAATTTCCGTAGCTGGTCGGCCACGATAACGTTCAAAATGGTCATCGGGCTGGCCGAGTTGGCCGACGAGCCCACCGCCCTTAATTCAAATTT
>DASRTD010000160.1:0-13364 GCA_035656115.1 Mucilaginibacter sp.
AACACTTTTAAAAATGATGAGCCGAATGACGGCATATCGCTTGAAGAGGAACAAAATGATCCAAATTCGCTATGGAACTTTTATCGCAAAATGATCGATATCCGCAAAGCGCATCCGGAAATATCAAAAGGGACGTATCAAACACTTTCCAATAACAGCGACCAGGTGTTTAGTTTTATGCGGTACAAAGGGAATAAGGAAATAGTAGTTGCGGTGAACCTTTCAGATAAACCGGTAGTGGTAGTTATCGACACCAACAACGGCGCCGGTTCGCTTAAAGTTGTGTATGGTAAGGGAAAACCAACCATTTCGGGCAGTTTTATTTCAGAAAACCTTCCGGCATATGGCGTTGAGGTATTGGGCAAGTAATGCGATTGGTTTATTTCGTACGGTTAAAAAAAGCGTGGATTCCTTGAAGCTTTAGGCCACCACCAATTTTTCCTCTCCATCCAAATTCTTCATAAATCTTTTACGGTAGTTAAGCGGGCTTAACCCCATTTTCACCTTGAACATTTTGTAAAAATGCGAGACATCGCCAAAGCCGCTTTCAAAGGAAATTTCGGATATGGGTTTATCCGTTTGCACTAGCTGCTGGATGGCATAATTGAGGCGGTACTCGATGATGGTTTCCATAAATGTTTTGCGGGTGATCTTTTTAAAATACTTGCAAAAAGCGTTGGTGGTCATGTTGGCTATCCCGGCGGCAACATCCAGCGAAACGGGCTGTCTGAAATTTTCAACCAGGTATGCAAAAACCGGGTTTATCCGTTCCTGTTCCGCAATGCTCCGTTCAGCTACCATCATATCTTGATCGAGCAAAGCATAATCGTTGGTTGAAGCCAGTTTTTGCAATGCTTCAAGCAAGCCAATCAGCAGCCTGAAGTTGTTTTTTTCTTTACTAAGCGCTTGCAGCAGATGATTTACGGCAGTTTGGACGCCTGAATGAAAACTGAGACCGGAGGCACTTTTTTGGAACAGCTTTTTAATCTGCTGCATTTCATTTTTGCCAAAAAATTCCTCACCTAAAAAAGAGCCGTCAAATTGCACTACTATTGCGCTTGCCCTCGTCTGACCCTGACTTTGACCTTCACCCTCCAGTTTCCAGCAATGCGGCAGGTTCGGGCCGAGAAAAACCAGGTCGCCCGGGCTAAAATCTGCCATATGACTGCCGACGTAACGCTTGCCATAACCGTCCAGTATATAGGTGAGTTCGTATTCCGGATGAAAATGATAAGGCGCATCAAATGCAGCATTATGAAACTTTCGGAAAAAGAAAGATTGCCCGGTAATCGGCTGAATTACCTCAAACGAAGCCTTAATCATGGGTTATTTTAATAAAAAATGTCAAGATTGATAAAACTAAGGATAAAATAATCCATTATTGTACCATTTTCGTCATTTTTTTTGATGAAAAGTGTTGGTTAATTTGAGATATATTACAACATACGATGGATAAACACATTGCAGATTTACCCTTGTTGGATGATTTTAAAAAGCTGCCCGGTGAGAATATAGCCGAATTCCTTGAAAAAGGCCATACGCTGGTGAAGGAAGTACTTGCGCCGGAAGAGATTGCTGCTTTTCGTCCGGTTATTGTAGCGGCGGCCGACCGGTACAATACCGAAACCCGTAAGATGGGTGACCGCGATACCTATGGCAAAGCTTTTTTGCAGATCATGAATTTGTGGCGCGTTGACGAGGATGTAAAGCGATTTGTGTTAGCTAAAAGAATGGCCAAAATTGCCGCCGACCTGATGGGGGTTGAAAATGTGCGCATTTACCACGACCAGGCCCTATTCAAAGAAGCCGGAGGCGGCCCAACCCCCTGGCACCAGGACCAGTACTACTGGCCGATAGATACCAACAACACAATTACGATGTGGATGCCGCTGGTGAATATTGACGTTGAAATGGGTATGCTGACATTTGCTTCAGGTTCATTTAAAGAAGGATCGATATTTAATTTTGAAATATCAGATGAGTCTGAGGGAGCATTTGATAACTATGTAAAAGAGCATAAATTCCCGATCAGCCGTGCAAAGACAATGAACGCCGGCGATGCTACCTGGCATCGCGGTTTTACCATTCACCAGGCGCCAGGCAATAATTCGAACAAAATGCGCGAGGTGATGACCATTATTTATGTTGCCGATGGCGCGCGCATTACCCCATATAAAAACAACTGGCAAAAAAACGACCACCATAAATGGTTAATGGATAAACCGATCGGCGAATTGATCGATTCGGAATTGAACCCGAAGGTGTTATAGGTGGTTGATTTAGTTGATTTAATAAGTGGTTGATTAAATTGAACAGAATAACTCAATCAACTTAATCCAACCTAATCAACCTTTCTAAAAAATCCCCCTGTTTGCCCCTCCGTCTACCTGGATGGTTGTTCCGCTGATGTAGGCGGCTTGTTCCGATGCAAGGAAGGCCACCAAAGCCGCGAGTTCTTCTGGCTTCCCAATGCGCCCGAGCGGGATATTTTTAGCCCTGTCCTTTAAAGCCTGCTCGGGGTCGGCATCTTTGGGTAAAGTGTGTTTTAGCCGGTCAGTCAGGATCATTCCAGGGGCGACGTTATTTACGGTGATATTGTAAGGCCCAAGTTCATCAGCCAATAATTTAGCCATGCCGACGACGCCCATGCGCATGCTTGTTGACAGGACGGAGTTTGGCAGCACGGATTTAACCGATCCGCTGATAATATTGATGATCCTGCCGCCGCCGGTTGCCTTCATATACGGCAACACCGACCGGCTTAACCTGGCAAAACTCTTTAATGTAAGCCCGAATGCCTGTTCCCAATCCTCATCGGTAAAATTTTCGAATTTATTAAATGGAGGGCCGCCACTGTTATTCACTAAAATGTCGATCCGTCCAAACCGGTCGACCGCTGCCCTGATCAGATGGTCTGTTTGATCGCCATTCGACACGTCCACCGCTATCGCAAAAACTTCATTCCCAGTCAAATTGGCTATTTCTTCTGCGGTTTTCTTAAGTTCAACCACATCACGGGAACCGATTACTACTTTGGCGCCTTCGGCTGATAATGCGGTTGCAATAGCTTTGCCTAAACCCTTGCTGGCGGCTAATACTATGGCTATTTTATTGTTTAAATTGAGGTCCATTTTTCCCGGTTGATTAATTGAAAATCGTAGAGACGTGATGCTTCGCGTCTTTTAAAACATATCAAATTGCGCGCCGGAGACGCGATGCATCGCGTCTCTACGAGGTCTTCTTCTTCACCCTTTTTTCCAGGCTTAACAAAAATGCAGGCAGTAAAATAAGATTACAAGCCATTGCAACCAATAAAGTAACTGACAGCAAGATGCCCAGCGCGCTTACACTGCCAAACGTTGAAAAGGAAAAGATCCCAAAGCCAAAGAAAAGCGTAATGGCAATATAGATCATGCTTATGCCCGTCTCGCGGATGGTATCCGAAACGATCTTCGAGATGCTGTATTTGGTATATTTTAATTCTTGCCGGTAACGGGTGATAAAATAAATGGTTTGGTCGGACGAAATGCCCATCGCAATGCTAAATATCAATATTGTCGAGGGTTTTAGGGCTATTCCAAAAAAGCCCATAATGCCGGCTGTTATTACCAATGGGATCAGGTTTGGAAGCAGCGAGATCAGGATCATCCTTATCCCCTTAAACAATAGCCACATAATGCCCGCAATTAAAAATATGGCCAGCGCAAGGCTTTCGTACAAGTTTTTAACCATGTAGTTTGCCCCTTTAATAAATATCATGCTCGATCCCGTGAGCTCCACATGGTATTTTTTAGGATTGAAAATAGAATCAATGCGCGGTTGCATGTTGGCCAGAACCAAATTCATCCGGCGTGAGCCGACGTCGATCATCTCAAAACTGGCGCGCGTAAACCGGCGGTTACTGTCGAGGTAATTACGCAAAATATTATTCCCTTTGCCTGATTTGCCTGCATAACTCAATATAAAGCCCGTTTCGAAACCCTGAGGCAGCCGGTAATAGCTTGGGTTGCCGCCATAAAAAGACTGGGTGGAAAACTTTAAAGCCTGGATGAGCGATAGCGAGTGGCTAAACTCCGGGTAGGAGGAAATCAGGTTTTCCAGTTTTTCAACCTTTCGGATAAAAACCTCGCTCATCACCCCATTTTTCTTTTTTGAGTCGATACTAACCTCCAGTGGCAAAACACCTTTAAAGGTTGCTTCAAAAAATCGTAGATCGCCTAAGGTATTGCTGGTTTTGGGCAGATCGTCAACCACGTAGCTGTTTACGTTTATCTTTTGCAAACCGTAAAAGCCAACAGCGACCATTAGAACGGTCAGGGTATAAATAATTTTGCGATGATGGTGTACAACGTAGTCAATTTTAATCAACACATATTGCATCGTTTTGCGGTCCTTTATTCCAGTTAATTTTGGTTTTGGATCGGGCAGGTAGCTGAAGATGATCGGCACAAGCACCAGGCTGAGGGAAAAAGTCAACATGATGCTAATAGAAGCAACAAGACCAAATTGCAGCAATAATTCGCTGTTGGTAAAAAAAAGTACAAAAAAGCCAATGGCGGTGGTTACATTGGCAATAAACGTAGTGATGGAAACTTTTTCGACGCAGGTATGCAGTGCCGCGGATTTATCTCCGTGGTGGCTGAATTCGTAGTAGTATTTGTTGAGTATGAAAATGCAATTCGGCACGCCTATAATAACCACCAGGGCAGGTATGATGCCCGTAAGTATGGTGATCTCGTAATGCATCATTACCAAAATACCGAGGGCCCACGTCACGCCCAGCAACACAACTATAATGGGGAAAACCACCGGGTAACCCGCCCGGAAAACCAGTATAAGAATAATGGTTGTTATCAGCAGCGACAGGCCCAGGAACTGGCTAAACTCTTTTTTCATTAGTTCGCTGGATACGGTACGGATATAGGGTAAACCGGAGTAATGCATGGCAATGCCATGGTTTTTCCCAAATTGGCCGCTTAAACGGAGGATGGTATTGATAATGGGCACCCTTGCCGGCGTATTTAATATGTTCCCGTCAAAAGTTACGGCCATCAGGGTGGCCTGGTTGTCGTCGCTAAGAATAAGGCCTTTGTAAAATGGCAGCGACAAAAGCTTTGTTTTTACGCTATCAACCTGCTGCTGATTATCCAGCGCGTGCGATACCAGCGGCTTTAAAGCGAAGCGATGATTAGTGGTATCTTTTTGCAGATCGTACAGATTGGCCATAGAAATAACGGCCTTTACGCCTTTTAAATGCTGCAGGCTGTCGCCAACGGCATACCAATCGTTAAAAGCATCTTTATTAAATATTGTGGGCGACTTAAACCCAATGACCATGGTGCTGGCATCCTGGCCGAATATCTTTTTAAACTCGTTGTATTTAATGTAGGCCGAGTCGGTTAAAGGAAGCACTTTGCTGCCGGCGAAGGTAATGCGCACCTGGCTGGCCTTGTACCCCATAAAAACAGTAACCAGTGCTACTATTATCAGTAAAATAATACGGTTCTTTAATATGACGTCGGCAAGTTTCTTCCAGATCATTAATTTGTAGCAGGTTGTTCCCGGTCGCTAAACTACGAAAATAGATTTATGATGGGTATTTCCGGAAATGATATTGTGACAATGTTTTTCAAATGTGCAGATTTGTGAAGCCGATTTAAAAAAAATGAAAAAACTGATCCGCAGCTTTGGTTATGCTTTTAAAGGTGTTGCGTATGCGGCCATCACCCAGCGTAACTTCAGGATACACTTGGGTGCAACCATTATTGCCATTGCAATGGGTTTGTATTTTCATATTTCGCGGCATGAATGGCCATGGATTGGACTTTGCATCACTATTGTACTGGTGACCGAAATATTTAATACGATGATCGAAACCGTAGTTGACCTGGTTTCTCCGGAGTATAATGAAAAGGCCGGCCGCATAAAAGATATGAGCGCCGGAGCGGTTGTTATTGCTGCCGCTTTCGCTTTGATCGTCGGCCTCGTGGTCTTCCTTCCAAAAATGCTTTTGATTTTTAAATAATGCTGCACAAAACGAGGGGCATCGTGTTTAAGACCACCGACTACGGCGATAACAGCATCATTGTGCAGGTGTTTACAGAGAAGTTCGGCCTGCAATCTTACATCGTCAACGGCGCGAAAAAGCCAAAAGCAAAAATGAGCCGGAATATGTTCCAGCCGCTGCACCTGCTGGATATGGTGGTATATCACAAAAATACAGGCAATGTACAGCGGATAAAAGAGGCGAAGAATGCTCCTGTTTTGCAAACCATCCCTTACGATGTGGTAAAAAGCAGCCTGGCTATTTTTTTAAACGAGGTTCTCTACAAAGCCGTTAAACAGCAATCGGCAGATGAAAATTTATTTGAATTTGTATTTCATGCAATAGAATGGCTGGACAACCAAACCGATGGCCTGGCCAATTTTCATTTGCTTTTTTTGATCTACCTTACCCGCTACCTGGGTTTTTATCCGGATACTCAGTTGGCCGCCACTGCCGGCTATTTCGACCTGAAGGATGGCGTTTTCCGCAATTACAAGCCCGAGAGTATTTTATACCTTTCGCCACCGCACACCCAAAACTTCGCGGCATTGTTGCAATGTACTTTTGAAAACCTGGCCCAATTTAAGCTGAATAATGATGAGCGCCGATACCTGATCCACAAAGTGCTGGATTATTATACGCTTCATATTGAAGGGTTTGGGAATATACGCTCGCATGAGGTGCTCGAAGAAGTGTTGGGGTAAATGTCTGAACCGTTGATTTTTCACTTATTGTTTATTTTCATAAGTGTTCAAGGGCACTTCGCAGTTAAATTGATTTTTTGATTTAGCTGATTTGTTTATTGCCACTGCCACTGCCGAATCTTTTGTTCCAGCCAAAAATATTTTGATCTTATCAATCTTGGTTCAGACTTTCTTAAAATATTTTAAAAAGTTTACTCTTCTTTTGAAATATATCAAAAACGATACATTAAAAAACCAAAAATAGCTTTTATATTTAGTGCTCTATATTAACTAATTAAACCGCTTTTATGATGTTGACGCAGCAACGCCGCCTTTCTATTGATGTATTCAGAGCCATCAATATGTTTTTTATGATTTTTGTCAACGACCTGAGCGGCGTTAAGGACGTGCCGAAATGGATAGACCACGTGAAGGAATGGGAAGATGGGATGCACTTTGCCGATACCATTTTCCCGCTGTTTTTGTTCATCGCCGGCCTGTCAATTCCCCTGGCAATAGGCAAACGGCTCAGCAAGGGCGATTCGTTTGTTTCGATAGCGGTTTACATTCTGTTGCGCTCATTTGCACTCATTGTTATGGGCTTCTTCCATGTAAATATGGAGGAATACAGCAAGGAAGCGTTACTGCCGCTGGGGGTTTGGGAGTTTTTGTTAACACTTAGTTTTTTTCTTATCTGGCTGGATTATCCCGATACGTTGGCAAAAGCAAAACGATATGCGCTAATGGGACTTGGAGTTGCCATATTGATTGTGCTGGCCATTTTGTATAAAGGCGAGGGCCGCCATGGCGGGCCAACACGCTGGCTGGAGCCTTCGTGGTGGGGTATATTGGGTATAATCGGCTGGGCTTACCTGGTTTGCGCGGGCGTGTATCTTGTCTTCAAAGGGAATTTCAACGCTATGTTAATTGCCCTTATCGTTCTGGTTGCCATTAACATGGGTGTTCATGGCAAATGGTATGATTTTCATTTATGGGTGATCAAAGATGGCGCTTCCGATTCGCTGATGATGTTTGGGGTGGTTATTTCGCTGCTTTATGCCAGGCTAACCACTAACGGCGGCTTTAAAAAGGTTTGGGTGTCGTTCGCGGCAATCGGAGCGGGGCTGATCATTTTAGGATTCATTGTACGGCCTTATACCGATGGTATATCCAAGATCCGTGCCACGCCCTCCTGGGTGTTTATCTGCACAGGTATCGGGGTGATCCTTTTTGAGCTGTTTATCTGGCTCATTGACGTTAAAGGCAAACAAAACTGGTTCAAAATTATCAAACCCGCAGGCACCAGCACACTCACCTGCTACCTGATCCCGTATTTCCAGGTGGCTATATTTATGATAATAGGGTTCGACTATCCGCACTTCTTTAATTATGGGGTCGGAGGGATCATCCGGTCGTTTGCGGTGTGTTTTGTCGTGATCTTCATTACCGGGTTGCTTGAGAAGCGGAGATTGAGGCTGAAAGTATAATTTTCTTTAATACCGGTATGAAACAAATATCTATCTGCCTTACCAAACGGGCACTGCTGTGCGTTTTAGTTGCGGCGCTAACAGGAAATTTATATGCCCAAACCGGCAAAGTGATCATCGGCTATGTGGGCGGTTTCCGCGGGCTGGTCAATACCAGCATCATCCAGCCGAAAAAGCTTACCCACATTAACTATGCTTTTGTGGATGTTAGAAATAACCGGGCCTGGCTTCATTATGAAAAAACCGATACCGTCAATTTCAGAAATCTGAACCTGCTCAAACAGCAAAACCCCGATCTGAAAATACTCATCTCGATAGGAGGGTGGACCTGGAGCGGCAAATTCTCCGATGCGGTGCTTACCGATACCTCAAGACAGCGGTTTGTAGCAAGTGCAGTTGACATCATAGGAAAATATGGGCTCGACGGGATAGATATTGATTGGGAATATCCGTCGATACCGGGCCTGGCCGGAAATGTTTACCGGCCGGAGGACAAAGAGAATTATGTGCTTTTATTTAAGGAACTGCGCCGCCAAACAGATAGCCTGGCCGCTATTACCCATAAAAAATACCTGCTCAGCACAGCCGCCGGTGGCTTTAAGTCTTTTATAGATCATAACGATATGGGCGCCGCCCAACAATACATGGACTTTGTGAACTTAATGACCTATGACTATTCAGAAAGCGGGAAGATCGCTGCACATCATACTGCTTTATATTCATCCAAAGGAGATGAAACCCATAACAATGCCGATGAGGCGGTGAGGCTATTTGAAGCGGCGGGCGTTCCGGCTGAAAAATTAGTGATGGGCGTAGCTTTCTACGGGCATTCTTCTATACTGATTGCTGGCAGCAAAGGCCTCGGCGACAGTATTGTAAAGGGTACACGCGCCGGGGGATATACGAAGTTAAAGGACAGTATTTTAAAGATACCCGGTTTCGAGGTGCGCAGGGACCGCCATGCAAAAGCTGATTATGCCTTCAATACTGAAACCTTCCAATTTATTACTTACGACGATGAATGGTCGGTGCAGCAGAAATGCAGGTATGTAAAAAAGAATAAAATGGCGGGCGCCATGTTTTGGGAATATGCCAGTGATCCAAAAGGCTATTTGCTCGATATAATAAACAAAGTGTTAAAATAACACGAACAAACCCCCTTAAAACAAAAAAAGAGGAAGCGGGCGCTTTCTCTTTTTGTAGTAACTGACCTCATTATTTATCATAAAGAACTAATTGGTTAGAACGATAATAATAATTGCACAAATATATAATCTACAGAAATAGCAGACTAATATTTTAACAAATATTTATACTTTTTTTTTAACAATTCGGGCTTATAAGTCGCAAATTTATTAACATATGTCACTTATTAACAGTTTGTGGCGTCATGAAGCTTATTTTCGGCACATTTACCCCTTAAAGTGCCGATATGCAATGGAAATTGCAGTAAATAGGTATTTATAGCATTTTTTTTACAAAAAATGCCATTTTTTCAAGCGATTTTGCACTTAAAATAATAAGGATTTTGAAGTACCTATTTACGGCCATTTTCTGCTTATTTATTCTTCAGCTCTTCGGTCAAAAGAAAAATAGCAAGTATATATATCACATCCGCCCGGCAACTTCCGAAATAAAAATTGATGGTGTTATGGACGAAAAAGCCTGGCAAGACGCTGAGGTGGCTGATAATTTTTACATGGTTTTGCCAATGGATACTTCTCATGCAAATATTTGCACCGAAGTAAGAATGGCGTACGATCAAAAGAACCTGTACATCATTGCCGTTTGCTACAAAGGCCTTGCCGGGCCAAACATGGTTGAATCACTGAAACGGGATTTTAGCTTCCAGCGGAACGATAACTTCATTTTTTTCATGGATACGTTTAACGATCAAACCAGCGGTTACTCCTTCGGGGCTAACGCAGCAGGGGCGGAGTGGGACGGCACCATGTATAATGGTGGCAATGTCGACCTTAACTGGACCAACAAATGGGTATCGGCGGTAAAAGATTACCCTGATAAGTATATTTTCGAAGCGGCCATACCTTTTAAAGCCATTCGCTATAAAAAAGGGATAACGGAATGGGGCATCAATTTTAGCCGCAATGACCTGAAATCAGCGGAAAAGTCGGCCTGGGCGCCAGTTCCAAGACAATTCCCCACAGCCTCGCTGGCCTACACAGGGACACTGTTCTGGGACAAACCACCGCCGGATCCCGGGTCGAATATGGCCATCATACCCTACGCGCTGACATCCATCAGCAAGGATTATGCTGACCATAAACCCATAGCGACAAAAGCTGAAGCCGGGGCCGACGCCAAGATTGCCATATCATCGGCACTTAATTTGGATCTGACTGTAAACCCAGATTTTTCGCAGGTGGACGCCGATAAACAGGTGATCGATTACAGCCGTTTTGAGCTTTTTTACCCGGAGACCCGGCAATTCTTCCTGGAAAATGGCGACCTTTTCAACAATTTTGGCTATGCCACCATCAGGCCTTTTTTTTCAAGGCGCATCGGGCTTGTATCAAACATCATCGGCGGCGCCAGGCTTAATGGTAAATTGAATGAGAACTGGCGTATCGGTGTAATGAATATGCAGACCGCCAGCAACGACTCGCTCCCCGCGCAAAATTTTACAGCGGTTGTACTGCAGCGAAAGGTACTTGCCCGCTCCAATATTGGTTTTATGTTTGTAGATAAGGAGGCATTTGGCTTTCCGGCTGGTGTGGCACCATCAAGCCAGCCTAATAACTCGAAATACAACGGGAATATCGGAATGGAATTCAACCTGGCATCGGCGTCCAACTCGTGGACGGGTAAGGAACTGGTGCTGAAATCATTCACTCCCGGGAAAAACGGGCATGACTATACCGATGCAGGCAATCTGCAATATGCGGACAAATACTGGATGGTCGGCGCTGAATATGAGTACGTAGGCGCCAATTATAATGCCGAGGTGGGTTATGTGCCCAGGGATGGGTACATCCGGTTGAATCCCTACATCGGTTATTTGTTTTTCCCCAAAAACGGCATCGTTTTGAGCCATGGCCCCCAGGTTAATTTTACAGACTATTACAATGGCTCATTTAGCCCGACCGATTACCGCGACTACCTATCGTACCAGTTTATATTTAGGGACCGCAGTATTTTTACCGGGCTGGTTGAGAAGGATTACGTAAAGCTGCTCTCGCCGTTTGATCCAACTAACTATGCCGGCTACACGTTACCCACCGGAGCGGTTAGCAATTGGCAAAATGCCGAGCTATCCTACTTTTCGCAGCCGCAGCGCATCTATACCTACGATTTTACACTTGATTACGGCGGCTACTACGATAATGGCAAAAAAACCAGCCTGGCGTTCGATTTCGGCTATCGATTTCAGCCCATTGTCAACATTGCATGGAGCACTACCGTGAGCGACATACAGTTGCCCCAGCCCTGGAGCGATAATACCTTCTGGCTTATCGGCCCCAAGGTTGATGTTACTTTTACCAATAAATTTTTCCTAACAGGATATTACCAATATAACCAGCAAGGGAAAAACTTCAACATCAATACCCGCCTGCAATACCGTTTCAGGCCGGCGTCTGATTTTTTTATCGTCTATACCGATAACTACCTGCCCCGCCCGTTCAATGTAAAAAGCAGGATGCTGGTGTTTAAAATGACGTATTGGTTGAATAATTGAGTCCGAAAGTCCGGAAAGCCCGGAAAGCCCGGAAGTCCGAAAGAAGGAACATCGGTTCTAAACCTTTACATCTTGTTACAACTTCCCATTCCCCAGCCACAACAACGTATTCAAAATCAACTTCGATTCATCAGGGCTGCTAAAGGTGTAGGATAGTGTGCGGTCAGTATTATCGTATTTGTGCTCGTAATCCATATCATTGTGGCCCATGTTAAAGTACACCATGCGGTAGTTTTTATTGGTCCACACCACGGGGTAATAACCGCCGTGCCATATTTCGCTGAGCTTTGGGCCGGTGCCGAGCGGGAAGCTGGCCGAGTCGATTGAACAGAGTATTTGTATGTCGGGGTTTTTGCGCAGGTCTTTTTCCCAGCGGTACCATTCGTTGGGTGAGGTTTTGATCTTTTTGGGCAGATGTTTGGTCGCCGGGAAATTCCGGTCGACATCCAAAATCGCCACCGAAGGCCGCCAGATATTGCTCACATATTGCCCTGCGCCAATGAACGTGTTATGGTACCAGTCCCAATCCTGGTTAAATTCGGAGGGGGTTAATGCAAACGCTGCGAAATGGAAGCCCATCCAGCCGCCGCCATGCTCCATATAATTGCGGAAAGCTTCGCGCTGGGCGGGTTTTTCGGGCCTGGTGTCTAAAAATATAACTACTTTATATTGCGACAGGAACTGCGGGTTTAAATTATCCCAGTTTTTGGTCGAATCGTATTGAAAATGGTATTTCTCAGCCATTTTAGCAAACCAGGGGTTTGCTTCGTGCACAAAGCTGATATGGGCCTTGTCGTCGCGGGCGGTGTAAAAGGCGATGACCTTGAATTTCGGCGTATCGGTTTGAGCGTAACCAGTTTGCAGCCAAAAACAAAGGGTGCAAAGGGCCAAAATGCAACACACATTTTTTATGGTGAAAAATTTTCGGGACATAATTCGCGGCTGATAATTGTTGCCAATAAAAATAGCGATTTTTTTATCGCACTGCGCCAGTTGTCGTAATCATAATTGAATTTATGAGTGCGGAGTAAATGAAACAGGCCTGGCTGTAAATCATATCCACTAAAAACATGTTGACAATGTTAACTAAAAGATAAAATTACCCGGGTGTTCATCCGTGAACACGTGAACACTTTTAGCACTTTAAGTGAACGGCAATAATTAGCTGTTAATAAATTGCTTATGCGATAAGTACAAACAATTACTTTAACTAAAAACGGCCCTGAGGCGTTCATCGGTGAACACCTGTGAACACTGAAATGAAATTGTCTATCAACAACCAATAGTTAAATTGATTAATAAAAGTCATCGCGAGTGGTAAAATTTCGTGAAACTCTGAAGCGGGAATGACAGGAAAAACCATGTCATTTCGACCAACGGGAGAAATCTTATACACCTTGCATCCGAACCTTGCAGGCGGTAATGTCCAAAGTACAAGATTTCTCCTCGTA
>DASRTD010000161.1:0-20389 GCA_035656115.1 Mucilaginibacter sp.
GATAGACCGGTTGTAGTCGGCCTGCAGTGCCGCATATTTTTTGTTACTGACACAACCCTGCGATACTGCCGCAATTAAAAGTACCACGGGTATAAACAATCGAATTTTCATAAGTATATAGATTTGTTAATGAAGCGATCATAATTTTTTATGATCAACATTATACTAACACATGGGGCGCGGTAAAGTTTCAGGTATTCTTTTTGGCCCGGCACTACCTGCTATTGACGCCCGAGTTTAAGCACCGTTTTTTTGTTGGAGCGACTTATGGGAAGTGAATGATCACCTACGTGGACCTGGTTCTGGTCGATGGTAATGATATGTTTTACGGCTACCAGGTATGATTTATGTATCCTTAAAAAACTGCCCTGCGGCAGGCTGTCTTCAATTGCTTTCAGGCTTGAGTAAACCGTATATTTATTTTTAGGGGTGAAAATATTTACATAATTCAGCATCGATTCAATAAACAATATATCGTCAATCCCGATCTTTTGAAACCGTTGGTTGCATTTTACATACAGGAAGTCGCGCCGGTCGCTGATCGATTTGATGGTTTTCGAGCCGCTCACCTTTGCCAGCGCTTTTCCGCTCGCCTTTAAAAACCGCTCGAATGTTACCGGTTTTGCCAGGTAATCAGTCACCTCCAGCTCAAACCCTTCGATTGCATATTCAGGAAATGCCGTGATAAAAATCACCTGCTGAAAAATATTATTACTTCTTAAAAAATCGATCCCGCTCATCTGCGGCATTTTTATATCGAGATAGATCAGGTCCACCGGCTGATCTTTTAAAACTTCATTGGCAATAACCGGGTTGCGTACGCTGCCCACTAAATTTAAAAACGGCACGCGGCCTACATAACTTTCTATTTGCTGCCGGGCAAGCGGTTCATCATCCACGATCAAACAATTCAGTATCATTTTAAACTTAACGTTAGCTGTATTTCGAATATGCCTTTGTCCATTTTATTTTGCAAACCGAATTTATCCCCATAAACCAATTCCAGCCGTTTCCGCACGTTGGTCAACCCGATGCCGTTATTCGCCTCGCCTGGTTGCGCGGTACTTTTATCATCGAATGTATTGGTGCAATTAAAATGCATCGTACCATCAGCAAAACCGATCCCAATCTTTATAAAATTTTCCTGTCCATCAAAATCCGAAACGTACTTAAAAGCATTTTCCACAAATGGGATCAGCAGCAATGGGGCGATAACCAAATTTTCATGGTTCCCCTCAACTAAAAAGCTCGTGCTGCAGTTATCATTGCGGATGCGCTGCAGGTTAAAGTAATTTTCCAGGTAGGCAAGCTCTTTTGCTACCGGGATACAATCGGCATTACACTCATATAACTGGTAGCGCAGCAATTCGGAAAGGGATATCAAAGTTCCTTTCGCGCCTTCGGCGTTGAACTCCAACTGCGTGTAAAGGCTATTCAGCGCGTTAAACAGGAAATGTGGGTTGATCTGCGCCTTCAGGTAGGTAAGCTCGGCCAATGATTTCTCTTTCTCCATCATTTCCATCTTTCGGCGCACCGCTACCCGGTCTATCGCCAGCTTCACGAAACAGCCGCCAAGCACGCCCAATAAAGCAACAAAAAGCCGGTTGTATTGCAGGTCGGCGTAGGTCCATAAAAAATCAAAATGAATGGGCATCAGCATGTGATGCAGTGCGATACCCATCACCCATGCATAAAAGGACGCCAAAACAGCAATAACCCCGCACGAAAGCAGCACCAACCTGGCTATGCTTTTGCGTCTGAAATAGTCGGGCATGATGTATAAATAGATCAGATAAAACGCCAGTATCACCACGCTCACATCCCAGGCCGAAAAATACAACCTGTTTAAGGTATCACTCACGTAGAAATACATGATGCGATTCCACAGCAAAAAGAAAACAACCCAGAAAGCCAGGTGCAGGAGAAATTTGCGCATGGTACAATGTATAAAAATCACTTTAAAAATTATGGTTTTTTATAGCAACGGTCGTTTTTCCGGGACGAACGGTTGGTCATGTTTTTTAGCTATGCTATTGATATAGAATTTCATACCGTTGATATAATTATCGACGCACATCCCATGGTTACTTGCTAATCTTGATAAAAAAACCATGAAAAAATTAGCGACCCTGGTGATATGCTGCTACACCTTAGCCTGCCACGCACAAACCATCGACACCGCCGGCCGATTGGCCGCATCTTATTTTAAAGAAGCCGACTCCGCCAGCCGCGGTCAGCATATTTGGAACGCCCAACTATATGGGCCGATGATGTTTGTTGAGCCCCAGTCGCGCGTTGCTTATGCAAATGTGCCCGACAGCGCAGGCATATTAAAGCCCGAGGGCACGATATATAAAGGGCTTTTGCCAAAAGACGTTATCCTGGCCAATACTTCCCTCTTTTGGGGTGGCAAACGATGGTCGGTAATGTTATGGCCTTTGCTTATGGATCACGATGAGCGGGTAAACCTGATGGTGCACGAATCTTTTCACCGCATACAGGATGCGATCGGATTTCCCGGCAATAGTCCAACCGACGATCACTTAAGCAGCATGTATGGTCGGATCTATTTTTTAATGGAGCTGCGGGCGCTGGAAGCCGCGCTAAAAAAACCCATTAACCAGCGCGGCCCCGACTTAACCAACGCGCTGCTCTTCCGCGAAAAAAGGCGCCTGCTATTCCCCAATACTTTTAAAAATGAACGGATTTTAGAAATGAACGAAGGCCTGGCCGAATATACCGGCGTAATACTGGGCCGCCCGAAAGACAGTATCCCGCATCATTTATACCAGGTAATCGATACGGCGGGCGTACGAAAATCCTTCATCCGCTCGGCCGCTTATATGACGGGGCCTGTGTATGGCTACCTGCTCTATCAAAAAGATCCTGAATGGACGCTCAAAATCGATTCCACAGCTGACTTCCCGGCATTGATCGCAAAATATTACCAGGTCAGCATGCCGGCTCCGCCTACTGATGCCACAATAGCCGCCCTGGAAAAACAATACGACGCTGCCGCGATGATCCAATCAGAAAAAACGAAAGGGGAAACACGGCTGCAAACGGTTGAGCAATACGTCGACCTGTTTACCCGCAAACCGGTTTTAACCATCAACCTGGTAAAAATGGGTATCAGCTTTAACCCCAATACACTGTTCGACCTTGGCGAATACGGCACTGTTTATCCTACTGCTTATGTTAAAGATAACTGGGGCGAGTTGACAGTAAGCAGCGTTGGTATGCTGATGAAGGACTGGCAGGTGATTTATGTGCCGATGGGTAATTTTTCTAATACCAGCAGCCAAATCTTAGAAGGCAAAGGTTGGAAAATTAGTTTGAAGGATGGGTGGAAATTGGTGAAGGTTGATGAGTTGCATTATAAGTTGGCCAAGTAATCCAACGCCTTTTCAATTTATTAAGAGGCGAAAAAAAGGGTCCTTTACGGTGCAAATCCCGAGTCGGTTTATATTGGATTTGCAACAAATTGCCGGATTTTAGAACAAAAATCTACAATTGAATTTTGATTTGCCATTCGCATCTCTTTCCCATTCAATTGATTAGGACTTCGACTCAAGATTTTTGACTCACCACGCTTCCACTTTAGTATTAAAAACCTGCTTTTTTTAAAAAATCATCCTAAAGTATGATTAAATTGAACAACAGATCGCCGAATTTTGAGGCGGATTAAAAATAAAAACATGAAAAAGCTTACACTTATTGGCCCACTGTGCGCGGCCTTCCTGTTGGGCTATGGTTTCAGCCGTTTAACAAACCCGGTTAACAGCGGCCCGCGTGTAACGGGCATCGGCGGTATTTTTTTTAAGGCCAAAGACCCCGCAGCGTTGAAAGCCTGGTACAGCAAGAACCTGGGCATCCGCATCAGGGGATTCGGTTCAAATTTTGAATGGCGCCAGGGCTTGGACAGCACAAAAAAGGGGTTTACCATATGGGCGCCGTTTAAGGAAACCACCAAATACTTTCAGCCCTCCGAAAAGCAATTCATGATCAATTACCGCGTAGAAGGGTTGGACCAGCTTTTAGCCCAAATGAAAACAGCGGGTATCCTGCCGGTTGACAGCGTCGAAAAGGTGAGTTATGGTAAATTTGTACACCTGATGGACCCGGAGGGCAATAAGATCGAACTATGGGAGCCCAATGATGTGGAATTTGCAAAAATGGGTAGCATTACCACCAAATAAGCAGCAATTAGGGCTATTGAAAATCGAAAAGCGCCGGGGCGCAAATGCTGATCCGGAAGCCGGTGACCGAGGTCTTAATAAGGTTTACGAAGTTTCAGAAACTTCGTTAGTCTTTTAGGTTATCTATATTTTTTTCAACTGAGGCTTCACTTTTTCAAAAAATGCCTTGTAGTTATTTTTGTATTCCGGCTCAGTTATTCGCGAAAAACCACAATTTTCCATACAAATCCTCAAATAGTTAATAAAGGTCGTTTCATTTGGTTCGTTTAAAAACAAACTGTCAATGCTCGGTTCTCTTGTAATTTGGATTGAATAAGGAGGGCCTCCGCTAATATTATCTTTGTGGTAATAATCTGCCGCTAATTCGATACTGGCGTACTGAGAATTATCATCCTCCAGAACTTCATCCATATACTCTTTCCAATCACCATCTGAAACATAGGAAACAATGTCATCAAGACTATTGATCTGGATTGGGTCCGCGTATTCCCAAAACATTTCCTGATTCTTTTTATAGTTCCAGCTGAGGTCACATGAACCTACAATTTTGTAAAATAATTTTAAGGAAAAGGGTATCTGTCCAAAATCTTTAAGAGCTTTGTCAACTTTAATCAGGAGTTTATCAGTATCGGGTAATGGCGCCATTAGAGGTCTGTCGGAGTTATATTGAAATTCTGTTTTGAAAGCATAATTGATGTTTTTCAATTCCGAAAAAATAATTTGGAGATTAAACGCTACCCTGCTAAATGTTTCAATCATTACTTTTTGAACATCATCAAAATATTTATCATTAAATGCATCCAGCCCTAAATCATAAATATCATCATATACAGACCTTCCATCTTCACCATTTAAATAACGATTGTAAAAGCCCATGAGCAAATAATAAGTCTAAAGATGCCGGTCAGTCATGGTACAAATTTCGAACCAGTTTATAACAGATTTACAAGCAATTGCCCATTTTTAAAACAATCAATTATAGCATAAATCACGAACCAATTTATATCGAACCCTAAAAACCCACATGATTATAAATTTCTATTATGGAAGTAAAACACGAGTAAACTTCCTCGAGTAGAAGATTGTGACTCTTCTGCTCTGTATACAACAAAATACACTGATAATCAATTATTTAAAACAAAAACTTTAATTGAGACCAAAAGACCATTGAGATAGACCAAGAGATTACTTTTTTGGCAGCAAACCGTTTATAAAAAGCAAGTATTTGGGGGCTGGTTTTAGCAAACCGCGCTTTGGTGTAATTAATATTTATTGCACAGGTTCCAATAATAAAATCAACAAGCATGAAACGCTCAAATGAATCCTGCATGAGTACAATGAAATTTGATTTTAAAACCAATCAAATTTTTCAGCTTGCAAATTTTAAACTACGGAACCACTGGACGGTTACCAATTCGATGGAAAAAAATTGTCCGAATACCTGCTAGTTAAAGGTACAAAAATGGCATAGAAAGGGCATAAAGGATTTGGATATCAGAAAAATTTTTCTGACACCGCTTATTAAAGCTATCAGAATGGTTTTTTGCGCCTTTCTTGACAAGCTATGAAAAAAACTGAAAATCTTTTGAATTGGGGTTAAAATCTTTGTATTAAGGACCTCATCAAGGCCATCCTCGCTCTTTTTTATGATGACCGAACCGGGCAAATCGGTCTTTCGGTTGTGTTTTTTTGGCAAAACACAATTGATTGGTGCGCATATCTATTTCTCCAAGTACTCTGCCGACCTGCTTTTTCAGTGCCAATCCTTCGTCGCACATATCCCCAACCTCCCATCACTATCTTATTCTTGTCCGGTTTGTCCACAACTTACGGCAGTAACGGTTTTACTGGCTCCTCTATAATTGTCCTAATGGCTAAAAGTTATATCCTACGCTAAACTTTACGCCCACATCTAAAAGGCCGCTCTGGCTATTGTCATTGGTAACGATCAGGCGATGAATATTCAAAAAAGGATTCATCGAAACACTGATGTTGTCAAAATTGAATTTGCAGCCAATACCCATCAGGTAACCTACCCCCGACTGGTTGTTAACTACTGTTTTGTTTAGATTGCCAACTTTAAAATCAGCGGTCGCTCCTACATCGGCGTACACATTGTCTAAAAAGAAAAACTGTGCATATACGGGGACGGAAGCCATTTCAACCTTACCATAGAAATATGATGATGGCGGGGCATTTTGTGCAAAAATCTTTTCGGAGGTGTTAGTCGAGAGCAGTACACCCGTCCCTATCGAACAGAAATCGCTCAGGGTCAACGTATAGTTCACTCCATACAGTATACCAATTTTTGCATTTGGCCCATAATCGCCCTGCTTGCCTGCATCATTTTCGGCTACACCTGTTTCAATTGATATATTATTGACTGATTGGGAATACGCATGTAGCGCCAGCACTTGTAAAAACAGTAGAAGCAAAGTCAGCTTTTGTATTTTTTTATTCATTCTTAACATTGTCCTTATTAGTAGTTCTCCGACACTTTAAGTTCCTCGCCGCCAGGGTGTTTCGATATAGTGTCATTCCAAAATGAGGCGCAAAGGAAGGTAGTATTCCAAAAAATTACATTATGGTATCGACACATAGCTGGATGATGCCGACAGAAAGAGAATAAACAAGGACTCCGGTGACCAAGGTTCGGCCAAATAAAAAAATGGTGAAAAAATACGTTCCTATAGACTTGCGCGAAGAAGGACGCTCCGCCAAAAGTTGATAACATTCAGGTTAATATACTGGTAACCAAATAATTAAAAAATATTACTTCAACAGCCCGATTTGCAGCCAAAGCGGGCTGTTGCGGTAATTTCCAAAAAACAGCAGGCTAATTATTTGAAACCTATCGACCAAATGTGATTTTCATCCGGCAAATAATTAATAAAATCCGACGAGGTAATTAATCGTTCATTGAAGCGTTGGGACGTATTTTGCAGGCCGATGGCCAATTTGTCCTGAAGGGGGTTAATTCAAATATTGGATAGGCAATTCTACATGGAACATGGTTCCGTTAACCGGCTTTTTACCTTCGAACCATATTTTTCCGCCGTGCATTTCAACAATCTGTTTGGAAATGGCAAGCCCGATACCAAAGGGTTGTTCACCCGTTGTTCCCTGTCTTTTGGCTTCGGTAAACATGTCAAATATTTTGTCGTGCATGTTGTCCGGTATCCCGATGCCACAATCATCAACCGTGATGAGCACATTATCTTCCTTTTTAAGCATTAATACTTTAATAGTTGTATCGGGCGGACTGAATTTAATAGCATTTGCGATAAGATTGCAAATCACCCTCCATATGTTCCCCCTGTTTACAAAAACAGTAAAATGACCTGCGTCCAGCTCTATCTTTTGCCCTTTTTCTTCTGCTTTTAAACGCATAAAACTTACGCAATACACCAACAGCAAATACATATCAACCGGCTCTTTTTTTATTTCTTTCGGACGGCTGTGCGTCGTAAGTAAATCGCTTACCAGGGCAAGGGAGTCCTTTCCCGAATTTTGGATCAACCTGAGCGTAGATTGGTCATTTTCTGACCAATCAGATTTTTCAAGCATCCTGGAAACAGCAATAGTAATTCCGCCGATCGGTGCTCTAAGATCGTGTGCAACTATTTTTATGATGTTGGCATTTTCTTCATAGCTCTGCTCCAGGGCAGTAAGCGCACTTTGCATTTGCAGGTTATAATCGCTGATTAGCTTGTTTAAATTGGTCAGTTCATAAACATTCTTCCTCGATCTTTTTAAACTGTACCATGCCATCATCAGGATGATCAGGATTAAAACGGAAAACACAATTACTGCTGAAAGGTAAGTGGTTTTCAACTCATTATTTTTGCTCAAAAGCTGGATTTTATCGTGCTGTGCTGTCTGTTTTAATCCTTCATCCAAATCTTGCGCTGCCTGGTTTTTATTTACCGCGCTTAAAGAATCCCGAAGAAAATGGAAACGTTTAAAAGCCTCGTAGGCAGCTTCGGTATTTTTTACGCTATCATAATATTCTCTTTTCGTGGCTAATAGTTTTAGCGCCAAATCATAATTATTCCCCCCCAGCGATGGTCGCCGATTCAAGTCATTTTCCACCATTTGCAATAAGTCATTTGCTTCTTCCGTGCGAGCGCGCCTTATATATATCTCGGCCAATAGCATCTGCGCATCTTTAGCCGCATGCACGTTATAACCAGGCCTGTTATTAATATCTATAGATTTTTTTAGATAGTTTTCTGCAAGCGCATAGTCCTTTAATACTATATAAGCCGATCCGAGGTTCCCATATAAATAACCGCGCTGCGCTATTAAATAGGTGCTTTGTTTCGGAACCAGGCTAATACTGTTGTCTATTTTGTCCAGGCCGGCTTTATCGTAAAAAATAGCGCTGTCAAGCAAATGCGCATAATCATAATATACAGCAATTTCCCCAAGTGCCCACGCCTGTTGATTAACCCTTGTCTCTAAAGGGCAGGATGCGCTTTCGACAATGGATCTCTTTAAATAGCTAATGGCATGACGATATTCTTTTTGATGAAATTTTATCATCCCCATCCGGGTGCTTAGTTCAACTGAGCTGCATGGATCTAAATTTTTTTCGGCAAACAAGCTGCCGGCATAAAAGGCGTCGAGTGCATCGGAATATTTATTTTCGGTCATCAAAATATCACCGTTCAGCATTAAAGTCCGCACATATTCTATCCCATAGTCCTTTTCATGATCTTTTAAAATAGCAAACATGCTGTCGACATATAGCCGAGCTATTCGCGGGTTTGGCTTGGCCCAGTAATAATACTGTCCCTTTATACTATAATGCGACCATATATCGAGCATGTCCTTATGGGGAATTGCGGCGTAGGCTGAGTCGAAATACTTGATACCTCTTTCATATTCATATAAACTAAAATAATTTTGCGCCTGCGTCAGCATTTCCTTGTCGAGATGATGTTTAGCGGGTGCGGGTTTATCATGCCCACAGGATAATAAGAAACCGCAAACCGATATGATAAAAAATAAAGGATGTATTTTTTTTATCCGGGTTCCCGGGAAGGCCAAGGCAACACAACGTCTGTTAATATTACGAAACATCAGCTAAAAAATTACCATACTAAACTAACCGAATTTCCTGACAACAGTATCACACTACTGCTTTATAAAGCGCCACTGCACACATTATTGCGCCCCTTGAAGGCGCTCTTTCGCATCATATTTTACCACGATGCTGATCGCAGCGCCGTTAAACTGCCGTCCTGTAAGGGAGCTCTATATGAAACAATGTGCCATTGGTCGATTTGCTTTCAAACCAAATTTTTCCCCCATTCATTTCCACGATCTGTTTTGAAATGGCCAGCCCGATACCGAAAGGCTGCTCGCCGATTGTTCCCGGTCTTTGAGCTGCTGTAAACATGTCAAATATTTTGTCGTGCATGTTGTCCGGTATCCCAATGCCACAATCATCAACCGTGATCAGCACCATATCTTCCTTTTTTAGCATTAATACTTTAATAGTTGACCCGGCAGGGCTGAATTTAATTGCATTGGCAATCAGGTTACAAATTACCCTCCATATATTGCCCCTGTTTACGAACGCCGTAAAATAACCTGCGTCCAGCTCTATCTTTTGCCCTTTTTCTTCCGCCTTCAGGCGCATAAAACTTACGCAATATGCCAGCAGTGAATGCATGTCGACCGGCTCTTTTTTTATTTCTTTTGAACTGCTGTGTGTCTTAAGTAAATCACTTACCAGGGCAAGGGAATCCTTTCCCGAAGTCTGGATCAACCTCAGCATAGATTGCTCGTTCTCTGACCGGTTGGATTTTTCGAGCATTTTAGCGACAGCAATGGTAATTCCGCCAATCGGTGCTCTAAGATCATGCGCAACTATTTTTATGATGTTGGCATTTTCTTCATAGCTCTGCTCCAGGGCAGTAAGCGCGCTTTGCATTTGCAGGTTGTAATCGCCGATTAGCTTGTTTAAGTTGGTCAGTTCATGAACATTCTTCCTCGATCTTTTTAAACTGTACCATGCCATCGCAAGGATGATGAGGATTAGAACAGAAAACACAATTATTGCTGAAAGGTAGGTGGTTTTCAACTCATTATTTTTGCTCAAAAGCTGAATTTTATATTGCTGTGCTGTCCGTTTTAATCCTTCATCCAAATCGACTGTTTCTGCAAGTTGATTTGCGCTGTTTGTAGAGTCCTGCAGGATTTTGTAGCGTTTAAAAGCGTTGTAGGCCTCGTGCGTGTTGTTTATTTTACCAAAATACTCCCATTGTAATTTTAGTAAATATGACGTGAGGTCCCCCATATTCCTACCCTCTGCCTGCCATCTTTTCAGATCTTTTTCTATCGCTTTCAGCAAATTGTTTGCCTCGCCCAGGCGCGAGGATTTAATATACAAGCCGGCCAATCGTAATTGTCCAACTTTTGCAGCATTATAGCTATAATTGGGCCGGTCATTAATAGCTATACTTTTTTTGAGATACACTTCGGCAAGCTTATAATCTTTTGAATCAATATAAACTTCACCAAGGTGGAGGTATTGGAAACCTTTAATCGCTATTAAATATTTGCTTTGTTGCGGCAACAGACTCAAATACCTATCCGCAGTATCAAGGTTAGTTTTAAAGTAATAAACAGCGCTGTCGGGTAAGTGCGCATTTTTATAACAGACTCCGATAACGTTAAGGATCCATGTCTCACTATTAGCCCTTGATTCCAGGGGGCAGGACGTGCTTGCAGCCATAGATTTCTTAAAATACGCAACTGCGCCAAGATAATCTCCTTGTTTAATTTTTAAGCTCCCCATCCGGTTGATGAGCTCACAAGAACTGCATCGATTAAGGTTTTTTTTAGCGAATAAACTACCGTCATAAAACATCTTATATGCTTCGCCATACTTGTTTTCAGACATTAAAATATCGCCGTTTAGCATTAACGTTCGCAAATATTCCGTTCCATACTCCTGCTCGTGATCTTTTAAAAGCATCAGCATGCTATCGACATATAACTGGGCTACATGTGGCTCTGGCTTAGCCCAATAAAAATACTGAGCTTTTATACTATAATGCGACCATATATCGAGAAAGTCCTTATGAGGGATAACAGCATATGCTGAATCAAAATATCTGATACCGCGCTCATATTCGTTAACGTCAAAATAATTTTCCGCCTCTATAAGTATTGGCCTTTCAAAATGGGGCTTAAAATGCTGGGGCTTGTTTCGTTTACATGAAAAGTTAAAAATGAAACAGGCTAAAAAAATGAATAAACATTTTCTTTGGACTGATGAAAAGCCACCTAATAATTGCCTGGTATAATATTGCTTACTAATAATCCTCATCGCCCTTTTATACTTCACACCTTTAAACCAAAATTAAAATTTACCCTTTAATTTAAGTATTGAACAGGCAATTCTACATGGAACATGGTTCCGTTAACGGGCTTACCTTCAAACCATATCTTCCCGCCATGCATTTCTATTATTTGTTTGGAAATGGCAAGTCCGATACCAAAGGGTTGCTCACCTATTGTTCCTTGCCTTTTGGCTTCCGTAAACATGTCAAATATTTTGTCGTGCATGTTGTTAGGTATCCCAATCCCACAGTCATCCACGGTGATCACTACATTATTTTCCTTTTTAAGCATTAATACCTTGATTGTAGTGCCGGAAGGACTGAATTTAATGGCGTTGGCGATAAGATTACAAATCACTCTCCATATGTTTCCCCTGTTTACAAATACGGTAAAATGACCTGCATCCAGCTCAATCCGTTGCCCTTTTTCTTCCGCTTTTAAGCGCATAAAACTTACACAATACGTTAACAGCAGATGCATGTCAACCGGCTCCTTTTTTATTTCTTTTGAACGGCTATGAGTTTTAAGTAAATCGCTTACCAGGGTAAGAGAATCCCTTCCCGATGTCTGTATTAGCCTAAGCATAGCTTGATCGTCGTCTGACCAGTTGTGCTTTTCAAGCATCCTGGCTACAGCAATTGTAATTCCACCAATGGGCGCGCGAAGATCATGAGCCACAATTTTCATCATATTGGCATTTTCTTCATAGCTCTGCTCTAAGGCCGTCAGGGCAGTTTGCATCTGTGAGTTATAGTCCCCAATTATTTTATTTAAACTTTTTAATTCCCGCACATTCCTCCCCGATCGATTCAAATTATACCACGCCATCCCCAGGATGATGAGGATTAAAAGAGAAAATACGATTATTGCTGAAAGGTAGGTCGTTTTCAATTGATTGCTTGTGCTCAATAAGTCAATATTGTAATGTTGCTCTGTTTCCCTTAAGCCCTCGTCAATATTCAGGTGTTCCAGGCCCTTTTGAGCCTCGTTTAAAGAATCGCGAAAAGAATAATAGCTTTCGGCAAAACTGTATGCTTTTTTATCGTCATGTATTTTATCAAAATATTCCCATTGCAATTTTCTCCACCTTAACTTTATAGTATCGTCAATATATCCCTTTCCTCTTCCGGCTTTCCACTCGGCATCAATTTGGTGCAACAGGCTATCGGCTTCTTTAAAATGCGAATAGCTGATATACAAATGCGCCAATTTTATCTGTGCAGTTTTGGCATCCTCCTGGGCGTAACCCGGGCGATTATTGATATTAATACTTGCCTTAAGGTATTGTTGAGCAAGGTCATAATTCTTAACGGCACTGTATGTGCCGCCCAAATTTCCGTACACTATGCCGCGCTCTATATCGGCAATAGTGCCTTTTGGAAAATGTTGATCAATATAGGTCAGTCCTTTTTTATAGTAGTATATGGCGCTATCAGGCATACGGGCTTTTTCAAAGCACAGCGCAATCGTATTGAGATTCCCCTCTTGGGTCGCAGCTATATCGCCCGTACAATGGCTTTGCTCGTTGATGGCCCTCTTCAGGTAGAGGACGCCTTTGAGATAATTTCTTTGGTGATAAAGCGTTGTGCCTAACTGCATATTGAATTGAGCAGAGTTGCAGGGGTCCAGGTTGTTTTGGGCAAATAAACTGCCATCATAATAAGATTGCATCCCTTCCTCATACCTGTTTTCAGCCATTAAAATATCCCCGTTTGTCATTAAAGAATGTGCGTATTCGATGCCAAATTCCTTTTCATTACCTTTTAGAATGTACAGCATACTATCAGTGTATAACTTAGCTTTTACGTACCCGCCTCCGTGGAAAAAACAATAATTGACCTTAATATCATATTTTGACCAAAGATCATAGGTGCTGGGATTTGGCAAAGAAGCAAAAACTGAATCGAGATGAGCAATAGCGCGATCACTCGGATGCGAAACATATGCTAACTTTGCTTTTTCTATGGCCGGGTTAGCGGTATGGGGCTCAGGGTAGTTTTGGTTGGCATGTTTGCAAGAAGAAAAATTGAGAACAAAGCATATTAAAAAAATATACAAACAAACACTTTTGCCTATTAAGGCATTGCTAAACAATAGTACTGTATGATGTTGCTTTTGGGTAAAATCCATCGCTTCTTTGCCTTTATGCCTTTAAAATAGTAAGTAATGACGAGACTCGCTTTCGTCAATAACAATCATATTGCTTATGTACGCAACACGTAATATCAGCAGACCGGGAATTACGAGAAACCATAACTAAATACTATCGATAACTCCGTTGCCATCCGGTAAATCCTGGTCAGGATTCCCGGCTCAGCATTAATAAATAAGCCAATGTATTGTTCAGGTTTGTGGACAATGCTGATCAGCAGCCCGGTGCTTCATTTGCGTACTGCAGAGGTTCTAATTTTGCCGTTTTTCAACAATTTTTTATCTCTGAAATGTTGCCGGGTGCTCTGTACCTACTGGCAGATTTTCTTTGCTAATACATTTATCTGTCAAATTACTCGTGGTCATGCGCTGAAAAATCAACATCAATATTACTCATATATTTATAGCTATTGTAATTTTTTGTCATTTATCGTATTGTTAGTTTTTTTAGAAATTGCAAACCATAATTGTTGAATCCGTACATAGGTATGGTTTCCAAAGTGAACCGATGTTCCTTTAAACCACACTAATAGGTGTAATCAATTATCTGCCTGATTTTTCCATCCAATTCATGTACGGCCATTTGCATTGTTAATAATTCTTCTTTTGTAGCCACATAATTTTCGGCCTTAAAAATGTTCATAAAGCCTGTAATAGCAGCTGCCCGCCTTTTTAGCTCGTTTGATTGAATATTGGCAATTTTCTCAAACGACATGTTTTGTTTAAATAGCTTTTGCTTTAGTTCAACTCTGCCGGTTATGTCTTCTCCGCAGAAAAAAACGCCCGCAATCTCACCTTTATTACTACGTACCGGTGTGAAAGTGAAGCGGCACCAAAGCGTTTTATGAGGATACTTCACCTGTTGCTCAATTTGGACGACCGTCCCGTTTAATGCCTTAATACAACTGCCAATAAAGGCAGGTAAGGAATCTTCATCTATACAATCGGCAAGCCTCGCGGCAGGAGTTATATGTTTATGATAAACTTTTTCTACAAAATCAGCAAACTCATTATTAAACGCAACCATCTTTAAATACTTGTCGATAAGCAGGTGCGAGGTAATTGAGTTTTCAAAAACAAATTGATGACTGATGCCTGCTGTATTCGGCCCGGGGAATTGTCCTTTCAGCAGACTGAGGCTATAGTCAAGCTCAAAAATACCTACAATCTGTTTGGAGAGCAACTCCAACATTTGCTTTTGGCTTCTATCCAATTGCCTGGGGGCCTGATCGATTACACAAAGGCTGCCCAAACTGTGCCCGTCGCAGGTTGTTAATGGAATACCGGCATAGAATCTAATATTGGGGTTATTGATAACCAGGGGATTATTTGCAAATCTATCGTCTCGCCGCGCATCTGAAACGATCATTATTCCGTCTCCTTCAATTGTGTAAACGCAAAAGGTGTCTTCCCTGGCTATTGTCTCCAGGTCAGATCCGAACTTAAATTTAATATATTGTGTAGTATCGTCGATGAAGCTTATTAAAGCCGCCTGCGTTCCGCACACCTCCGCGGCGAGTGAAGCAATACTGTGAAGCTCTTTTTGTTTGCTAATTTCGATACATAAAAACTTATCAACGGCCTTTATCCGCTCGGTCTCCCGTTTTGTCATTTATATCACTGTGCAGCTATGCTGTCAAAAAGTATCCTATTCAATAGTTTTCGTTAGTCGTAGTATTGATTTACCGCATTAATATTAAAAAATTAAACGGTCACCAACACCCCATACGCTACCAATTCTAAAGCGGGCGCAAATAAACGAGCATTAAAGCAGAAAATTTAATGGTATCGACACAAACGAAAGGGATGCCGACAGAATTAAAATGTTTGCTGACGAGACCGCCCAATTAGTATCCTCATAATTAATTTGCACTAAAATATTTAGAATATTGCAACCCGGGGATATTAATTAGCTAAGAAACATCAAACCACAGAAGTTAAGGCACTCATAATCAACATTTACTGTTAGATAAATATTTTCACCATAAGAAATCATATTCAAACAATAGTTTCGGTGATTAAATTGAAAAGCGAAATAAATTACCTCAATATATCGACAAATTAGGCTCCATAGCCGACGGAATTACTATTGAGAATAGCAAAAGCCAAAAATGATCAAAAAAAATATTTTAGAACCATTGGTCAATAAACGTTTTGAAGTCATCTTTATATTGACTGCTTACCGGAATTATTGCCTTGCCTATCTTTATTGTATTTGTGGTGATGGCATCTATCTTGTCGAGTGATACGATAAACGAACGATGCACCCTTATGAATGAATGAGCAGGTAGCTTTTCTTCAATACTTTTCATCGTTGTAAGGGATTTAATGAAGCCGTTACTATTTATTACATAAATCTTTACGTAATCTTTAAAACCCTCAATGTAGAGTATGTTTTTCAAATAAACCTTGACCAATTCGTATTCCACCCGTAGAAAAAGAAAATCGTTTTCTTTGTAATCTATAGCGGTGCTCATCTTCGCCCCATGCTCTATCAGCGTTTTCGCTTTGTAAACAGCGGTTATAAACTCTTCATAATCAACAGGTTTTAGTAAATAACCAATGGCTTCTACTTTGTATCCCTCAAGGGCATATCGTTCATAACCGGATGAAAAAATTATGCGGGGCACCGATCCGTCCTTTTTACTGTTAATGATCCGGGCTAATTCAATGCCATTTAAATCTGGCATATTAATATCCAAAAAAACAAGCTGCGGTTCTTCATTTTCAAGCGCCTTTAGTGCTTCTGCAGGGTGGCTATGATAAGACAACAAGTTCAAAAAGGGGGTTTTATTTATCAAATCACGAAGATGAGATAAGGCAATTTCGTCATCGTCAACAATCATGCAATTTATTGCCATAGTAATAGATTGAATGTACACTTTCCCATGGCTGCCCGAATAGCGGCCAGGTCTTTTACAAAACTCAAGAAAGGTAAAAAATATCTATTGAAATATGAATAAATAATTTATTAAAAGGCCGCGGCGATGTGGATTGCCTGCGCATAGCCCTATAATAAGGGCGGTATAAGATAGGATTTTATGTTTCGGCGATGCTGGTGAGCAAATTTTTGCTTTTAAATTCCCTGTGCAATTCTTCGTGCAGCTCGATAATTTTACGTCTCAAATTTGAAATCTCAGCCTCTCTATAAAAAATTCTTCTCCGCGCATTGGTTAAGCTTGAAGAAACCGACATAGGTCCAATCTTTTTTGTCTCGCAAGAAAATAGCTGCAAAACGCTGACTTCAAAGAGGTCAGCAATTTGATACAGCCGCGACAGGCAAATATCCGTCCGGCCGGACTCAATTCGCGAAAGGGTTGGGACAGAAATGTCCAGGACATCGGCCATTTGCGTTTTGGTCCAGTTATGTTTAAGACGTAATTCTTTGACGTTTTTGCCAATTAATTGGCGCGGCGTTTCTTTAGTGTAATTGCCCGAATTCAAATCGCATCATTTATTAGCTGATCATGTTGATGACTACTATGTCTTGCTGAAAATTTTTGATCAATGCAAACTGCCTTCTGCACGTGCTAAAAACGAATTTGGCTTAACAAAAGTCACTTTTCCTACTTCGGTACTATCATGGTTAGCAGTAACCTGCAGCATATAAGTCCCCGGTCTGAATTTGCTTATATCGGTTTGCCAGTTTAGTTTACCTGTAGTAGCGGTTTGAACGATTGAACCCGGGCAGCGCATTATTTTTATTTTGTACACATTAATGGCTGCTATTGTTGCTCCGTTGGAATCAGGCCCAAAAGCCGGGGTTATTGTTAAATGCAGGATACTTTTCGCATCGGCAGGATTAATGGAAGCCGTGTTTTTAGGCGGGTTAGCATTTGAAATGCTGTAAGTCAAGGTGGGTGCATCCGGATCGGCGCCATCGCGCGGTAAGCCGTGCGGCTGGGCATACAACACGACCGTGCTGAGCATTAACAAAAATGCCGCGCAACCAAATGTCTTTAATTTCATACTATTTAATTTTATTTCTAGTTTCTTTTGTTCTTCTCTTTTCTTCTGCAGCGTTCCGTTGTTGATCTTGTCGCCAACAAACTGAAGTTTGGGCGGGTTGCAACGGTAAGCTGCAATTCCTGGTGACATCACCAACCCGGACCTTTCGCGGCCTTTTGTTTTTGACATAAACCGGCGGTAGCCATAATCACCGCTGCAAAAGCCAAAACAGCTATGTGGTTGTCAAGCGGGCAGGTTGCATCGGGGTCGGCCCCTGCGCACGGTTCACCTGGTTGGGCATATAGCACAACCGTGCTGAGCATTAACAACAATAGCGCACAGCAAAACATCTTCAATCTCATCTAATTTAATTTTCAATCTAAATTTTTATAAACTTTGCTCTGCCAACCATGGTGTTATTGTTGCTGTTCACAACCTCTAATATGTAAGTGCCCGGCAAAAAGTCACTTACGTTCCCCTGCCAGGCAGTGCTCCCGGAAACAGCAGTTTTTACAACAGTACCGGTGATATTGGTGATAATTATTTTGTATGGCGCCGTGCCGGCATTTGCCGCTGTTAAGGGGGGTTGAGCAACCGACAGATTAATGATGCTGCTGGCGGGATTAGGATAAACACTGATTGGATTTGCCACCAGGCTGTTTCCGTTACCGTATATCAGCGTTACTATATTTGAATAAGTAACCGTGCCATTAAGGTCGGTGATCTTTAAACGGTACTGGTCGGCGGCAGCCGGCGGTGTTTTATCCAGGAAACCATAAGTTCCCAGCCCGCTTGAGACTAATCCTTCCAGGTCAGTAAAAGTTACCCCCTTATCGGTACTTCTTTCAACCGTGAAGCTGGTGTAATCCGCCTCGTTCTCTGTCACCCATCCAACCTGGGCGCCATCGGTTGCTTTAACTGCTGTAAAATTTAACAGGTGGACACCTAAAGCAGGGTCCTGGCGGATAACTAATTTAAAACGGCTGCTGCCATAACTGCCGGTATCCGTGGTGATATCAAAAGCATAGGTTGGATTATGCCTTATATCCAGCGAATCCCTGTTAAAGTTGTCCATCAGCCATACCTGGAAAAGCTTTGGTATGCCTTGCATTTCGCGCATACTTAACTTATAGGTGCCGTAGGCGCTTGCCGTAACAAATAATGGAATAACCGCCTGGTTTAGCCCGGGAAGTGGCATCATATTAATGGCTTCCTTTACGCTGTCGCTTGAAAAACTGGCGATCTTTACCTGGCCAAAGCCCGGCAGATATTTAGCGTCCAGGCCGGGAGTGTACTGCGTTTTAGCCGCTGCATCAAAACCAATGTAAGTGTCATCAGTATTGATGGAATCAGCGGCTATTTGTAAACGCAGGTACGGGTTAGTGTTGTTGTTGTTTGTATTTGCAGCGTCCAGGTTAACCCTGGCGGCCATTAGCAGCGCTGAGCCTGTATTTTGCGTGGATGTTTTTGCGCTTTCGTTGAATATTAACTGTGGGTTTGCGCCGGTGGCCTGTACAAAAAAGCCTTGCCCGCTGGCAATTATATTTGAACCGCTATTGGTAGATGTTCCGCCGGTTTTGTTGTAAACACCATAATTATGGTTTACCGGGTTTAATTCATAGACAGTGGTTCCTATATTGCTGGCATAAATACCGGTAGTGGTGGAGGTGGTATTATAGTTGTTCCAATCAATTGAACTGGGATACGGATTGCCCACCAAATTAAACCCGCGAATGGCTGTGTTGGCAGTTGCCGTGGTATATCCTAAATTTGAGGAGGTTGGCGTGTACCAGTCGCTTACTGTTACCTGGCCCTGGTTTAAGGTACCTGATGTACTTAAAGTAGCCGAAACAGGGGTAACATAACTTGGTTCCGTTTCAGCCGCAACTGTTGCCGAAGCCCTGTTCCCTCTGAAAAAGACCATCATACCGTCGCCTACGGGTATATTATAGGTGTTGGTGGTGCCAGGGTTACCGCCGGTAACCGAATAATTATAGGTCGTTGTGTTATTGATGGCGCTTATGCCCCAAAAATTACCGTCGGTAAACGACGCATTTAATGGCACCTGGTCTTCGCGGAACAAATAAATTGTAGGGTTGCCCGTTTGGTCAAAACCACCGCCCGATGCGCCTGTCAGGTACATGCTGTTATCCAGGTAGTTTATACTGTAAACTTTGTTAGCCCCCACGGTAGCTGCATAAACCGGGGAAGAAATCAGGCGGTAACCCCGGTAGCCGAAGCCGCCGGTTATATATCGCTGAACGGTGATCGTGCCGCTGACAGATGCCCCTGATGGCAGGGCAGCTATCGATGATGAACCATTTGCGTCCGAACCCAATGTCAAAGTGCCCGAATTGGTCAATGATGCATTGGTACCCAGGGCCAGGATAGCGTTAGCGGAAAATGTTAACGATGCGGTAGAAGGTATTGTTGATGCGCATCCACTCCCAATGGTAAATGTGCCCGGACCTTTGATAACCGGTATAGCCGACGCGTCGACAATTATTCCGTTGGTGGCGCCGGTAAGGATTGCGCCTGATGCTATGGTAAGAATTGGGGCGGTGTTTTTGCCAAACTCAACCGAATAAACCGATGTGCTTGAGCTAAGGGTCGGCTGGGAACCCGTATAGGCAATTACCCCTATACGTACTGCGCTCGTACTGGTCGGAACTGTGCCGGTGGCCCAGTTTGAACCGGTCGCCCAGTCAGTACTCGTTGTGCCGGTCCAGTCGTAT
>DASRTD010000162.1:0-18887 GCA_035656115.1 Mucilaginibacter sp.
CCAACGCACAACCCCATCGCTCCTTATAATGCGGTATTCCACGTGAACTGTCTTGCTCGCTTGAAGCATCTCTTCTTCATCTGCGGCAAAATGCTTATCGTCAGGGTGGATCAACTCGTACCATAACCGGTTATTTTCCAAAAACGCTTCGGGTTTATAACCAGACAGCTTTTCACAACCATTTGAAATATGCGTCACATTGCCGGTAAGCCGGTCCACGGAATAGAAGACCTCATCCATGGCATTGAAAAAGGTAATAAGTTCCTGATGCGCATACTCGATTTTCTGAAATCCGTAGTTTCCACCAAAATTAAAAGCCATAAACGCACCACTTAATTATAAAGATAAATATAAGTGATACTAATTAAATATTTACAAGAATTTTTTGTGACGGATGAATTTAACTTTATCAAATAACAGTGACATTTAATTTATAACTTTATCATTAAGCCATTAAATAATGAAAGTAAATATTTTCGTTTTCAGTTCGATCATTTTGCTTTTTACTTCGTGTTATAGCAATAGTATTTATTTTGATATAAAAGACCAGGCCATAAAATCGTGTAATCCAACTGGAATAAGCCAAATCTATATTGAAAATTATTCATTAAACGACTACTACTCGGTTGCCTGGAGCGACTCTGTCCATAGTGCGCCTGGCTTTATCAACATGAAAAATATACAAAATGGATTCACTATTTCTGTCAGCGGAGGCGAGAATAAACAAATTCCCTCAGGTGAATTTAAGTTACGGCCATCAACAGAATACACGATTACGAAAGATCAGGGAGATGCGTCGTCGTATGAGATTAAGGTTTGGACAAATAGTAAAGGTTATATTATCGGGACAACAAGACCTGATTGCCAATAGAATGTTGAACCATGAAGCCGCTGCCGAATAGTGGTGATTTAGTAAAACCTCAGTGCAATATCTTAAACATTAATTCCTTCATCAACCCACCATGATCGGTATTTGAATCGACGCCCTTACTTTTTACGTCACATTCGCGCAGGTAGCTGATGATCTGCATGGTTTTACCATAGTTGTAGCTGCGGGCTGCCTGCTCATAATCTTTTATAAAATACGGGTTTACACCCAATTCGCGAGCCAGGTTTTGCGGCGATTTGTCTTTGGCGTAATGGTAAAGCAGTACTTTGCTGAAAAAATTATTCAGGTTGCCCAGTACCAGGACGATCGGGTTCGACTTTGGATTCGCCTCAAAATAGTTGATGATCTGGTTAGCTTTAAAAACGTCTTTTTTACTTAGAGCGGTTTGCAGTTCAAACACGTTATATTCTCTGCTGATGCCAATGTTATCCTGCACCAGCTTCAGGCTGATCTCCTGCCCTTGTGCAACATTCAGCATCAGTTTTTCAAGCTCATTGGCAATTTTGGATAGGTCGTTACCCAAATATTCTGCCACCATAAACGTAGCCTGCTGGCTTATCTTATATCCTTTTTCGGCCACAAAATCTTCTATCCAACCAGGGACTTTATTGTCATACAGCGGCGTGGATTCAACGATCAAACCATTTTTTTCGATGGCCTTATAGGTCTTTTTTCGCTTATCAAACTTGCCGTACTTGTAACAAAACACCAGTATGGTGCTTGTTAATGGATTTTCAAGGTAGCTTAATAAAGGGTTCATGCCCTTTTTATCGGCATCCTCACTCCCCCATTTCATATCCTGCGCCTCCTTTACCAGCACTACCTGGTAATCGGCCATCATCGGGTACCGTTTGGCGGCATTAAGCACCGCCATCACATCTGTATCTTTGCCATAAAATACCGTTTGGTTAAAGCCCTTTTCGGCATCGCTCAGCACTTTATGTTCTACAAAGTCGCTAACCTCATCAATATAATAGGGTTCTTCCCCGTGCAGCAGGTACACAGGTTTGTATTTTCTGTTCTTTAAATCTTTCAGTAATTCAGCAGCTGTCATCTCAATTACAAATTAAACGCTTTTTGCCGCTACCAGTCATTAGTACCCGATAATTTTTCTTCTGCCATCGTTCCACTAATTCAATAATTCACTAATTCAATAATTCACTAATTGCCTACCTTAGCCCCATGGATCTGCTGGTTCCGCTTCAATTACCTCCGTACCCGTTCAAAATAACAGATCATAACGGGCAGTTAACCTTGTTCGACGTGATCAGGAAAAAGAATATCGTTTTAACGCCCGAAGAATGGGTGCGCCAGCATTTTGTTCAATACCTTATCCTGCAAAAGAAATACCCGAAATCACTTATTAAGCTGGAAGGCGGCCATAAGCTGAACGGGCTGGCCAAGCGGTCGGACATTGTAGTTTATAATAAAAACGGAGAGAAAATACTGCTGGTGGAGTGTAAGGCGCCGTCTGTTCCAATCGATCAAAATGTTTTTGACCAGGTAGCACGTTACAATATGGTACACCGTACCTCCCTCATCGCCGTCACCAACGGATTAGCTCATTATTTTTGCAGCGTAAACTTTGACGATGGCAGCTACAGCTTCATCGAAGATCTGCCCGGCTACAATGAAGGTTGATCAGTGCCGGCGGCAACCAGGGTTTGTATCTTTTCCAGCAATTCCTTTGGCTTAAAAGGTTTTGCTACATAGTCGTTCATGCCTGCAATTGTTATTTGCTCTTTCATATCAATCAACGCTGCCGCTGTAACTGCAATAATGGGCGTATTGGCCCTTTTGGCGTCGGGCAGCTTGCGTATTTCAATAGCGGCATCGAAGCCGTTCATTACGGGCATCTGCAAATCCATCAATATAATATCGAAATAGTCGTTTTTTGCCATTTCCACCGCTTCCTCGCCATTACCGGCAATAAATGGAACAATTTGCCATTTCAAAAGCAATTTCTGCATTAACAAAACGTTCACCGGGTTATCCTCCGCTATCAACATTCTTAAACTGGCCAAACTGTCTCCATTCTGCAGAGGGGCGCCCTGTTCAGCGGTTTCAGCGACAGGGAAATCCATGCTAAATGAAAATTCGGACCCTTTTCCTAATTTACTGGCAACGTTCATGTGCAGTCCCTGTAACTCCAGCAGGCGTTTAACAATGGCCAGGCCCATACCGGTGCCGCCATATCGCCGGGTGGCGGTAATTGATTCCTGGGTAAAGGGCTCAAAGATACTTTCAATGTAAGTTGGGTTCATCCCAATACCGGTATCCTTAACCACGAAATTTACAGTTACAAAATTGTCATAATCGTGAAAGGAAGCCCTTACCCATATCGTGCCCTCTTTGGTAAACTTAATTGCGTTATTTACCAGGTTAAACAGTATCTGGCCAACCCGTACGGGGTCGCCGATCAATGGTTTTTCGTTTAGCAGCGGGTCAACCTTAACCGAAAAAACCAGGCCTTTTTGCTCTGCCTTGAGTTTCTCGGCGCCGCATGTATTTTCTACCAATTCAACTAAATTGAATTTCCGTTTTTCAAATACCAGCTGGCCCGATTCGATCTTATTGAAATCCAGTACATCGTTTACAATTGCCATCAGGTTGTTTGCCGAGAATTTAAGCACATCCAGGTTTTCATGTTGATCTTTCCTCGGATTGTTCATCAGCATTACATTGCTCATCCCGATAATGGCATTCAGCGGTGTTCGTATCTCGTGCGACATGGTGGCCAGGAAGTCCGATTTTATCCTTGATGACTGTTCCGCTTTTTGCATCGCCAATCCAAGTTCCTTGTTCAGCGCTTTTTGTTTTTCGCCAGTGGCATTTAACTCCTCAATATTGTTTAAAAAAGCTCCGTAAAAGTGGCTGTGAACATAAACGATCAAAATAAAATTGGCGAACACACCTATGATAGTGGTCGACTGATCTATCGTTTCGGGACGCAGCGCAATATAATAACCGGTGTTGTAGGAGATCAGCAGGAAAATCATCACCGGAATAATGTTCAATAATGAATAAAAAAGGCCCCAGCCCTGGCCAAGCATATAATACGCAAACAAAATAACCAGTAATATTACCTGCACGGTGATGACGTCGACCTTTTGGAGGGCAATAAAAAGGGTATTAATGTTCATTATCGACCCGATAATGAGCAGCGTGTGTGAAATCTGTTTCCAGTTGGGCCGGTAGGTTAGATATTTAAATAACCCCATAAACGAAAGCAGTAAGATACCGGCCGATATGGAGAGCAGCGTTTGCCGCTGAAAATAAACACTGATAAATAAACCGATAACAGCTACCCCAACGATCCAGAAACCATAATAAAGTAAGCGTATGCGGGCCTTGTCAAGAGCGGGCTGGTCTTTTGAAAGTATTTTGTGTATTGATAAGTTAAAAAAGCTTACGTCCTTGTTCATTCAGTTTCGGCCTATATGGATTACATTAAATTTCGTGATAAATTTCATGTAACAGGAGATACGGGCCAAAAATTGAGCGCCCTGCATCATCGTTAATAATTTATCGCAATTATTATTGCAAATCGCAAGCCAAAGCAGCCAGGTTCTCGTCAATCACTTTCAATTTAGCTTCGGCGTCAGCTTTCTTTTTTAACTCCGCCTCAACAATTTCGGGTTTGGCATTAGCCATAAACTTGTCGTTCGATAACTTTGAATTAACCGAACGCAGAAAACCGGCATAGTAATCCTTATCCTTCCTCAGTTTCGCACATTCAGCAATAGGGTCTAACTGATCGGCCAGGGGCACATAAAACTCATCTGTCGACACCATAAAACTCACAGCGCCAACTACTTTATCACTAACGATATTGAATGAACTGATGTTACCTAGTTTGGAAATAACGCTTTCGTAAACTTTATAAGAGACACCCGCGTTGTCCTTTGCCGAAAGCAGAATTTTTTCTTTGGGGGAAATCCGCTTTTCTTCACGAATATTTCTGATCTGCGTAATCACTTGTTTAACCATTTCGATGTCCGACAGCACTTGGGTATTTATTTTCCCAATGGTTGGTAATTGGGCAACGATGCAGCAATCATACTCCGAACGCCCGCCAAACAGCTCGTCATGCCATAACTCCTCGGTGATAAAAGGCATAAATGGATGCAGGATCTTTAAAATATTTTCAAAAAATGCAATAGTTGCTGTATAGGTCTCCCGATCGATCGGATGCTGGTAGGCAGGTTTGATCATTTCCAGGTACCAGGCACAGAAATCGTCCCAAACCAGCTTGTAGGTAGCCATTAGCGCTTCAGATATTCTGAACTGCGAAAAATTGCTTTCTATCTCGGTCAAAGCCTGGTTAAACCGGCTCTCAAACCATTCAATAGCCAGCCGGTTGGGGCATTCATTACGATCATCCACCTCCCAGCCTTTTACCAGCCTGAAAGCATTCCATATTTTGTTGGCGAAATTGCGGCCCCATTTGCAGTGTTCTTCGTCAAACATAAGGTCGTTGCCGGCGGGCGAGCTGCGGAGCATGCCTACCCTTACCCCGTCAGCGCTGTAGTCGGCTATTAATCCCAGCGGATCCGGTGAGTTACCCAATGATTTTGACATTTTACGCCCGATCTTGTCCCTCACAATCCCGGTAAGGTAAACGTTCCGGAACGGCAACTCTCCCCTGAACTCATGCCCGGCCATGATCATCCTGGCCACCCAGAAAAACAATATCTCCGGCGCGGTTACCAGGTCGTTGGTCGGGTAGTAATAATTGATATCGTCATTGTTCGGATCCTTGAAGCCATCAAACACCGATATCGGCCACAGCCATGATGAAAACCAGGTATCAACTACGTCTTCATCCTGGGTTAAATCTTCAGACTTGAGATGTGAGATATGAGATGCGAGACCTTTTGCCAGTTCAAATGCTTCTTCGCGGTTTTTGGCGATAACAAACTGCCCGTTCGGTAAATACCAGGCCGGTATCTGTTGTCCCCACCAAAGCTGCCGGCTGATGCACCAGTCCTTCACGTTTTCCATCCAGTAACGATAGGTATTGATGAACTTATCCGGTATCAGTTTAATATCACCTTTCAAAACGTAATCAAGTGCTGGTTTAGCCATCTCATCCATCCTGCAAAACCATTGCATGGATAATTTTGGTTCGATAACAGCATCGGTACGCTCGGAAAAACCGATCTGTGATTTATAGTCTTCTACTTTATCCAGGTAGCCGTCCGCCTCCAGTAATGCCACTATCTTTTTGCGTGCAGCAAAGCGATCCTCTCCTACTAAAATTTGCGCCTTTTCGTTCAGTGTGCCGTCATCGTTTAAAATATCGATCACCTGCAAACCGTGCTTTTGCCCGAGCTCATAGTCATTCAAATCATGCGCGGGTGTAACTTTCAGGCAGCCGGTACCAAAATCCATGGTAACGTATTCATCCAGGATGATCGGTATTTCGCGGTTGATCAGCGGAATGATGGCTTTTTTGCCATGCAAATGTTTATACCGTTCGTCATTCGGATTGATACAAACCGCCGTATCGGCCATAATGGTTTCAGGCCTGGTAGTGGCTATGGTTAGAAAGTCTGAAGTCGAAAGTCCTGAGTCCAAAGTCGCATTTTGACTTAAGACTTCAGACTCAGGACTTAAGACTTTATAACGTATATAATAGAGCTTCTGGTTAACTTCCTTTCGGATAACCTCCTCATCGCTAACAGCGGTTTTTCCCTGTGGATCCCAGTTCACCATGCGGATACCGCGGTAAATCCAGCCTTTTTTGTAGAGATGTATAAAGGTATCGATCACCGCTTCCGACAAGCTTTCCTCCATGGTAAAACGCGTACGGTCCCAATCGCAGGAAGCGCCGAGTTTTTTTAATTGCTCCAGGATGATGCCGCCATATTTTTCTTTCCATTCCCAGGCATATTCCATGTATTTTTCGCGGCCTATATCTTTTTTATTGATGCCTTTTTCCTTCAGCATCGCCACCACTTTCGCTTCGGTAGCGATACTGGCGTGATCGGTCCCCGGCACCCAGCAGGCGTTTTTGCCTTTCATGCGCGCGCGGCGTACCAGCACATCCTGTATGGTATTGTTCAGCATATGGCCCATGTGCAGCACACCGGTGACGTTTGGCGGAGGAATTACGATGGTATAAGGTTCACGTTCATCAGGCACCGACCTGAAAAAATTGTGCTCCAGCCAGTAATTGTACCACTTGTCTTCGGTTTGTTTGGGCTCGTATGTTTTAGAAATACTCATATTGCGCAAAAATAGTGATTTTTGTCCATGGTCGATAGTCCATGGACCATGGCCCATCGCGGTTTTGTTCAGGTCGACTGCTACTATCATGAATTTGACCGAATGGCCATGGACCATGGACTATCGACCATAGCCCATGGCGGTTTTGTTCAGGTCGACTGCTACTATCATGAATTTGGCCGAATGGCCATGGACCATGGACTATCGACCATGGGCTTCCCCACTGCCACAATAATTTTACAAATGAAAAGTTATCATAATAGATCAGTCAGCAGGACATGAAAACGTTGCCCATTCGTCGTGTTTTTCATATTATCGTAAATAAAATCAGTTCTTCTTTCGTGGTGAAATGGTTTAACAGGTAAAATCTTTCCGGATATTTTTGCATCCCATATGCATAATTTGTTAATTTTAAAATTCTTCGATGCTCCATAAGTGCAACGGGGAATAACTGACATCGTTAAATCATAAACAATCATAATGAAGTTAAAATTTACAAATTTTATACTGATCGGCTTTGTATGCCTTTCAGTTTGCGCATTCACTTTTGGCGGTAAACATGGGCATAAACCGCCTATGAAGTATATTGACCCTAAAAACATGGATCTTTCCATTAAACCCGGTGACGATTTTTTTGAATATGCTGACGGCAACTGGATAAAAAATAACCCTATCCCTGCTAAAGAAACCAGGTGGGGCAGTTTTGGCATGTTAAACCAGCAAAATACCGACCGGCTGCTCGGGCTGTTAAAACAGGTCAGCAAAACATCGCACCCAAAAGGCAGCCTTGAACAACGCGTGGGCGATCTTTACGCCAGTGCGATGGATACCGTTAGCATCGAAAAACTCGGGTACGAGCCGATAAAGCCCGAACTGGACCGGATTGATAAGCTAACTGACCTTAACGGCGTTATCAGCGAGGTGGTATTCGAGCGCACCCATGGTGAGGGCGACCCGTTGTTCCGTTTTGGCGTGGGCCAGGATGAGAAGCACCCCAACAAAAACGTGGCGAACCTTGGCCAGGGCGGCACTACTTTGCCGGACCGTGATAACTATTTAAAGGCCAATCCGCGCAACCAAAAAATTCAGGATGCTTACAAACAATATATTGTCACTTTATTTACCCTCACCGGTACCGGCAGCGATGCCGCCACAAAAAACGCGGAAACTATTTTTAACATTGAAACGGCGCTCGCCAAAGCACAAATGAGCCGTGTGGCCATGCGCGACCCGCATGTTACCTACAATAAGTTCGCGGTAACTGATTTCAGCAAAACTACGCCACATTTAAACTGGGTTGAACTAATGCCCGAGATGAAAGTTGCCGGCCAGGATACCGTACTGGTTGGCCAGCCTGACTTTTTTAAAGCGGAGGACGCATTGCTTGCTTCGACGCCCATTGACGACTGGAAGGTCTATTTGAAATGGAGCATTTTGAAAAGCGCAGCAGGCTCGTTAAGCTCCCCATTTGTAAGCGCTAATTTTGCCTACACTGCGGCACTGAGCGGGCAAAAAGTGCAAACACCGCGGAATGAGCGGATGTCGAGACTGGTTGACGGCAGTTTGGGCGAATTATTCGGGCAGTTATACGTCGCCAAATATTTTAGCCCCGCAGCCAAAGCATATATGGTTAACCTGGTAAATAACTTAAAAGTAACACTGGGCGAACGCATCAAAAACCTGGCCTGGATGAGTGATGAAACCAAGGCACGGGCGCTGAAAAAACTTGCAGCATTCAGCGTAAAAATCGGTTATCCGGATAAATGGCAAACCTATGCAGGGCTCGTAATCGATCGTAATGATTATTTCGGCAACCTGAAGCGGATATCGGAGTGGAGGTACAACTACCAGACAAGCCAGATCAACAAACCGGTTGATAAAAAACGATGGGGCATGACACCGCCAACGGTAAACGCATCTTACAGCCCTACCAACAACGAGATCACCTTCCCGGCCGGCATCCTGCAGTTCCCATTCTTCGATTTTGGGGCGGATGACGCGGTAAATTATGGCGGTATCGGCGCGGTGATAGGTCACGAAATGACCCACGGCTTTGACGACCAGGGCCGCCAGTACGATGCCGACGGCACCCTGCGCGATTGGTGGACAAAGGATGACGCCGACAAATTCAAACTGCGCGCCGACCAGGTGGTTGCCCAATACAATGGCTTCACCATATTGGATACCATGCATGTTAACGGTAAGCTCACCGAGGGTGAAAACCTTGCCGATTTGGGCGGGCTAAACGTTGCTTACGCTGCGTTCAAAAAAACCAAAGAAGGGCATTCGCACAAAAAGATCGGCGGTTTTACCCCCGATCAGCGTTTCTTCTTAGCCTGGGCACAGGTATGGCGCAGCTCGCAGCGCCCCGAGGCAGCCGCACAGCGAATATTAACTGATCCGCACTCGCCGGAGCAATATCGTGCCAATGCGCCATTGACGAATATTGATGCCTGGTATGCTGCATTTAAGGTACAACCCGGTGATAAAATGTATAAAAAGCCGGAGGATAGGATACACGTTTGGTAGTGTTTGAGTCTTGAGTCGAAAGTCTTGAGTCAAAGCCTGGTGAGTAGCCGGGCTTTGCTGTTTTATCTGATGACGAATGGTTGTCTGCCTGGACGCAGTAAACAGCTTTTGGCATGTCGCAAATTGACGGTCGCAGACTTCCGAAGTTTTTGAAACTTCGGAAGTCTTATGATCTCTAAAATATCGCTTCCGCAATCCGCTTCGTCGGCCCGGCGTTGCTCATAGTATAGAAATGCAGTACAGGTACGCCAAATTTTATCAGTTCCTTGCATTGGTTGATCATCCATTCAATACCGGCGTCTTTCACATCTTTTTCAGATTGGCAGCCATGGATCAGGTCGCAAAGGTCGTCTGGCATATCGATATGGAATGTTTTTGCAAGGTTTACCAACTGCTTCGACGTGGTAACCGGCTTTAACCCGGGAATGATGGGCACTGTTATGCCGTTGGCGCGAGCCTGGTTTACAAAATCAAAGTATTTCTGGTTATCAAAAAACATCTGGGTAACAATAAAGCTGGCGCCCATATCTACTTTCTGCTTAAGATATTTGAAATCACTCTTCATGTTTGGCGCTTCAAAGTGCTTTTCGGGGTAACCGGCAACACCAATACAGAAATCGGTTTTTAAATTTTCACCGCTGTTATCATGCAGGTAAATGCCCTTGTTCATATTCACCACCTGTTGCAACAAGTCGGTGGCATAATTGTGCCCGCCGGGTGTGGGAATAAATGAAGGATCAGCCAAACGTGCGTCACCTCTCAGCACCAAAACATTTTCAATACCCAGGAATTGCAAATCGATCAAACCATTTTCGGTTTCGTCTTTGGTAAAACCACCGCAAAGCAGGTGCGGAACGGTATCTACCTTATACTTATTCATAATCGCTGCGCAAATGGCAATTGTTCCCGGCCGCTTGCGGTAGCTCAATTTTTCCAGCAAACCGTTTTCATGCTGTTTGTAGATAAAGTCCTCGCGCAGCGACGTCACATCAATAAACGGCGGCTTAAACTCCATTAGCGGATCGATAGCGTCGTACAAGCCTTGTATACTATGGCCTTTTAACGGCGGTATCAATTCAAAAGAAAATAGTGTTTTGCCTTTGGCGTTGCTGATGTGTTCGGTTATCTTCATACCCCCTGGCCCCCTAAAGGGGGAAATTAATGTTGTTTATTGTTTCAAGTTCAAGTAGCCCGCCAAAGTTCCCCCTTTAGGGGGTTAGGGGGTTAATAATTCAAATTAGGTCCCAACCAACGCTCAATCTCCTCAACCGGAAGATTCTTCCTCACCGCGTAATCCTCTACCTGGTCTTTACTGATCTTACCGAGCCCAAAATACCTGGCCTGAGGATGTGCAAAGTAAAAACCGCTAACAGATGCAGCAGGCGTCATGGCCAGGCTCTCGGTTAAATGCATTTTGGCGTTATCTTCTGCTTTTAATAGCTCAAATAACGTGGTTTTTTCCGTATGATCCGGACATGCTGGATAACCGGGCGCAGGGCGGATACCCTGGTATTCTTCTTTTATCAATTCATCCGTGCCTAATTGTTCACTTTTCGCATAGCCCCAGTGCTCTTTACGAACCAGCTCATGCATTTTTTCGGCAAAGGCCTCTGCCAGCCGGTCGGCGATGGCTTTAGCCATGATGCTGTTGTAATCGTCGTGATCAGCCTCAAATTTGGCTACCAGTTCATCACAGCCGATACCAGCTGTTACGGCAAAACCACCGAAATAGTCGGGAATACCGCTTTCTTTTGGTGCGATGAAGTCAGAGAGCGCGTAATACGGCTCACCCTTTACTTTTTCGGCTTGCTGGCGAAGCGTATGTATCCGGGTGAGCAGCGCTTTGCGCGTTTCGTCGGTATATAATTCTATATCGTCGCCGGTGCTGTTTGCGGGCCAAAAACCTATTACCCCATTTGCCTGCAGCAGCTTTTCGGCAACAATCTTTTTCAACAATGCCTGTGCATCGTCAAACAGCTTTTTGGCTTCCACGCCAACATATTTGTCCTGGAATATTTTCGGATAGCTGCCGCGGAGTTCCCAGGTATGGAAAAACGGCGTCCAGTCGATATAAGGCACCAGATCTTCCAGTGGAAACGCCTCGAAAACCTTTGTGCCGGTGAAGGTTGGTTTCGGGGCGATGGAACCATTCAGGTTGATCTGCATTTTAAAATTCCGCGCGTCTTCGATGCTGACGAAGCGTTTATCCGAGCGTTTGTTCAGGTGCGCCTCACGTGCTTTTGCATACTCCTCTTTTATTCCCCTAATATAAGCGTCGCGGCCATCCTTATTCATCAGGCCGCTGCAAACTGTAACGCTGCGCGAAGCATCGAGCACGTGGATGGCCGGACCTGAATAATGCGGATCGACCTTAACAGCGGCATGTATGCGGGATGTCGTAGCCCCACCGATGATAAGCGGCATAGTGAAGCCTTCGCGCTCCATCTCTTTGGCAAAATGTACCATTTCGTCTAACGAAGGCGTGATCAAACCACTAAGGCCAATTATATCGACATTATGCTTTTTCGCTTCTTCGATGATCCGCTGCGCAGGCACCATTACCCCAAGGTCGATCACCTCGAAGTTATTGCAGGCCAAAACCACCCCTACTATATTTTTACCGATATCATGCACGTCTCCCTTAACGGTCGCCATTAAAACTTTACCGGCATTGGCCCTGCTCCCACTGGAATCTTCGCCGGCATCAATAACCCTTTGTTTTTCCAGTTCTATAAAAGGCAACAGGTAGGCCACAGCCTTTTTCATCACCCTCGCCGACTTTACCACCTGTGGCAAAAACATTTTGCCTGAGCCGAACAAGTCGCCCACCACGTTCATTCCATCCATCAGCGGGCCTTCAATCACCTCCAGCGGCTTTGCGTATTGCAGGCGGGCTTCTTCCACATCCTCGTCAAGGTATTCAATTATGCCTTTCACCAGGGCATGCGACAATCGTTCAGCAACGGGGGCCTTGCGCCATTCTTCGTCCTTCACAACTTCTTTCCCTTTTGACTTAATGGTATCCGCAAACTCAACCAGGCGTTCGGTGGCGTCAGGGCGACGATTAAGCAGCACATCTTCAACCAGTTCAAGCAAGTCTTTTGGTATTTCTTCATAAACCTCGAGCATCCCCGCGTTTACAATACCCATGTCCAGGCCCGCTTTGATGGCATGGTACAAAAATGCCGAGTGCATAGCCTCGCGCACTACATTATTACCCCTGAACGAGAACGAAATATTGCTCACCCCACCGCTCACTTTGGCATAGGGCAGGTTTTGCTTTATCCAGCGTGTCGCTTCAATAAAGTCGACCGCATAATTATTGTGCTCTTCGAGCCCGGTAGCTACTGTTAAAATGTTCGGGTCGAATATGACATCCTGCGGGGGGAAATTAACCTCACTGACCAATATATCATACGACCGTTTGCAAATGTCTTTACGCCTTTGCAAAGAATCGGCCTGGCCTGTTTCGTCAAAAGCCATTACTACCGTAGCAGCGCCATAGCTTAAAATTTTACGGGCGTATTCTTTAAATTTTTCTTCGCCTTCTTTCAGCGAGATCGAATTCACAATCCCCTTTCCCTGCAAACATTTCAGGCCTGCCTCGATAACCGTCCATTTGGACGAATCGATCATAATAGGCAATTTGGCAATATCGGGTTCAGATGCCACGAGGTTAAGGAATTTAACCATTACGGCTTCCGAATCGATCATCCCCTCGTCCATGTTGATATCGATCACCTGTGCACCGCCTTCTACCTGCTGCAGGGCAACTGTTAACGCAGCTTCATAATCTTCCGCCAGTATCAGTTTTGAAAACTTGGGCGAGCCGGTAATATTGGTTCGCTCCCCGATATTGACGAAATTAGTTTCGGGTGTAAGCGTAACTGCCTCTAATCCGCTTAACCGAAGATATGGCTCGATCGCCGGTATTACCCTGGGCGAATATTTTGCCGCTTTTTCGGCGATGCATTTAATGTGCTCGGGCGTGGTGCCGCAGCAACCGCCTACGATATTTACCAGCCCGGCTTTCATAAAGCCGTCTACCAAATGAGCGGTTTCGTGGGCGGTTTCGTCGTACTGGCCAAATTCATTCGGCAAACCGGCATTTGGGTACGATGAAATAAATACATCCGCTTTTTCGGCAAGTTCTTCCAGGTGCGGGCGCATTTCTTTTGCCCCAAGCGCACAATTCAGTCCGACTGATAACAAATTTGCATGACGAACCGAATTCCAAAACGCCTCAACCGTTTGGCCTGACAAGGTACGGCCAGATGCGTCTGTTATTGTGCCGGAGATCATAATATCCGGAAAAAGCCCCCCTCTAAATCTCCCCCCGGTAGGGGGAGACTTTTGCATTTCGTTCTTATAGCGATCTATCGCAAACAGGGCCGCCTTTGCATTCAGCGTATCAAATATGGTTTCGATGATCAGCAGGTCCGAGCCGCCATCGACGAGACCACGCACCTGCTCATAGTAAGCTTCGGCCAGGTCGTCAAAGGTAACCGCACGGTATCCGGGATCGTTCACATCGGGCGACAAAGAAGCGGTCCTGTTTGTCGGCCCAATGGCGCCGGCCACAAAGCGGGGTTTGGCAGGTGTTTTTTTGTTGTATTCGTCGGCGGCTTCACGTGCGATACGTGCGCCTTCGTAGCTCAGCTCATAAGCCAGGTGCTCCAGGTGGTAATCTGCCAGGGAAATGCGCTGGGTGCTGAAGGTATTGGTTTCAATAATGTCTGCACCGGCTTCCAGGTAGTCTACATGGATGGCTTTGATCACATCCGGCCGGGTTAGGTTCAACAAATCGTTGTTGCCCTTCAGGTCGGATTGATGATCACGGAAACGCAGGCCACGGAAATCCTCTTCGGTCAATTGGTACCGCTGTATCATGGTACCCATTGCGCCGTCAATAACCAGGATGCGTTTTTGTAATTCTTTTCTGATGTCCATACTATGATTTCACCGATTTTGTGTGGTGATTTCACCGATTTTCATTTGGGGATTACACCGATTTTTTTGTGATTAAAACAACTTTAAAATAGATATAATCATTCTAAAAATTCAGGGAAGTCACCGCCAACAAAATCGGTGAAATCACTTTTTTAATAATCGGTGCAATCACAAAAAAATCGGTGTAATCACAAAAAAAAGCTTATTTCGAAAAGTCCGGTTATAAATTGACTTTCGCTTATCTTTCCTGATCAATTTAGTCGGTTGATCAAGTAGAATGTGGCACCTTGTAAGCACAGGTTGCCAAGACATCGCAGGGTCTAATCCCTCCGTCTTTCTCTATAAGCAATGCAAATATGCGTAATAAACGAATAATATGCAAGCGATGTTACACGAACGACGAATTGATGACAAAACCGGAACAAGCAGGGGCTTAATTAATTATAAATCCACAACAGCAAGTGCTTTTTCTGCCTGCGTATTAATGGGTCGACGATCTTCATGGTGTTATTTGAAATGGCCGGGCAACCCCAGCCTTCGGGCGTTCCCTGGGGATATATCTCATCTTCGGGCACTTCTTCCCACGAGTGAAAAACGATCTGCCTGATCAAAGCATTGTTATTGCCGGCATCAAGGCCGGCTAAGAAGTATTTTACATGAACACCCCAGGCACTGTAAGCCCGATCATTAACCTGGTATTTGCCGAGGGCGGTGCAATGACTGCCGTCCGAATTGCTGAATGATGGTTTGTCTTTAGACCAAACGCCCGACCATGGCCCATTGCCGCAGCCATGGCTGACCAGGCCCGATATAAAAATATTGTTTTTACGGAAATCCCAAACCATAAAGCGTTTTACGCCCGATGGTAAGCTCATATCAATTAAAATGCAATATTTAGTATCATAGCCATGCTGCCGGCAAAATTTAAAACATTCCGCAGCTTTTTCCTTTGTACGGTCCAGGTTGATTGCCGGTGCAGGAGGTTTGGCGCAGATAAAAAATAAAATTGCCGGTAAAAAGCTGAAAATTAAATTTTCACACCTTTTCACCGGCAATTAACGCAACAAAGTAGCGTTTATTATCTTCTTCCGCCAAAAATACGAAGCATTGAAGTAAATAGGTTGATAAATGTTGTATAAAGAACAAATGCTCCGATCAGGACTAATTTTCTCGATGTATCGTTGCCATACTGCAGCCCGGCGCCAATACGCTTTAACATTTGCATGTAATAAGCAGTTAGACCAATCATAATAGCTACAAATACAAAGCTGATTATGTATTGAAGTTGTGCGCTTCTCAAAAAGAAATTAATAAGACCTACAGCGAAAGCTCCAAAAAAGATCATGATCAGAATTGAGCCGAATTTTGATAGATCCATCGTTGTTGTATATCCGGCAATTGCCATGATACCAAAAATAGCCGAGGCACTCAAAAAAACGCCAAAAATTGAACCTGCTGTGTAAATCAAACCTAAAATACTAAGACTCACACCGATAGTGACGGCATAAGTGATAAACAGAAATAGTAAAACCGGATACGAAATGCGGTTAAACCCAAAACCTATCACCATCGAGAAAATCACCGGGGCAAATATTGCTAAATAGCCCAATCCGGTAAGGCTATGCGCAGCCGGGTCTACGATCAAGCTCATTAAACCCGGATTGAGATAAAATTCGAATGCAACAAATGCTGATATCCCAAGAGCGCCAAACATCCATGTGAAAACTTTGGCGAGGTATTTACGCGATGCTTCTGCATCGTCTATTTGCATTACATTATCATAAACGTAATTTGAACTGTTATTTTCCATTTCGATTAAAAATTGTTTATGCAAAAATAAGCATTGAATTACGATTTTAGACGTACAGGTAGTAAAAAGTTTGTTTGCCGTCCGAAAGTCGGGAAAGTCTGCAAGATAAACGACCTTATCATAAAGAAAATTCTTGATAAAAACAAGCAAATAACCAAAAAAATTAGTGTCCCAGGTGTACCAGGTGTATTCACCTGTACCAAGTGGTTCAGGTGTTCCGGGGACTGGTAAACCGCATCACTTGCAGAAATGAATACCGGCTTCCTTCGGTCTTTCGAACTTTTGGACTTTTCGGACTTTCGGACTTTTCCGACTTTCGGACTTTCCCGACTCCTCAACCTCAGCTCAGCCTTCTGATCAATTGTTCTTCTACCATTTTGAAAACCTGCAGGGGCTTCAAAGTCCGCCAGCCAAGGTCGTCGAGCATGCCGCCGAAATTGATATAATAATCGATATTGTTTCGTTTAAACTCATCGATCACGTGCTCGCGGAAATTTATCCCCGCTATCCAGCCGTCCTCGATATCCTGGAACCACTCCTCGTAGTAACAGTCGTCTGACGAGTGGAAGTTAAGTACATTTTCGCCGATCAGGATAAAATGGATGATGCCGCTGTCGACCATCAGATCGAGGATCTCGCGCTTCAGCAGCATAATATCGTTATTGATGGCATCGTTCCATTCACCAATAAATTCGATGATCGCGTATGAACGGTCGTAATCAACAAATAATACTTTCAAGTATAAAGTATTTGAGCCGAACGAATCCCACTGCGGGTGAAGCAGGTAATTATATATCTGCTTGTCAAACTCAAACTCGCTGTACTCCGTCGCATAAAACGGCGAGTACTCATCGTCCGCGGCAATATAATCATCGCGCCATTTATAATATGGTTCTATCTCGTGCATCTCCTGATTCCAAATTTGCGGATGTGCAGATGTGCAGATTATTTTGCCCCATCTCCAAAAACCGCTTCTCAAACCTGTCTTTTCGTTATCACAAATTAATTAAATAAATACGCACAATATCAACTAATCGATGTGTTTTTTAAATCTACAACTGTCGATAACCCCACTAACCGGCATAGTTGTCTATTGCGTTTCGCACACTCCCATATTGCTTTAGCAGGTCTGCCGCGGTTCGTTCGTCAAGGCCTGTTTCCTGCATTACCATCCGCGTTCCCCTATCTACCAGCTTATGATTGGTTAGTTGCATGTCGACCATTTTATTTCCTTTTACGCGGCCAAGCTGTATCATCACGGTGGTGCTCAGCATATTCAAAACCAGCTTTTGAGCAGTACCGGCTTTCATTCGTGTCGATCCTGTTAAAAACTCCGGGCCGGTCACCACTTCTACCGGGTATTTTGCCTCGGCAGCTACCGGGCTGCCCGTATTGCACACAATGCAGCCTGTAGTCACGCCATTTTCGTTGGCTTTTTGCAATCCGCCGATCACATATGGCGTCGTCCCGGATGCGGCAATACCAACCAGCACGTCTTTGTCATTTATTTCGTATTCCAAAAGGTCTTTCCAGGCTTGTCCGGCATCATCCTCGGCAAATTCAACCGCCTTCCGGATGGCGCCGTCGCCCCCGGCAATAATGCCGACCACCCAGTCAAATGGTACACCAAACGTTGGCGGGCATTCGGACGCGTCGACAATACCCAAACGGCCGCTGGTGCCCGCGCCAATATAAAAAAGCCTGCCGCCGGCTTTCATCTTTGCTGCAGTAACGGTTGCAAGCGCCTCTATTTGCGGCAAAGCATCATAAACAGCCAGCGGAACGGTTTGATCTTCTTTGTTTATATTTTGGAGGATCTCCCTCACCGGCATTTTTTCAAGGTCGTTGTAACGGGAATCTTTTTCGGTAGTCCTATCCATCTGCAGACAATAAATTTTAAGCAAAATTGAATAAAAATGTTGAGAATTTTTTTGGAACCGGATTTTACATTTGCCGTAAACCGCAGTCAATGTAACTAATTTGTAGTATTTTCAAAATAGATGCGTTTTGTATACAAACGAAAAACTAATGTAAATATCTAATCATTATATTTGTAATAACTAGGGAGAAAATGAAGAAGGCTGCGGGTATAATTTTCAGGTCATCCGTTTTAATTTTGCTGGGTGTCGCTGTCGGTTTATTTATTAGCGACGGCAACTTTCCCAATCACGGCCTTCACCTCTCCCTCGGCAGCAGCGACAAGGTTTCCAAAGTTTTAAAGCTGGTTAAAGAGAATTATGTTGACTCGGTAAACGAAGACAGCCTGGAGGGCGTTGCTGTGAACAACCTGCTGCAAAACCTCGATCCCCATTCGCTTTACCTGCAGCCTGAACGGGCGCAAACCATTAACGAAAACCTCGACGGCGGCTTTGAAGGCATAGGTCTGGAGTATCAATTGCTGCGCGACACATTGTTTGTTACGCAGGTTTATCCGGACGGCCCGGCAGCGCTGGCAGGGCTTGCAACCGGTGATAAAGT
>DASRTD010000163.1:0-11318 GCA_035656115.1 Mucilaginibacter sp.
CGCTGTTGCTTGTAGTCCGCCTCATCCATGCTGTCACGGTCATCTTCTATCCAGTTATCCATGATTTCGTACAGGTAAGCGATATAGCTCTCATCTTCTTTGAAGTGACAAACACGGGCTTTACTGTACAGGTAAACGCAAACGGATAAAAGGAGCGGTGCGCATCTGTTACCATCCAAATGAAGCGCCTTGAAAACAGGTATTAACGGAATAAAATATAAGGTACTCCCCGTGTTCAGGCTTTCCGTAACCGATAAATTAATCTTATGGTCTTCGGTTTCTTCGATGCGGATTTCCCGGTAACGCCCTTTCGTTTTGATCTGGCGGGCAATATCCCAATTGGATAAAAGGATATTGTACGGATAGGGATAATCCCGGACGTCAATTGCATTAATTTTATAGTAGGCTGTCAGGTTTCTGACAGCCTTTAAATAAACGGGTTCAACCTTCTCTTTCCCGGGCAATTCTGCTGACGTTTCGTACACAGGCAAAAAGCGGTGTCTTAAAAAACCATCGGCAACATATATTGGGGCGCCGGACGGAGTTTGTTTGTCCTGGCTTCCCTGGCATCGGGCAGCCTGTCGAGGTCGTTTGTGAAATGCAGGAGTTGCTGATAAAGTTTGCATTGCTGTGGATTTACTGGTTGAACTTTTCCTGTTTCTGTTTTCGTTTTCATGTTAACCCTTTGTTCCGATTGTGGAAACAAATTCATATTCAATAGCGTCCTTTTTGATTTCCGGCCCGGTTATTTTGGCGGTGGTTAAAATCGAATACAGTCCCGCATAAAAGTTGCAAACGGCTTCCGGGCTAAAGTTTTTGTCCGGGTCGGTGAGCCTGATTTCCTGCCCATCCTGTTTATGTATAAATACACGCGGTAATATTTCTGCTAATAACATGGTGCTCTCATTTAGTGTGATTAAAATAGTTTCATTGCTTGCTCCAGTTGCCCTTTTTTCCGGGTCAGGTCGGCCAGCTTGTTTTCCAGTTCCTTTTGCTTTTCCGGATAGTCTTCTACGGTTGGGAGCAGGGCGATGGCTTCCTCATATTTGCAACGGTCGTTCAATTCGGCTATCTGTTTCATTGCATCGTCATACCGTTTTTTCCTGTCCTCTTTGTTTTCCTTTGGCTCGGAAACTTCGATGCCTTCTTCATTCGATTTGGCTTTTGCTTGTTGTTTGTTTTTGAGTTCCTGCGCTTTTTTGTCCTGTTCCATTTTGGACTGTTTTTTGGCCTCTTCCAGTCCTTTCAAATAGGCTTCCATGTTGTGGAACAATCCGGCCGTTTCCTGTACAGGCTTTTCAATCGCATCAAAAAAGCCCTCGTCCATTTCCTGCGCCGTCCCTTTTAAAACCATCGGCGGGACAACCTTGTAAGCGTTGTCACCATTGTTATCGGTATTAAATAGGGCGGATACAGTAAATCGTCCTTTATCATCCGCATGGATGGCTATTTTCCAGTTCCCCGGAACATTAAGGTCTGCTATGTTTTGAAAAAAGTTCGTTTTCATAATGTTTTTAATTTGTTTCCTGTTCGTTTTCAGCTAATCTTTTGATACGTGTGGCGATTTTGCCGTCTGCTGTAAAGCTGTATTCGTTAACTTCAATTGATTCGATAATCGCCTTTTCGCTGGTTTGGTATTCGTATTCATCCCGTAGGGATTTATATAAATAATGGTTCAAAGTCTCCGCTACCTCAACCAACCAGTCTTCCAGTTTTTCGAGTTCGTTTTCAATCTTTGAATAATTATGGCGGTTGTTTGGAAAATCTGTATCTAAGCTTGCACTTACATAATAACCCCGTGATGGTTGCGTGATTTTTCCAAAGCAATCCACTTTGTTTTCCATTAGTAGCTTTAATAAGCGCCTTTCCATTTCGGGCAGGGATAAATCCAGTTCAAGTAGCGGGGCATAGCTTTTCCAGCTCTGCCCGGCGATGCCGTTTAGCAAGTCCGGCAAGCTGACGCTGGCCTCAAACGCGCTTCCGTCCCCCTGTGAATAAAACCCCTGAAAGTATATCCGTTTCCGGTTTACGCTTATACCTATGGTTTCAACTATGCTTACAAAATCATCGTAAATGAAATCGTACCAATCATCGAACACGTTAATATCATAGAGTTCCTTTAAAGCCTTGTCTTTTGCATCTTCGGTTAACTCGCCGAATTCGTATAGTTTTAATTTAATCGTTTTCATAAGTTAATCCATCTTTAACGAGGGGATTGCTCCCCCTTTTGTTATTCCTGTTTAATGTTGATTTGATTGATGTTGCTGAAAACGAAGTTGAAAATTTCACCTATCTCGCTTGCCGAAAGGTTTCGGGTATATTTTTCCTGTAGGTAAACAGGTGTAATTTCCACTTCATTATCGGATTGATAGACCATTGCGATTGGCATACCTCCCACGCCTAAGTCAACCCAAAGACTCAACCACACATCGTTTTTGTAAACTGTGCCAATAATCAAGGTGTCATGGCCTGTCAGTCCGCCGTCCTCTCTTTTTTGGTTGATACGCTCATCGTCAAACCACACACGGGCAAGACGGTTAAATTTGAAATCTGCCGATAAGGCCATTTCTTTGGCAAAAAGCATAGGCGACATCGGGCCGGAAACATTGCCCTCTTTTTCGGAAAGCAAGCTTTGAATGTTGAATTTTAACATCGTTTTGATTGTTGATTTGATTAAAAAGGGAGGTCGTCTTCGTCGCCACCTGTAGAAGTTACTTTGGATTTGGTATCCTGTCTTTCCAGCCGGTTGGTGTTTGATTTACCAAGCAGTTTAATGGTGGAAACATTACAGGTTAAATTAGCCTGTGCTTCCCCATCCTTGTTCTTCCATGCGTGCGCTTCAACCCGCCCGGAAATTTCAACAATAACCCCTTTTTTCAGATACTCGGCCAAACCGGGATTCACCCAATAGGAACATTCCACGTAGGTGGTAATTTCCCTTTTTTCGCCGTCTTTGGTTTTAAAGCGGTCGTTGATCGCCACGTTAAAACCTGTTACTTTCCAGTCGCCTTTGACATTTCTGACCGCTGCATCTGCGGTCAATCTTCCTGTGAAATACATAAAACTTAAATTTTAAATAATTAATAAATCTGCTCTCCAGTCCATTTCGGCAAAACGCCTCTTTTGGCCTTTGATAGAGGCAAAACATTTGCGCGTGGGGCTGGCCGGCAAGGCTGCCGCAAAAAATACTACCCGAAGGGTGGAGATTTTTTAAGCGGCACTCTGCATGGCCTTGACGGCCGAGGGGGTATAAATTTGCCTGTAGCAAAGGTCAAATGAAGCATTTCTTAAAAATCCAAATGATAAAAAGCGGGGGAATGATGCCAATCGGAAAACATCCCTGTAGGTTTGAAAGCCAAGGCCAAACCGGTTACCGTTACCGGTCGGGGACGCAGGCTTTTCAACCGTCATAGTTGATGTAAGTCCTTGCGGTCTGAAAGAGAGCAAGGTCTTACGGCCCGGCTGAAAATCTGGTGAACCAAAGCGAAGCATGGTGAACCTGTTTTTCAGCATCAAAAAGTTAACCGTTAGCGATTAGAGCGGCATCCTGCGCAGCAGATACAGCGGAAAGCGCGGCCTCCCCGGTTACGGGGAGGAAACGGCCAAACATTTGAATCAACAGGTTTACTTTTATTCCCTTTTTTTTGCTATCACCAGCAACCCCCGCATTTTGATCTTCAGCATACTTGCCGCCGCGTCCATTTGAATGATAAAGGCTTTCTCCTGGTCACAAAAACGGGACGGTAATTTGATATCATTCCGGCACAGCATCATTTCTGCGGCGCCCGCCTCAAGCGACAGTTTGATCATGGCTTTGAAATCCGGCAATTTTCCTTTTTCTGTTGCGAGTTCGCTTGTCGCCAATAATTCGTGCCGGTTGTTCATCAGCACTAAATGATATTGCACGATGTCCTCCGTTGTCAGATAGGCTGAGATCAATTTTTCGACGGCAAAATCATCCTTCAGACTCAATGGTTGCGCTTGCCGCAGACTGCGCTTTCCCAATTCTATGGCTGCTAAAAGCGTTATCGCTTTGACTTCGCCGATACCTTTAACTTTTGCAATTTGGTCGACACTCAAAGTGCCCAGGTTTGAGATATTATCGGCTATGGCCTCTATCAATGACTTGCAGATTATGGCAAGCGGCAAAGCCTGTGAGCCGGAACGCAGGATGATCGCAATCAGTTCGGCATTACTTAGCGCTACCGCGCCATATTGGATCAGTTTTTCCCTCGGGCGGTCAGCTAATGACAGGTCCTTGATGTTCTTTAATTCCGTTTCCATATCAACAGCTAATTCCAAGGTTCCCGGTTGCGTGGCGTCCAAGCAGCATCGTGATTGCTTCGACAAAAAAGCCGAGGTCTTCTTCGAAAAGAATGATCTGGGTGCGTTTGTAGGTCGCATCGGGTTCCTGCCTGCGGTTCGTGATGCGCAGGTAGTGTTTCTGGTTCGCGGCCTTTTTGATGTCGAAGTAGTATTGCTCACGGTCGTTGCCAAACATCTCTGTGTCAAGTATGTTAGTCAATTTTGTTTTTTGTTTTTCCATTTTCGTTGGTGTTGTTTTGACAAAGTTGCAGGGCTGGCTTAGCAAAATCCGGGATAAAAACGGGTAGAAACGTTTGTAATCGTTTCCTTATCTACCACTAAAAAAGGTGTCAGGGTTTATATTCGGCCCAAGGAGGAACATCAATGGAAATAGCTGCGTTAATGGTCGCAGAACGAAGGTGCAAGGACTGCGGTACACCGCTTGGGCCGGGTCGGGAAGACCGGCAATATTGCGACAGCGCCTGTAAGACCAACTATAATAACCGCAGGCGGAGGGAAAATCTGGAAACCAGCTTACAACAGGAACCGGAGCAATTGAGCATCCCGGATTATATTACCCGGATACAGGAGATCCAGTTGAACAACAGGCGGATCCTGGAGGGATTGTGCAGTGAGGAGAAGGCCGGCAGCATCCGGATGCGGGATTTGGTGGGGAAGGGCTTCAACCCGAAATTCTATACGAGCGAGGCGGAGCCGACGGGTTCGGGCAATGTGTACCGCTTTTGTTTTGAGTATGGCTATCGGCTGGAAGAAAACGGGGCTGCGGTTATCGTGTGTCGGAAACGCGAAGTCTCTTAAACGTTAAAGTATTCGCCGTCAAAGCACCGGTAGGCTATGGCTTCGGATAGATGAACCAGCGCGATGTCAATAGCCCCATCCAGATCGGCGATGGTGCGGGCAACTTTTAGAATGCGGTCGTAGGAGCGCGCGGAAAGCCTTTGTTTTTCCATGGCCTGGATCAGCAGCTCTTGTTCCATTTCACCAAGCCTGCAATGCATTTTTGTTTGTTCGGGTGTCATGTGCGCATTGACAGCGTCGTCTGTACGCCGGGCTTGAATTTGCCTTGCCGTGATGACACGGTGGCGTATCACGGTGCTGGAACACTCAAGGCCACCTGAGGCCAGATCTGCGTATTTGACCGGTGAGACGTTCACGTGCAGGTCGATCCGGTCAAGTAAGGGACCCGAAAGGCGGCGGGCATATTTCCGGATCATTGTTCTCGTGCAGGTACATTTTCGAAATGGGTTGTTGTAAAACCCGCAAGGGCAGGGGTTCATCGCGGCGACGAATAAAAAGCCGGCAGGGTAAGTATTGTTAAAACTGGCACGGGAAATGGTTATCGAGCGTTCTTCCAAGGGCTGGCGTAAAACCTCCAATACTTTCCGTTCAAACTCCGGCAGCTCGTCCAAAAACAAGACGCCATTATGTGCCAGCGAAATCTCACCTGGTTGCGCGTTGGCTCCGCCTCCGACTAAGGCGATATCACTGGCCGTGTGGTGCGGGGCCCTGAAAGGCCGAACTGTCGCTAAACCGTTTCCGTCGAGCTTGCCGGATATGGAGTATAGCCGGGTGATCTCTAATGATTCCTGCAATGTTAAGGGCGGAAGTATGGTAGGCAAGCGGCGCGCGATCATCGTCTTCCCGGAGCCGGGAGGGCCGATCATCAACAAGTTATGGCCGCCTGCTGCTGCGATTTCCATCGCGCGTTTCATTGTAGCCTGGCCTTTTATATCCGAAAAATCTATGGTAGAAAGAGCTGGGTCAATTTGGGGCAAACCTGACGCGTGGTTCTTTTCTGGCGTCAACGGTTTTTCACCGGAAAGAAATTTAAATACGCTTTGCAGGTCGGAGAGGCCGTATACTTCCATCTCTTCAGCGAGGGCTGCTTCAGCAGCGTTTTCCATTGGGACGATCATGCGTTTAAATCCGGCTTTTTGTGCTTGTAAAGCCATTGATAAGACACCGTTGACCGGACGTAATTTGCCATTTAGCGACAGTTCGCCGACTGAAACCAAACCATCCAGTGAGCTTGGGTCGACCTGCCCTGATTCCGCCAGGATGCTTAAAGCAATAGGCAGGTCAAACAAGGCGCCCTGCTTGCGAATGTCGGCAGGGGCCATGCTGATGACGATCTTTTGGCGGGGCATATGCAGCTCGGCCGAAGAAACGGCGCTTTCTATACGGAACAGGCTTTCTTTGACGGATTCATCCGGCAGGCCGACGATAAAATACTGAACGCCGGGGGTGATGCGCGTCTCGATATGAATGATCAGCGCATCGATGCCGTTCAGCGCCGCACTGTTGATGCAAACCGCCATGGTTAGTTTTGGCTGCTCTTGCTGCTAAAATCCATTTCGTTCACGATTACTTCGGTCACATAGCGCTTTATGCCGTCTTTATCGGTGTAATAACGATTCGACAATCGGCCTTCGATAGAAATTTTGCTGCCTTTGTCCAGGTATTTCTCGGCGAGCTCGGCTTGCTTTTCCCACAGGACGATCTGGTGCCAGGTAGTTTCGGTTACTTTTTCGCCTTTAGCGTTCCTGTGGTAGCTATTGGTGGCCAGGTTGATTTTGGCGAATTTCTTTTCGCTTTCAGTTACTTTGACTTCTGGTGCGCTGCCTAAGAATCCGGTCAGGCGTACGCTGTTGTTTAATGTGTTCATTTTGCTCGTTGTATTGGCCGGTGAATTCCGGCGATGCAAAATTGAGGAGGAGGATTTTGAAAAGGCATAGATTAAACGGGTAGAAACGGTTTTAAACGAATAAATAACAACGTCTAAATATGATTGAATTATCCGAATTATTGCCTCACTTGTCCTCCCTGTTAAGGTCTGCTGCAGATACTTTTGCATTAGAATTAATAGCAAAGAGAAATGAAATAAAATATTTTATTGGATTGCAAAAAGGTTGATCGCATTATCGGGCCGGATCATCCACCTTGATATTTCCTACCAGGATGTGCCTGACGCGGATAGCATACCCTTGTAATTCACTATACAGCCAATTAATACTAGAGAGGAGACCCATGAACAGCCGGCCAAAAGAAGCGCGTTTTCTGTCATTGACCTATTCCCATTTTTGACAGAATTCGCGTAAGCAACCCAATTACTTCAAGGCATTTAAAAAACTATCCCGGTAAGCTGTCGCCAGCGGTATTTCTTTATCCGTGATAAATACCCGGTTGCCTTCGATATATCGGATATGTGCTTTGTTGATGATAAATGAGCGGTGGGTGCGAACAAACAAATCACCGGGAAGCAGCGCGGTGAGGGCAGAGAAGGGCTTTTTGGTTAAGATGCTGGTATGAGCGGTAACGACTTTCGTATAATTGCCCTGGGCTTCGGCATAAAGGCAATCGTTATAAAATACCTGGTGCAATTTGCCCTCAGCCTTAATAAAAAAGCTGCAGTCTGGCTTTGATTGCTCGTTTCCAGGAAAGGCAGGGTGTTGTTTTTCCTTCGCTTTGTCGACCGCAATGATAAATCTTTCCAATGAAAATGGTTTGAGCAGGTAGTCGCAGGCCGCCAGGTCAAAAGCAGTAACGGCGTGTTCCTGGTAAGCGGTGGTGAAGATCACTTGCGGCGGATGTCTTAACGTATTTAGAAAACTGACGCCGTTGAGCACAGGCATATGAATATCGAGGAAGAGCAGGTCGATCTTTTGGGTAGTTAAGATTTCTTTAGCCTCCAAAGCATTGCCGCATTCGGCGATTACATTCAAAAACGATAATTGTTCGCAATAGTTGCGGATAATGCTCCGGGCCACCGGCTCGTCATCTACGATCAGGCAATTGATCATTTTTACTTGCATTTTAAGTTCAGTTCGATTTGGTAAAGCCCGTTTTCGGCGTGTTGTTCCAGGTTATAGTTGCTGCCGTATAATAGCTCCAGTCTTTTGAGGGTATTCGGCAGTCCCAGCCCGGAACTTTCAGCTGCCTGGTCGTGACCACTTTTGTCCGGCTCGTAAGAATTGCTGACCTCCAGGCAAATAAAGTTACCGTTTATTTTTAACGATATGTCAATATCGATCTTCCGGTTTAAGGTGTTTTTCGCGTGTTTGAATGCGTTCTCCAGGAAAACGATCAGGACCTGCGGCGCAATTTGGATAGCCGGATCGCTGACCTTTTCGATAGCTACAGCCAGGTTGAGCCGGTCGCTCATCCGGATTTGTTCAAATTCGATATAGCTGTTGATATAATCCAGTTCTTCTTTCAGCGGCACAAACAGCTTTTTACCGCCATAGACCGAATAACGCAGCAGCCCGGATAATTTAAGCAGCAGTTGCGGGATCCGGCCGGGTTCTGTAATGGAAATGCCGTACAGGTTGTTCAATACATTGAACAGGAAATGCGGGCTGAGCTGCGATTGTAATAAGTTCAGTTCGCTTTCTTTTTGCTCCGCTTTGATTTGGGCATCCTGTATTTCCTTTTGCATGGATGCACGGATCAGTTTAAGCAACATGCCAAGTACCATCCCGGCAAAAAAGAAAGGCATGTCGCCGCGCAATAATTCCAGGAACCCGGCATTGGGATGATGGAAGGCATATTTGACCAGGATGTATTCTATAACCGACAGTAATATAAAAGCTGACAAACTGGAAAATATAAATGGAACTAATCGCTTGCGCAGGTAAAAAACCTGGCAAAGCCAGCGGCCGGTATAGATGCAGAACAGGAAAAACAAACAGTTGACTAGCGCCTGACCTGTTTCAAATTTGAACCCCGATACGTGCAGGAAGTACAGGCCCACTGCCAGCATAGCCAGCACACTTGCACTAAACAAGGTATGCAGAACCAGCCTGTTCCCGCTGATGAGGTGCCGCATGGGTTTCATGGGGCTAATTTCAGCAAATAAAAAGCGGGAAAAAAATGACGTTGACCGTTTGCGGTAAAACGGGGCCGGAAAGCGGGAAACAGGTGTCGAAACTTCCGGTCACCTGTAATCAGGTTTCCGTCACCGGGTTATTACCTTCTGTCCCCTGCATTTGAAAATCTTTTTCCAGCGGCCCAGCTTTGGGCATGAGACATCGATTTTTATATTTTTGGGCGCTGCTGGCAGGCTGGACTTGCCAGGCATCGGCCCAAAGCGGACAGGGCCGGATCAGCGGCGAGATCCGCGATTTGCAAAACCATACGCTGGCCGGAACGACCGTTACACTGCAAAATGAAGCCGACACCACGGCAAAGATCACCCGTATTGCAGGGAACAGCGGAGATTTTACGTTTAACCATCTCGGCAACGGGCTTTACCGGATCAGCTGTACCCATGTCGGCTTTCAAACCTACAGGCTAAGCCATTTGGCTATTGATGCCGCGCACCAGGTTATCCAATTGCCGGTTATTATATTGCAAACATCCAAAGATCAGGCTTTAAAGGAAGTAGTCATTACCGCAAAAAAGCCATTGATCGAACAAAAGATCGACCGGACAGTCGTCAATGTCGATGCCATGATCAGCGCCGCCGGGCTTAATACGCTGGAGGCTTTGTCGAATAGCCCGGGCGTTATCGTCGATGCGAACGATAACATCAGCCTCAATGGAAAGGCTGGTGTGCTGGTGCTGATCGATGACCGGCCAACCTACCTGTCCGGTCCGGACCTGGCCGCTTACCTGCGTTCGCTGCCCGCCGGTACGGTGGCCCAGCTGGAACTGATCAGTAATCCGCCGGCGCGGTATGATGCCTCAGGGGGGGGCTGTGATCAATATCGTTTTAAAAAAGAACCGTGCTGCGGGCTTCAACGGCAGTGTCAATATGGGCTATAACCAGGGCGTTTACGGGCGGAGCAACGATGCGCTGAATATCAATTTCAGGACGCCGAAGTTTAACCTGTACAGCAACCTCAGCTATAGCCTCGACCAGAACTTCAGCAGGGAAACTTTCTCAAGATATTTTTTTAATCCGGACGGCTCGCTGAATTCGGCAGCCTTGCAGGACAGCTATTATAAATACCAGGCCAATGGCTGGAACGGGAGGCTTGGAATGGATTATTTTGCCGGGCCAAAAACCACGATCGGGTTCATGCTGACCAGCAATACGCGCCCCCGCACCGACCTGCTGAACTATACGAATAACCAGTATGGCGCCGGTATGCAGCTTGACTCGGTAGGGCGCGGCTATACCAGCGGCAGCTACCAGGCGCAAAACGGAGGGATAAACCTGAATATGCTGCACAAATTTGATCAGGCAGGAACAGCTTTGACAGCAGATCTGGACTATCTGCATTTTTACAATGATGGTGATCAGAATGCATACAGTAACCAGCAGTACCGGTTCCTGCTGCCTTCCAATATCAATATCGAGTCGGGCAAGGCCGATTATACGCATCCTTTGGGTGGAAAAGGGGAATTTGACGCAGGTATTAAATCAAGTTATGTCACTACCGATAATCAACTGCAATGGTTTGACCAGGGCGCCGCGGGCTTTACGCCGGATTACGGTAAAACCAACCATTTTCGTTATTCGGAAAATATCAATGCCGCTTACGTGAATTTGAGGAAGGAATGGGCCCGTTGGGGGGTGCAGGCAGGGCTCCGGATAGAAAACACCAATGCATCCGGGCATCAGTTCAATAACCCGGCGATACCTGATTCATCGTTTACCAAACGTTATACCCATATGTTCCCGTCTGTCTATCTTTCTCACAAATTAGACAGCGCTGGCGCTAATACTTTAGTGCTCAGTTACAACGAACGGATCAGGCGCCCGGGGTACCAACAGCTGAACCCCTTTCTTTTCTACCACGATCAATATACTTATACGTCCGGCAATCCAAACCTGGTGCCGTATTATAACCGGTATTTTGAGTTGAAATACAGCTATAAGCAATATATCGGTATCAGCGGGGGCTATTCCATCGGGAACAATGAAAGCCAGTCGCTGACGACGTCATCAGGGGACGTTTTTATCACCCGTCCGTTTAATTTCATCAATAACCAGACCTACAGCCTTATTCCTTATTTTTCGCTGGACCCGACGCGCTGGTGGACCTTTC
>DASRTD010000164.1:0-12380 GCA_035656115.1 Mucilaginibacter sp.
GCTTTATATTTAGTGTGAAATTAGGACCATTGCGCCAGTCTGACTATGATTGAGCGCAGGTAAAAAAATGACGTATGTCATTAAAAAGTCATCCGAACAAGGTGTTAAGGTTATGTAAATTAAACAAAACAGCCCGGGTTACCCCAGGCCGTTTTTCATTCAAATCAAACAACACATATTATTTTTTTAATGTTCTGACATAGTTCACCAGGTTCCAAATGTCATCCTGATCAGGGATTTTCTTTTTGAAGCTTGGCATATCGTCGCGTCCTTCGGATGTTTTATAGAAGAGGGATCCATCAGACTGTGACTGAAAGGACGCCAGCGTCATATCTTGCGGCTGGGTTTTTAGTTGGGCGGCTTTGCTGCCGTCACCCAGGCCTTTTTTTCCATGACATGACGAACAGTGTAAACTCCATAACGCCTTGCCCGCCGAAATCGATTCGGCATCTGCCTTTACGGGGTTTGCCATTTTTGCGAATTTATCGGGTACGGGCCATGGTTTTGTATCCTGCGGTGTGGTAAACGCGAAGCCGATCATGCTCACTGCGATAACAGCTGCCGTTAAAATTGATTTTCTTTTCATTGTAATTTATTTTTTGTTTGTATAAACTTTTAACTGAGGTAATACTCTTTAATTAATGCGGATTTATATTACAAGTTCCATAACCTGGTAATATTAAAACCTATGCAAAACTGACCTCCTTTTACATGTGTGCCATCCGCGTTTGTGTAAGGGAACGGGTTATTTGAATTAAAGAAGCTGTTTTTTTGCTGGTTTAACATTTGATAGTTCCCCATAAACACCTGGAAAGTGTGGCCGCTGGTGTTAAACTCAAACCCAAACGCCACATTTGGATGCGGGTTATTGGTAGGCTCAGTTGAGATCGGCTGATCATAATCGACTATTATGGCGGTGCTTTCACCTATTTTATATCGCCCGGCCACATTAAGCCCGAATTGATCATGCAACATTTCTTGAAAAACTTTTACGCTTGAACTGTCTTTTTGCGTATAAAAGCCTTGTACCGCGTTTTGGTGCGACAATGTTGGCGCAACTTGTACAGAGAATTTGTCACTGAATTTCCTGGCGATAATGATCTCGTTGAACGAGCTTATACGGTCAGTTGTATGAACAAAGAGACTATGGTCGGCATCGTACCGTGTGTCATAAGCCATATCGCCAAAATAGGTGATGCTAACCGGGGATTTCCCGTTGGTTTGCTTAATGATGGCGTATTTGGCGTTTCCATCCCACAGCATGTCAGTTTTGGTAAGGCCTATACCTATATAAAGGTTATTTATGGGAGCATAGTTTATGCCAAGCCGGATATTGGCAGGCGCAAAAAGGCCGTCTAAATCCTGGTAGCCATTTCCGATGGTCCCGAATCTGTGCATGATGTCAAATTGCAATGTTCCTTTTACGGGCACCATTACTGTCTGGTCATCAATGATCCAGGTGCTTTGGAAGGTGTTTTTAACCGGCTTTGCTTTGACAGGCGCGGTTGTCGCTACTGCTGTGCTGTCCTGTGCGTAGAGTGTTGTAGTCTGCGATAAAAGCAAGCAACTCACCACGCATACCGGTAGTATATACAGGCAGTTTGTTAATTTTATTTTTTGTTTCACGTTCTTGGTTATTAGGTAACTTAATTATCGATAGCGCCGGTTCTGATCCAATCGTATATCTTTTGCCTGTCAGCGGCGCTCGGAATATGAACTTGCATTTCTCCGTTAATCATCATGTATAACGTGCTTTGAGTCGGGATCACCGTGTTCACAAATCCGCCGCTGATGAGACTATTATACGATACTCCTGTCTCCAGGTCGGGTGTTTGTGAACCTGCCACATGACACCCCGAAAGCGCACAATTAGCTGTAAAGATTGGCTGGATATCGTTTGCGTAACTAGTCGCTTGCGGCGGGGCATTAGGATTTGAGGATTTGGGGATAATGACGTCCTTGTAGCATCCGGTTAGGCCGGCTCCGATTACAAATAAGAGGCCAGCAAATAATATTATTTTTTTCATCGTAATTCCTTTCCTTGAGATTATTTGTTGTCAAAGTTCAAATTGATGTCGATAGAAATTACATCAGCAATATCAGTTGCGGTGATACCATAGTCCCTGCAATTAAATTGGAACTGCAATTCAAGGCCGAAGTAACTTTCTGTGCCTGAAACAAGCGCCTCGGGCACATAGGTTAATTTACCGACAATTGATTCTGTATGTGGCGCAGATAATTTGCCCTGCCAGGTGAAATTAAAAGTTGCCAGGTAATCATTGCCCGCTGGGTCAAACGCTATCGAAGTCGATTGCAGGTACGCAATATTTGATACGGTCAGGTTCTGCGTGCCTGAAACAAATGAGGTAGTACCCATGGTGGAAAGAAAGCAGCCGCCGTCTCGCGCGGGTTCGCCGGTATTAGAGGTATTGATCTGCACGTACCCGGCAAAATGCGTTTTTGCGGGCTGATTTTCATAAAATGCCCAGGAAGTATCGGGTAAGGGCTGGCCGGTGGTAACATAATTTATCATTGCCGCCGGTGTAATATTTGCCACACCAAATGCGTTAAAACGACCGGTTAGCGGCGCGCCAACAGCGTCGTACGGAGTTGACCAGCCTACGTTACTATGAACCTGGTCGAGTTTCCATTGAGTAGTATCACCTGCTGTTAAGCCCGGAAGGTGGATATGGTTGCCGTGGTTAATTTTTACTCCGGTTGATACCGAAGCGGGTACCGGTTCATCCTTGTGTGTACATCCAACGATGTACAAAGTGCCACTGATCAGTATTAATAACATCAGCAGAATTTTGTTGCTATGTAGTTTCATAAAATGTGATTTAACTGTGCATAATTTTTTAATATTACGCGTCAAAGGTATATTGCGAAATTTTACACTACCATGATAATAGTCATGCGATAAAATGACCCAAATCACATTTTGCTAAGCGGAAAACCACAGTTAAGCAGGAGGGTAAACAGGGGGTTTTCGTAATTATCTGGTATAATGGAAGATAAAAAAACGCTGATTTGGAGGATCAGGAATTAGCTGTCTTTTTATATTGGGTGTGCAAAAAAGATATCAATATTAATAGTATAACGGCACCCAGGTTTAAAAGGAGACTGGTTGTATATATATTCATGTCATTTTTTATCATATCACTATTTCCGGATGAGGCATATAAGTGGATGAGCAAATCTTTTACCAAAAAGAAGAAAAATACAAGGCTATGGATTAAGGATAATAACCTTTTTTTTCCGATAGCGGGTATCCAAAACAAAATGGAGAGCAGTCCCCACAGTACTAGCCAGGGCAGCTGCATAGTTGATCTTATATTTTCAAAGGAATAATCAGGATATAATTTCTTTAATTGGAAGCCCAGGAATAAGGTGCCGACCAGTGCGTAGGCAAACGGTAAAACTGAAAGCGCGCTGTTTCCAACAGTGTTTTTTTTCAGGCTGTTTCCGGCAATTACCACAACGGCAGCATATATTAGTGGATAACCCGCAAAAAAAGTCATTATTTCAAGCTGCTGCAGGTACGTGAAAAAACTGTTGTCCATTATGACTCGTGTTCGTTAACAATATTTAAAGCGGGACGGGCGGAAGTCAAATTACCAAACCTATCTGCAATTAACCTCAATATAGTGCAGCGTTATGCTATCTAGCTTTAATTTATAGGAATCATGCAGATCCCCGCATGCCCCGTTTTTGTCGTTCATCTTAATTTTTAGCAACCCCCTTGCCCGATAAGCATCGGGGAAACTGTCTGGCTTCATTGAAATGGCCTGAGAAAAATCGGCAAATGCTCCCTTTTCATCTCTGGTGATCTGCCTTACAAATGCCCTGTCAACATAAGCCGCCGCATTTTTCGGGTCATATTCAATTGCCTTCGTGTACGCCAACTGTGAGCCTTCATGATCTCCAACCTGCTCGCGTGCAACGCCCATAAAGTAATAAACCATGGTCATTTTGGGATCTAAAGACAAGACCTTCTGAAAATCTGTTAAAGCGCCAAAGTAATTGTGCATTTTAATCTCCAGTTGGCCCCTGCTGGCATAGGCGGCGGTATCATCCGGTTTTAGCGCGATAGCTTTATTATAGGCGATGACTGCAAGCGTGTAGGGTATTTTATGGTTTAAGCCTTTATTACCCTCCTTAACGTAATCTGCTGCCGACGGCCCCCGATGGCAGCTAAAAAGGATAAGAGATAACGCAGGAATTAAGAGCTTCTTCATTTCTTAAAATTAAAGGTATTATTCAAATCAAACGGATTGGCGTTCCTCATTATGGTTAATTTCTTTTTCGGGATGCAAATTACAGACCCATGCCCGATTGAAATATGACATCGGTCACTATAAAAGATGACGGCAACTAAAATTTGCCAAACATTCGGTGATTGTTACCCCTGCATCATTATTACGCTAATAACTTGTCATTCCTTTAAATTTTGCTTAAATAAGCGTACCTTTGCGCCAAATTTTAGGGGCATTCATGCAAAAAATCAGGAATATAGCGATCATCGCACACGTCGACCATGGTAAAACAACTTTAGTCGACAAAATTTTACACAGCTGCGCCATTTTCAGGGATAACCAGGAAACAGGCGAACTTATACTCGACAACAACGACCTGGAACGCGAGCGGGGCATTACCATCGTATCCAAAAACGTTTCGGTTAGATATAAAGACGTAAAGATCAATATCATCGATACCCCCGGCCACGCCGACTTTGGGGGCGAGGTGGAGCGTGTATTGAAAATGGCCGACGGCGTCCTGCTGTTATGCGATGCCTTTGAAGGCGCTATGCCCCAAACCCGTTTTGTTACCCAAAAAGCTTTGGCGCTGGGCTTAAAGCCGATAGTTGTGGTAAATAAGGTGGACAAAGAAAACTGCCGCCCCGAAGAAGTTTATGAGCAGATATTTGAGCTGTTCTTTAACCTGGAAGCTACCGAAGAGCAGCTGGATTTTCAGGTGATCTACGGTTCGTCCAAGCAAGGCTGGATGAGCACCGACTGGAAGCAGCCGACTGATAATATCTTCCCGCTGATGGACGCCATTTTGGAAAACATTCCCCCTGCACCCGAAGCGGAGGGTACTTTGCAAATGCAGATCACTTCGCTGGATTATTCCTCATTTGTGGGCCGTATTGCTATCGGCCGTGTGGCTCGCGGTGTGATCAGGGAAAATATGCCTGTATCGCTGGTAAAACGAGATGGTACTATCCAAAAATCAAGGATAAAGGAATTGTACACTTTTGAGGGCCTCGGTAAAGTAAAGGCCACCGAAGTAAAGTCGGGTGATATATGCGCCGTAGTAGGTATTGATGGCTTTGATATCGGTGATACAATTGCCGATTTTGAAAAACCGGAGCAACTGGAGGTTATCCATATCGACGAGCCTACCATGAACATGCTGTTCACCATTAATACCTCGCCGTTTTATGGCAAGGAAGGCAAGTTTGTGACCTCGCGCCACCTGCGCGACCGCCTATACAAAGAGATGGAAAAGAACCTGGCGCTGAAAGTGCTTGAAACCGAATCGCCGGACTCCTACCTGGTTTACGGGCGTGGTATCCTCCACTTATCGGTGTTGATTGAAACCATGCGCCGCGAAGGGTATGAATTGCAGGTAGGCCAGCCGCAGGTGATCATTAAAGAAATTGACGGTGTAAAATGCGAGCCGGTTGAGACGCTGATCGTTGATGTTCCGGGCGAGGTTGCCGGCAAGGTAATCGAACTGGTAACCCAGCGCAAAGGCGACCTGCTGGTAATGGAACCGAAGGGCGATCTGCAGCACCTTGAGTTTGAAATTCCGGCACGCGGAATTATTGGCTTGCGTAACAACGTGCTGACTGCTACCGGCGGCGAGGCCATTATGGCCCACCGTTTCAGGTCATACGAGCCCTGGAAAGGTAATATCCCCGGCCGCTTAAATGGCGTACTGGTATCCATGGATACCGGCAAAACAACCGCTTTTGCGATTGATAAATTACAGGATCGCGGCCGTTTCCATATCGATCCGGGAGTGGATGTTTACGAGGGCCAGGTTTTAGGCGAGCACATCCGCGATAACGATTTAGTTATCAACCTGACCAAAGGCAAACAACTAACCAACATGCGCGCCTCAGGAAGTGACACCAATGTGCGTATTGCCCCGGCAATCAAATTCTCGCTGGAAGAATCAATGGAATACATCCAGGCCGATGAATATATCGAGGTAACCCCGCAAAGCATCCGCATGCGTAAAATATATCTTACCGAAAACGAGCGGAAGGTGAATGCGAAGAAGTTTGTGAACCAGTGAGTTGGTTGATTAAGTTGATGGAGTTGGATCAAGTTGATTAGGTTACTTGTGTTTGAAAATTAAACAAGTTGTTGACCATATAACTTAATCAACCGCTCATATAACCAACTCAATCAACTCACCGCGATTGATTGAGTTGGATTAAGTTGATTAAGTTATTTATGTTTACCAATTAAACAGATGACTGATTAGGGATAGTTAAGTCAATCAACCACTCACATAATCAACTCAATCAACCAAACGAATGCGCTTCCCCAAAATCCCCGGTTTCGACCAGCAGGCCTTCGAAAAGTATTTTAAAAATACGGGAGCGCTGTTTGTTGGGAGAGTTGGCAGTTTGGCCATCAAATTTGTCGTCAGCATTTGTATTGCCAATTACCTGCTGAGTGCAAAAAATGGCGTCTTAAACGGCGGTATTGCCTATATCTACTTTTTTTCGGCGGTTGCCACACTTGGGCTCGACCAATTTATCGTAAAGGAGCTTCATCAATATCCTGAAAATCGCGATACCATCCTCGGCACCTCATTTTGGATGAAGGTTATCGCCGGCTTTGGCTGTATACCGCTCATTTGGGTTTTCTATCAAATTTATCCGCCTAAGGGAACGCCTTATAGCTATATCTTCATTTTCTCTATCATAGGCACCATCCAGGCTTTTAATGTCATCGACTCTTATTTCCAAAGCGAGGTAAAGTCCAAATACATTATGCAGGTGCAGATTAGCGGTAACCTGGTTTCGGCGGCAATAAAATTGATGCTGATTTGGTTCAGGCAGCCGTTAGTTTGGTTCGTTTATGCTTATACGTTTGATTTTTTGCTGTTGTCTGCAGGGTATTTCTTCATTTATCAACGAAAAAAACGCAGTATTTTACAATGGAGATTTGACAGACAGCTCGCGAAAAAGTTATTCAGATATTCCTGGCCGTTAATGGTGTCGGGTATCATGGTATCGCTGTATATGCGGATCGATGCCGTAATGCTGCAAAATATGAAAGGAACAAAAGTGGCGGGCGCCTATGCTACTGTTTCAATGCTGAGCGAAGCCTGGAACTTTATCCCGGCGGTCATTGTCACTTCTCTTTTCCCGGCAATACTAAATGCCAGGCGTGATGATATTGGTCGTTATAAAAAACGCATTCAGCACCTTTATGACCTTATGGTGTACCTGAGCGTGCCAGTGGCCCTGGTGATCACCTTTGCGGCGCCGCTGATCTATAAATTATACAAGCCTGAGTACGCTTACGCAGCGCCGGTTTTATCGATGCATATTTGGTCGGGTGTATTTGTGTTCCTGGGAGCAGCCAGCAGCCAATACCTTATAGCCGAAAACTATAATACGCTTACATTTATACGAACAGGCTTTGGAGCATTGATCAATATTGTACTTAATATACTTTTAATACCAAAAATGGGGATGATGGGTGCGGCTATTGCGACTTTGATAGCTTATGCGAGCGCCAATTTCTTCATCATATTTATCCCTAAAGTTAGCAACCAGGGCGTGATGATGTTTAAATCATTATTTCTAATTTCGCTGGTTCAAAGGATCACCAAACGATGAGTAATAAAATTAATTTGCTTTTTAAGGTGTTTACCAGCCCCAAAAGGCTGCGCACCTTACTGTCATTTAATGATAAAGGCTACCTGGACGAGATCGGTTGGTTCAATGCCTTCGACACAAAAACGCCGGTCGACCAGGATAACAATCCTATCCCCTGGGTTACTTATTCGTTTATTGATTTTATAAAGGAACGCCTTAAAAAACAACATACTGTGTTTGAGTTTGGCTCGGGTAATTCCACTTACTTCTATGCTAAATACGCGGGGATGGTAGTTTCGGTCGAGCATGACAAAGAATGGTTTGAAAAGATACAGGGCACGAAGCCTGAGAATGCGGAGCTGATATTTTGCGAACTGGTGCGCGACGGCGATTATTGCCGCGTACCCCAAAAGCTGGAAGAAACTTTCGACATTATTATCGTCGACGGCCGCGACCGGGTAAATTGCTGCAAGCAAGCTGTGAAGTCGGTTTCGGAGAAAGGGGTGATTGTTTTGGATGATTCCGAGAGGGACTTCTACCGGGAGGGTATCGCCTTTTTAAAAAGCAAAGGATTTAAGGAGCTTGCGTTTACCGGGATTTCGCCGGGATTGTTTTATCGCAAGTCGACGGCGGTTTTTTATAGGCCTGAAAATTGCCTGGGGATTTAACTGATTCGAACAGGCCCGGATTTAACCCAGTCCTTAAAATTTTACTTCTAATTTCAAATATTTAAACACAAATGGGTTATATTTGACTTAAATAAAGTCATACAAAACCTGGTTGAACAACACTAAACCTTTCAGCATTACATTAAACCATGTCCAAATAAAAAAGGGCATGCGTTATTTATCGTTAATCATTTTTTTTTATCACCGCTCATTGTTGCGCCCGGGCGCAGCAGTTCAGGCCAAAATGGGTTAATGGCCCAGGTGGTAGTAATTCCGGTGACTGCGAGGCGTTTGATGTGACAACGGACAAACAGAATTATGTTGATTTCACCGGCAATTTAGCTTGTAAATTATGGAAATGATCAAAACCGCTGCTTACGCCTTTATAAAAACGCGGCTTTTATTAGTTTCAATCATACTTTTTGGTAGTGTTGATATTTTCGCTCAATCGGCACCGGCGATCAGTTCGTTCAGCCCGGCCAGCGGCCCATTAGGTACGGCCGTAATTATTACAGGCACCGGCTTTAATGCAACGGCTGCAAGTAATATAGTGTTTTTTGGCGCCACCAGGGCGGCTGTAACCGCCGCAAGTGCCACCAGCGTTACCGTTATGGTACCTGCAGGGGCTACCTATCAGCCTATATCGATATTGAACAGCAGCACGGGCTTAACAGGATATTCGGATCAACCATTTGTAACAACCTTCGCCCCTAACCAAGGGTCGATCACCAAAGCAGATTTTATGCCGCCGGTTACCTTCTATACCGGAAGCTCCGGAAGCTTCGTATCCGTTAGCGATATTGACGGCGACGGCAAGCCTGACCTCATTTTATTTAGCGTCGACAACAATACGATGTCTGTTTTTCGGAACACATCTGTAAAAGGTTCCATCACCGCCAGTTCCTTTGCACCGCATGTTGATTTCGCCACCGGCAATACGCCCACATGCATGGCAGTTGGCGACCTTGACGGCGATGGCAAGCCGGACGCGGCGGTAGTTAATAATGCGGATAGCACTATATCTGTCTTTCGCAATACCAGTACTAAAGGAACCATCTCCTTTGCTCCGCCAATTATAATTGCTGAACGCTCCGGGCCCAGTCAAGTGGTAATAGGAGACATAGACGGCGACGGCAAGCCGGATCTCTTGGTGATCTCCACCGCTTATATTAAAGGCCAGGATCCATCTACCTATATAACTACCATATCTGTTTGTCGCAATATCTCGGTAACGGGTGCTATCACCACCAACTCCTTTGCTCCCGGCATCCGCATTTTCTCCGGCCAGGGAGGTAACATAATAATTGGTGACCTGGATGGTGACGGGAAACCGGATATCGCAATGCCCCTTTATTATGCTGGTGAGGTTGTGGTTTTGCGCAACACTTCCACCCCCGGCATCATTAATACCAACTCCTTTGCAGCGCCGCTATACTTAAACACCCGCAATCAGCCGACACTCGTTTTTCCCTTTAGCGTTTCAATTGGCGACATTGACGGTGACGGAAAGCCCGACCTCGTTGTTGTTAATTCCGATTCGGAATACAACAATCTATGCATTTTTAGGAATACTAGTACCGTCGGCTCCGTCTCTTTTGCCCCCCAGGTTAACTTTTTGACAGGTCACGGCTACCCCACTTTCGCGGCCATCGGAGATTTGGACGGCGATGGCAAACCAGATGTCGCTTTAGTCGGCAAGGATCAAGATAGTATTTCCGTTTTTCGCAACACGTCTACCGCAGGTTCGATAACAGCGAATTCTTTGGCGCCCGGGGTTAATTTTTTCATGGGATTCAGTCCGAAATACGGTAATGTGGCCATTGCCGATTTAGATGGTGATGGCAAGCCCGATCTTTTAGCGTCGAACGGCTATAACTATACGGGTGCTACAGTTTCTATTTTACGCAACGCGCCTGTATTACCGCTAAGTAAAATCGCTACCTTGACTAACCTCACCATCAGCAACGGTACTTTAACACCAGCTTTTGAAAGCGGAACGCTAACCTATACAGATACGGTTGCCAATACGGTAACCAGCGTAACCGTAACCCCTACTGTTACCGATACCACTGCAACGGTAAAAGTAAACGGCGTCACGGTAGCCAGCGGAACAGCGTCGGGTGCTATACCACTGGTTATAGGGCCTAATACTATCAAAGTGGTGGTAACTGCCCAGGATGGCACTACTACCAACACCTATACCATAACTGTAATCCGTGCGGCAAGTTCGGATGCAAGCCTGATTGATCTGACAGTCAGTGAGGGTACCTTGACTCCTGTTTTTAACAGCGGAACAACTGCTTATACCGACAGTGTATCAAATTTGATAACCAGTATTACGGTGACGCCTACTACCAGTAATAATTATGCCACTGTAACTATCAACGGGGTAGTGGTAGCCAGCGGTACGCCCTCAAACGCAATACCGCTTGCAGTCGGCGAAAATACCATTACGGTAATTGTTACCGCCCAGGATGGCCTAACTACCGATACTTATACCATACACGTTTATAGGGGCGAAGCGACAACCAGTATTTACGTTCCCAACGCTTTTACGCCAAATGGTGACGGGAAAAATGACCAGGTGCATGTACACAGCGAAAGCATACAAACCATGAGCTTCTATATTTATGACCAATGGGGAGAGCTAATCTTTACCACCACCAATATACAAAACGGGTGGGATGGCACCTACAAAGGTACAAAAGAGCCTGTGGGGGTTTATGTGTATTACTTGCAGGCGACGATGATAGACGGGCAAAAAATAACTAAAAAAGGAACTATTACACTGATAAGGTGAAAAAACGAATAATATCAATAGCAGCCACATTATTATGTGTGGCAATTGGTCGTGCGGATGCGCAGATCGACCCGCATTTTTCGCAAATTTATGCCTACCCGTTATGGCTTAACCCGGCCCTGACCGGGGTATTTGACGGTGATGCCCGCTTTACAGCCAATTTTAAAGATCAATGGACAGGTATAGCCAATGGTTATCAAACAGGCGCTGTGTCGGCTGATTGTAAAGCGACCGAAAAAGTAAGCCTGGGCCTCAACCTGATCAACCAGGTTGCCGGATCGGCCAATTTCAACTACTTTGCTGCTTATGGCACATTCGGTTATGGCATAGCGATTTCTGCCGACGGTACAAAAAAACTGCATTTTGGCCTGCAGGTGGGCTTTATCGATCGCAGTTTTGACGCTGGCCTGCTGCAGTTTGACGACCAGTATAACCCTTTGATCGGCTATGACCCGAATATAGCCAGCGGCGAAAACTTTTTAACAACCGACGCCTTAATATTTGATTCAGGCGCGGGGATATATTATGAAGACACTAATGCCGGTAATAAGGTGCAGCTATTTGGCGGCGCCAGCATCTTTCACATCAATGGCGCGCCCGACCCTTTTGCCGCGCCTGGTATTAAAACGGTGCTCCCCGTTCGTTTTAACATACATGGCGGAGTGAAAATAATAGCTTCGGAAAGCTTAAATATAACCCCTAATATTATCTATATCCGGCAGCAGCAAAACCAGGTAAGGGCTGCTGATGTTTACGCTGAACTTAAATCAAAGGATGGGAATAGCCTGATCCTGGGAGCAATGTACCGGCTGGACGATGCTGTAGTTGCATCGTTCGGCTATCATATCAACAATATTGTAATGGGAGTTAGTTATGATATAAATACTTCCCCATTAAATACGGTGACTAACGGACAGGGCGGTCTCGAATTGTCATTGAACTATATCTTCGGCAGCCATTCGGCTAACCCTTCAAACGCTTCTCCAAGCTTTTAATGCTAACCTTCTAAGCAGAATGAAAGTTTATCGCCGTTAAATAACGGAATAAACTAAATTTGAGTCCTCAA
>DASRTD010000165.1:0-13805 GCA_035656115.1 Mucilaginibacter sp.
GTTCCTCAAAAACCAGCGGCTGACCGGCCAAAGCGGGCGGCAAATAAGCCAATGATATTTTGGGCGACCGGCCCTCTTCCTTACGCAGACTGGCCCAAAAAGCAACATCAATCACCGAACTGATCACTTTTAGCGATGGTGCAGGGGCAAGGTCTGTTTCACCCTGTAATGCAGCTGTTTCCAGCAGTCGCGCAAAGTGGCTTTCAATAACGGGCGCTGATGTTGCCGCTGCCTGGTAGGCTGATCTGTAGGTCATAGATAATGCAGGATCGTGATGTTTGCCGCTAAAATACCTGATTTATCAACGGATGACATAAATTAGTGTAAGTATTACAAAAGGATTACCTGCCTGAATATATTTTCGGTATACGTTGTAACCCGGTGAAATATTAAAAAGTGGTGACAGGATTTTGACACTGACAAAATATTGTCAGTCGTAAGTTGTTGACTGTCATTGGTGTAGCAGGGTGTAGCGGGTTGTAGCACGTGTAGCGCTACGCTACAAAATCGTATTTTTTACGGAATGGATACCATGCTGTTTGCTCTTCTCGCCGGTTCAAACATGCGTCCCGCTTGAACCGCCAGGGTTTTTTAAAGAGTTTTTAAGTATTTTAGCAACTGGAATGAAAACGATGTATATAGCCATTAGTTTGATATTGATGTTATCTAATTGCCAAAGTGGAGATACAACAAACAGCAAAAGGCAACTATTAGGCAACGATTATAATTTGTTTGAACATACGCCCGTGAAAGGCCTTGCTACTGCTGTGAGAATGCAAGATACTGACGCAATTAAAACCGCTGTGGCATTAAAAAAAATTGATGTGGACTATCGAGACCCCGTTTATGGTCAAACCCTCCTTAAAATGGCTGTATACAATCGAGAATATAACTCTGTTAAGGCCTTGCTTGAAGTGGGTGCAGATCCAAATAAACAAAGTACCAGTGACAAAATTTCGCCGCTAATGGAGGCGGCAAGATTAGGAGGTGGTGGACGTGCCCATCGCTTTGCAGATTCCAGATACTTAAGATTGTTGTTAAAGTTTGGAGCAAACCCAAACGCCGTTCAAGACGGCGGCAACATGAAAAAAGGACAGCAAAGTTACCTAACCCCTTTGGAGATAGCGAGTCTCTCTGGCATATTGGAATATGTTAACATATTAGTAGACGGTGGAGCGGATGTGAATTTATATAGCAAAGACGGATTTAGCCCGTTATTCGCATCGATTGTGAGTGGGAATCCTGACATTGTGCTATTCTTAATAAATAAAGGAGCAAGTTATGATCGACCGATGTATACTACACCAGCAGGCAAAAAAATGTATATTTTAGATGCAATTAATAATATATGGAGTTTTGACAAAAGTTCTAAGGAATTTGAAAAAGAGACCCAGATCAAGGATATTATTAATAATTATCAAAGAAAAAAAGAGTGACAACAATTCAATGTTGAGATTTTTTGGTGATGTTTAATTTGCAGAAGTTATTATTTTTTTGTCTCAATTCAGGTGTGTCGTAAGTATAAACCGAATGGAAGATGTACCTAACTCTTCAGCAACCCCAGACACTGATTGGCAATTTCCAATTCTTCATTTGTGGGGATCACAAGGACTTTAACTTTTGAACCGGCCACACCAATTTCCCGCAGGTCACTTGCTTTTGCATTATTTTTAGCTTGATCAAGACTGATACCGAGATAATCCATATCGCCACAAACCATTTGGCGCACCAGGCTATCGTTTTCGCCGATGCCGGCGGTGAATACAATGGCGTCCAGCCCGTTTAATGCCGCCGCGTATGAACCGATAAACTTTTTGACACGGTATGCAAACATTTCAAAGGCAAGCCTGGCGTTTGGATCGCCGTTGTCATAAAGTTTCCTGATATCGCGCATATCGCTATAGCCGGTTAGCCCCATCATGCCGCTTTGTTTGTTGAGCAGCTCACCCACCTGGTTAACACTATAACCCAGCTGCGACATCAAATACATCACCACCGAAGGATCGATGGCGCCGGAGCGTGTGCCCATGATCAGGCCGTCAAGCGGGGTTAACCCCATGCTGGTATCGATGCATACGCCTCCGTCCACTGCCGCCATACTGCAACCGTTGCCCAGGTGAATAGTGATCACTTTGGCCTTCGGGTTTTTAAGGTAAGCCAAAGCCTTCGCCGAAACATATTTATGGCTAATGCCGTGAAACCCGTAAACGCGGATACCGTCCTCATTATAAAATTTATACGGAATGGCGTAGCGAAAGGCTCTTTCGGGTAAAGTTTGATGAAACGCCGTATCAAACACGGCAATTTGTTTTGCCCTTTTAAAAAGCTTTTCGGCCACGATTATCCCCTGGTAGCTGCCGGGATTGTGCAGGGGGGCCAGGGCGAAGATCTTTTGTATTTCTGTCTTTACCTGTTCGTCTATTATCATGGGACGGGTCATTTTTTCGCCGCCGTGAACAATGCGATGACCAACGGCATCTATTTCGTCAGGGTTTTGCATTACGGCGATTCCCGGTTCTGTCAACAGCTTTGCAGCCTCCAGCATCCCGTCTTCATGGCCTGCAATATCGACGGCACGGTTGATCACCTTTTCATCACCGTTCAAATAAACTTTATGCGTGACCACCGAACCGGGCATGCCGATACGCTCGATCAAGCCCGAACAAACGGGATTAATTGCCGGCATTTTAAACAACTGGTATTTGATAGAGCTGCTGCCGCTGTTGATGACTAATATATTCATATCAGGGTACTAAAACGGCGCTTACCGGTTGGTCAACTTCCTGGCTTTGAATAGCCGTAATGGCGACGGTGTTGAAAATATCATCCGCGGTGCAGCCGCGGCTCAAATCATTCACCGGTTTTCTCAACCCCTGCAGCATAGGGCCGATGGCCAGTGCGCCCGTTTCGCGCTGCACAGCCTTGTAGGTATTGTTACCGGTATTCAGGTCGGGAAAGATCAGCACGCTGGCCTGGCCTGCCACTTCCGAGTCGGGCATCTTTTGTTTGCCAATCGCCGGGTCGACCGCCGCATCATACTGTATCGGTCCCTCAATTTTCAAATCGGGGCGCTTTGCTTTTACAATGTTTGTGGCTTTCCGCACCTTCTCCACTTCCTCGCCAACCCCGGACGTGCCTGACGAATAGGATAACATAGCCACTCTCGGCTCTATGCCGAAATGCTTGCTGGTATCGGCCGACGAAATAGCGATTTCCGCAAGTTCTTCGGCAGTTGGATTGGGGTTTACAGCGCAATCACCGAATACGGAAACCCTGTCCTCGAGGCACATGAAAAACACGGATGAAACAATAGGCGTACCGGGTTTGGTTTTAATAAATTGCAGCGCCGGCCTGATGGTATGCTGTGTGGTGTTTACCGCACCCGATACCATTCCGTCGGCGTCTCCCTTGTAAACCATCATCGTACCATAATACGAAACGTCCGTCATCTGGTCACGGGCCATTTCAAGGGTTACGTCTTTGTTTTTGCGCAGCTCGTAAAGCGTTTCGGCGTAATTTTCATAGTTTTCCGAGTTGGCTGGTTCGATAATTTTTACGCTGGCCAGTTCCGCGCCCAGGCCTAACCGTTTGATGGTACTGGTAATTTCGGCCCGGTTCCCAAGTAAAATAATGTTCACCACATGCTGGGCCATCAACCTGGCCGCGGCCTTTAATATTCGTTCATCTTCGCCTTCAGCCAATACAATGGTTTTCGGTTGCCGTTTGGCCCACTTTACCAGTTGATACTGGAACATGTGCCGGGTGATGGCTTCGGAATGGAAGGTAACGATGCTATTTTCAAGCGCCGATACATCCACGTATTTGTTAAATGTGTCAATTGCAAGCTGTATTTTTTTCGGGTTGTCAACCGTTATCCGGGCTTTTATGCTTCCTAACCTGGCGCTCGCCTGGAAGGTGCCTAATTCAACCGAAATGATGGGCACCACATTGTGCAAGCCTTCGATCAACCTGGTTATGGGTTCTTCCGGCTGTATACCCGCAGTAAGTACAAGGCCTGCAACCTTCGGATAACTGGATGACAAATTGGCCTGCAGCGAACCTATGATGATATCGCCGCGGTCGCCGGGGGTAACAATCAGCACATTCTCTTTTATATAACTCAAAAAGTTTGGCAGCTGCATGGCCCCGGTCACAAAATTGTCGACCTGGTTGCTCAAATAATCCTCCCCGAAGAGCAATTTACCATCCATGCTGTCGCAAATCTCTTTAACTGTTGGGTTTTGCAAGCCACTATCCACCGGGATGATCGAGAGCATGGTTTCAGCCGGTAGCTGATTTAAAAAAAGTTCATTTACCGATTTAACCTGTTCTAACGGGAGTTTATTAACGATGATCCCCAAAACCTGTACCTCGTTATCCTTAAAGCTGTGCAGGAAGTTAAGGCTTTCGTTAATGATTTGTATATCCGTCTTGTTTTCGCCCGAAATAACCAATATTGCGGGGCACCCCAGGTTTTTGGCGATCATCTGGTTCAACTCAAACTCAAAAGCTACACCTTCGCTCGTAAAGTCGCTGCCTTCCAATACAGTGAAATCGAAATTCTCCTCAATCTTTTTATACTTATTGATGATGGTATCGATCATCTCGCCCCGGCTCTCTGATTCTATGAACTCCAAAGCTTCCTGGCGGGTGAAGGCATAGGTGTCTTCGTACTTTATGGGCAGTTTGAAATAATCCAGGATAGTTTGAATATGAACGTCGGTTTTTTGCTTCGGATCAGCGTTGATCACCGGCTTAAAAAAACCGATCTTCTGCGCTTTGCATAGCAGCATATTCACCAGCCCAATGGTGATAACCGACTTCCCGCTTCCCGGCTCGGCAGACGCCACAAAGATAGTTTTGGCCATTTTTTGAGATAATATTTCCCCTGCGAAAATTACTTATTTATTCGTTTAGGCGGGCAGGATTTTATAAACCCAGTCTGCTTCTGTCGAAAACAGTGCTTCTGACGGTGTGGCAGGAGCGCAACAAGCCCTTCAGCCTGCGCTGCAATTGCGAATATTCCTCAACCAGGCCAAGCCCGAAATCTGAGGCAGCATGTGTGATCAAAGGCTCCAGCCGGTGTAAGTAGTCGTTTATATCCAATTTTAATGCTGTATAAGATTTGGCCAGGCCGGCAATCTGGTCAAATTCTTCGGCTCTTACGGCATCCGGGCGCTGGTGCCCGGTAAGTTTTTTCAAAAAATCCAGTTCACTGTCTAAAAATTCCAGGTCGGCAATCCATTGTTTGCTAACCAGGTAAAGCTCCTGCAGTTCGGTATCCAATTCGCTTTCTTCATTTTTTGTTGTCATGGCAATACAAATTAATGTCCAAAGTTGCGCAAATTATTACCGGGCCGCATTGATGAGCCTCAAAGTAAAAAATGATCCTTGTCAGTTTTGCGGCTTTGGTTTATGTTCGCCTGTTGTCGGGGAACGACCGTTCAACCGCGGCAGGGGTTATAAAATATGACAAAGGTTTATTTTGTAAGTGACCATTATCATAATTCTGTACTTCGTCACACATTAGATTTGTCGTGATTTAAATTATTCGAAACGACACATATGAAAAAGGGATCAATTATCGGCATTACAGTTATTGCAATTGCTATTGCGGTGATCATAAGCACTTACTCAAGCACCAGTACCTACGGCAACTTCGCTGAAGCAAGTCAAAACAACGCCCAATTACATATCGTTGGCCATCTCGATAAAGCTAAAGGACTATACTATGATGCCGCTAAAGACGCCAATTATTTTTCATTTTATATGAAAGATAAAGACGGCCATGAATGTAAGGTGATCTATACTGGTACAAAACCACAGGATTTTGAAAAATCGGAACAAATAGTGGTTACCGGCCAAATGGAAGGCAGCGATTTTCACGCTGCCACCATCTTAATGAAATGCCCGTCGAAATATGTACAGGAAAAAATATGAACTATTTTCAGCACAAGTTTAATTTGCCGCCTGTCAATTAAATATGAACCCGATTTGCAGGTTCAGGCCGATCGATGACGATTCACTGTTGCCGAAACGGGCGGGCAGGGATACAGCGACAAAGTAATTCACATCCTTTGTGCGCAGGTAAACCTGGTTAAATACCGGCGTAAACCCATAGCGGCCGTTGGTGTCAAATGCCAGGCGGGGAATGAGGGTAAATCCATGCTGAAACCGGAACATGATGCCGGGGTCGAATAAAATATCATTTAGTTTGCTGGTCCCGGTGGGGCCGTTGGTCGATTTAATATTAGGGGTAAACTCGTAGCTAAACCCGAAGTGATCGCTGTAAAGCACGTTTACGCCGATCGGAAATCCAATGGTAGTTGCTGAGCTGCTGAAATCAAAAGTTGTGGTATTGGAAACAGTGACTAATGGAAAAATGAAGCTCAAATAGCCGACTGCCCGGGGGTAGGTTTTTATAGCAGCGGGCTGTGCCATCGGCGACAACATTTTCCCTGAGTCGGACGACATGGTTTTCGTTTGTGCAAACAATTTTGAAGGAACCAGAAAAACGGCCAGGATAACGGCCGAAAGAAAGCACCCGAATGTTTTGGCGCCGGTAAAAAAGAATAGATGTTTTTTCATGTCACTTGATTTTGAATGTGAAACAGATATTAATAGTTGAATAAAGACAAATGCGATTCGTTATATCTTTCAAAATATAACGATAGGCAAAAAAATTTAGAATTTCAAATTTTTAGTTTCTTCGGCTAAAAAAGCGGCGAAACGTCTCCTTAATTCGCGGTGATAATCGATCAGTTCCCTTGCTTCCTCGGTTATGGTCGAGCCGCCGCCATGCTCGCCGCCGGTACGCGGTATAACCACCGGGTTTGCAGATCGCTCATTTAAAGCATTAACCAATTCCCAGGCCTTTTTGTACGACATTTTCATGGCCTTTGCTGCTTCGCTGATCGAGCCGGTTTCAGCGATACGCTCCAAAAGTTCAACAGGCCCGGGGCCAAAAAACCGCTTCCCGCCGGATTCCAGCCATAGGCTGCCGTTTACTCTTATGGCAGGTTCGGCTTTTAAAATACGTTTGATTGATTTATCCATTTTTTGTCGGTCAAGGATACAAAAAAATTGACTATGCGTCAATAACCCGCCTTCGCTAAAGCTTCGGCGGGCGAAGGCCTATTAATAGCGGACGTCATCCGCCGTAGCCCACTCCGAATTTCAGAGAATGAAAAATGTTGGGAATAAAAAGCCCGCCTTCGCTAAAGCTTCGGCGGGCGAAAGCGGAGAGGGAGGGATTCGAACCCTCGGTACCCTTTTGAAGTACACACACTTTCCAGGCGTGCTCTTTCGACCACTCAGACACCTCTCCTTTTTTGTTTGAAGGTTGTAATGTTTTAAAGTTGTAATGTTAGCTTCATTCCAACTTTAAAACCTTTCAACTTTACAACATTCCAACAAAGGTTGCAAAGGTAAAATAATATTGCTTTTGCCGCCAATAAAAAAAGCGCCCGGAAAAACCGGGCGCTCCACACAAACAAACTTAACACATCTAAACTATTAACCCATTCTGTCGACACGCTCATCGTGACGGATGGAGTGGTGTATTCGTCTTTCCTCCCGGCGCAGATGCCTGCGTTCGGGGCGGTTCATGCGGCCGTCTGCCAGGGCAAAACGGCGTTCGCGGTTCATCCTGGCTTCGTCGCGGCGCAGGTGGTAAGCCTGCATGCGGGTGATCCTGCCGTGGCGCACATCCCTGGTTATACGGCGCTCCTGCCTGTAATGCGTACGGGTAATAACCGGTGTTCTGCTTTGCGCATCTGCTGCTGAGGCGATAGCTAATGCCGCTACCAGTAAACCTCCAACTATTGTAATTTTCATTTTGCTCTTGTTTTGTTATTTATACTGATGGAGTATAAACACGGGTGCAAGTTTAAAACGGACGCTGTTAAAATATGTTAATTAGTCCATAGTCGATGGTCCATAGTCCATGGCAGGAATAGGGGCAATCGTTAGCTAACCTATCGGCCATTGAAAGACGTCGACTAAGAACATCCAATGTTCGAAAGACATTTGCTGATTTTTAGTAAAGAAAATTCTTGATAAAAACAAGAAAATCAAAGAAAAAATTAGTGTCCCAGGTGTCCCAGGTGTATTCACCTGTGCCGGGTGGTACATGGGACAGTGGCAGTGGAAGTAGCAATAACAATGATGACTCGGTTAGTGGAAAAGTGCCACAGATTGCTCAACTTTTTCAGTCCATGAACTATTAACCATGAACTATGAACTATTGAACTGCTCAAAAATCATTATGTTTGCGGCCGGTACCTATTATTTATTTACAGGAAAAAAGTACGATCAGTTCAATGCTGAGCATCAACGAGATTAAAAAACCGATCGCTTCGGATATTGATGTTTTTGAAGGGAAGTTTAAGGCTTCTATGCAAAGCTCAGTTCCTTTGCTCGACCGCATTACCCATTACATTGTAAAACGCAAGGGAAAGCAGATCCGGCCGATGTTCGTATTTTTCTCGGCAAGCATTTGCGGAGGTATCAACGAATCGACGCATCGTGGAGCCGCCCTCGTCGAACTGCTCCACACCGCCACCCTGATACACGACGACGTGGTTGATAACTCCTACCAGCGCCGGGGTTTCTTTTCAATAAACGCTTTATGGAAAAACAAGATCGCCGTTTTGGTTGGCGATTATTTGCTTTCGAAAGGTTTGCTGCTCTCGATACAACATGATGATTTCAGATTTTTGAAGATCGTGTCAGAGGCGATGCAGCAGATGATCGAGGGAGAATTGCTACAGGTGGAGAAAGTTCGGAAGATGGACATCAAGGAGGCCATTTATTACGAAGTGATCCGGCAAAAAACGGCCTCACTAATTGCTTCCTGCTGTGAATGCGGCGCCGCTTCGGCCGGAGCTGATGATGCAACCATCGAAAAAATGCGGCTTTTTGGCGAGAAGATCGGCATTGCCTTCCAGATAAAAGACGACATGTTCGATTTCGGCACGGACGATGTCGGCAAACCCCTCGGCATCGACATAAAAGAAAAAAAAGTAACCCTGCCGCTCATCTACTCGCTGAACAACAGCGCGCCCGATGTTAAAAAGCAGATGATCAACCTGGTCAAAAATCACAACGACGACCCTAAAAAGATCGGCCAGATCATCCGCTTTGTGAATGAGACCGGAGGCCTGCAATACGCCGAAACTCAAATGAAAAAATACCAGGACGAGGCCTTTGCGATACTTAACACCTTCCCCGAAGGAGAAGCACGCACAGGGCTGGAGCAGCTGGTACTTTTCACCACCGAACGAAAGAAATAATGCAAAGCGAGCTTATTTTTATCACCGGCTTTATAGTTTTTATAATAGCCATGCTTGCTGCTGACCTGGGTTTATTTGCAAACCCAAACAAAGCGGTAAGCATCCGGCGTGCATCGATCATGAGCGCGGTTTGGATTGCTATGGCGCTTTGCTTTTATGCATTCATTTACCGATATGGCCACCTTTTACATCATATCGATAATTTTTCGGCGCTGGAGAAGGTCAATACCCAAAATTTTCATCATCTGAAGCTGGACCCCAATAATTTTTCAGGAAGCCTGCAGCTATACCGTAGCAACCTCGCGCTGGAATTTATTTCGGGTTACGTTATTGAGTATGCGTTGTCAGTAGATAACATCTTTATCATGGTGCTCATCTTCACTGCTTTTGCCGTCCATCCCCGAAATTATCATAAAGTGCTTTTCTGGGGCATAGCAGGCGCCATTATCATGCGCTTCAGCTTTATTTTTCTCGGAACAACGCTCATAGGGCATTTCCACTGGATATTATATCTTTTCGGGGCGTTTTTGGTTTACACAGGCGTCATGATGTTTATTAACCGGAACGAGGAAAAAAAAATCGATCCGAAAAACCACGCTATAGTAAAGTTTGCTTCGAAATACTTCGCCGTTCACCCGGAATTTGCCGGAGGGAATTTCTTTGTCAAAATCGATCATAAAAAGCTGATCACGCCGCTGTTTTTGGTGTTGCTGATCGTCGAGGGAACTGATGTGCTTTTTGCAGTCGATTCTATCCCGGCCATTTTTTCTATCACCAAAGACCCCTATATCGTTTTCTTCTCCAATATATTTGCTATCCTGGGCCTGCGCTCTATGTTCTTCCTGCTGGTAAAAATTATCGCCAGGTTCCGGTTCCTTAAGATCGGCCTGGCGGCGCTGCTGGCCTTTATAGGCTTTAAAATGCTCGCTGCAAATTACGTTGAACGCATCGGCCTGACTACCGGCAATTCCCTGCTCATAATCCTTACCATCCTGCTTATCAGTATTGGCGCATCGCTTTTGATACCTAAAAAAGAGGCGGCGAAATCTTAATATTATTGCCTATTCCAAATACTCATCGTTAACTTTGCGGAACATCAATCGCTGAATAATATGCCAAATAAGGAAGCACCATCCATCCCGACGTTGTACGAATGGGCTGGCGGCATGTCTGTGTTTGAACAGCTTTTCGACAAGTTTTATGATAAAGTGCTGGCCGATGACATACTGGAACCGGTTTTCAAACATATGTCCCCGCAGCACCGGCTGCATGTAGCCCATTTTGTAGCGGAGGTACTGGGTGGCCCGAAAGTTTACAGTGAGTCTGAGGGAAGCCATTTCGAAATGATAAGGAAGCACCTGCAGAAGCATTTAACCGAAAAGCATCGCAGACGCTGGATGGAATTGCTGCTGCAAACAGCTGATGAGCTGGCCCTTCCGGAAGACCCGGAATTTCGCTCCGCGTTTTTAGCTTACCTGGAATGGGGCACGCGCATTGCCGTAGTCAATTCAAACTTGAATGACGTATCCGAAGATCCGAATGTGCCGATGCCAAAATGGGGATGGGGGGTGCCCGGTGGCCCTTACATGCCCTGATGCATGGCACATAGCCCGCAAATTCTCGTAGAAATGTGAAACGGACGGCGTAAATGAAGGCGCTTTGGGATCTGGTCGGGCGCCTTGCTTATTCTATGTCATATCTCACGTGTCATATCTCATAACTTTCTTACCTTAGTAAATGCAATTTTTCGATTTCAGCTTATTTAAATTTACCTTTTTCGACCTGCTCGATATTGTGCTGGTGGCCCTGCTGGTTTACCAAATGTACAACCTGATCAAAGGCACGATCGCCGCGAATATTTTTATCGGCTTTGCCCTCATTTTCGGTTTGTATTACGTGGTGAAAGCACTGCACATGCAGCTGCTTACCGGCATACTGGGCAAATTTGTCGATGTCGGGATTATTGCATTGATTGTGGTTTTCCAGCAGGAAGTGAGGCGGTTTTTACTGCTGGTTGGAAAAAACGCCTCCCTGCAGCGCAACAAGGCATGGTGGCAATATTTTTTTGGAAAGGCCGATGCAGAAAAAAATAACTACGCGCGCATTAAGCCGATTGTCGACGCCTGCAAAAGCCTGAAGCAAACGCGCACGGGCGCCCTTATCGTTTTCGCCAAATATTACGATGAGCAATTTTACCAAAACAGCTGCGAAACGATCGATGGGAAAATATCCAAACGCCTGCTGGAAAGTATTTTTCAAAAAACAAGCCCCCTGCATGACGGCGCTGTGGTAATCTCTGAGAATAAGATCAAATCGGCAAGCTGTATTTTACCGCTGACTGAAAAGAGCGACTTGCCGGCTCAATTCGGTTTGCGTCACCGGGCCGGTATAGGCGTTACCGAAACCAACGACGCGACAGCTATCATCATTTCGGAAGAAACGGGCGAGTTATCGTACGCCAAACAGGGCCGTGTAAAAATGAATATCAGTTTTGCTGAGCTTGAAAAATTGCTGAATAAGGATTTTTGATATTTAACGTTACTTGAAGGAACCAAGAGTCGATAATCAAGAACCTGGATTTAAAAAATATTGATAAAAAACACCGGGACATTCGCTGTGGCTCTTAATTCCTGACTCAAAAAAATATGTTCAACTCCCTGCCCAATACATTTGAATCACTGCAGGTGATGTTTAACCTGGTTTACCGGTATTTGCTTTTTACCGGCCTGTTCTATCTGTTTTTTTATGTTTGGCGAAAACGAAAATATTGGTCTGCCAAAATCCAGCAACGGTACCCCCTTAAAAAGCATATCCTGCACGAAATAAAATACTCGTTCATTACCATGCTGATATTTGGCGCGGTGATCGTTTTGACCATTTGGGCAGGCAAAAACGGCTTAACGCTGCATTACGATCCGATTGATAAATATGGTTACAGCTATTATTTTTTTAGCATATTGCTGATGATCGTTGCGCACGATGCCTACTTTTATTGGACGCACCGTTTACTGCATTGGAAGCCTTTGTTTAAAACAGTGCATAAAACACACCATCTGTCGGTAAATCCAACGCCTTTTGCCGCTTATGCTTTTCACCCGGTTGAGGCGGTTATCGAGGTAGCGATCATACCACTGGTGGCTTTCACCATTCCCCATCACACGTCTGCAATAACCATATTTTCGCTTTACTCGCTGCTATTAAACGTGATCGGCCACCTCGGTTATGAATTTTTCCCGAGAGGCTTTGCCCGCCATTGGTTGTTTAAATGGCACAATACTTCAACACACCATAATATGCACCATCGGCTGGTAAAATACAATTACGGGCTTTATTTTAACTTTTGGGACAGGATCATGCACACCAATCACCCAAACTATGAAGAAAGCTTTGATGAAGTAGTTGAAAAAAGAATGCAGTCGAAGGGAAGTATTTTAACAACCGGGACGCTGGCCGATTAAAACATTTGGCTTACGCGGCTGTTAGCAGCACAACAGCATATTTTTCAATACCTTTGCTGTAACATGCACATTTTCTCCTCGTTGGGCAATTTGTTTAATACGTTCCAGGTATCGTTTTTCCTGAGCGTAAGGTTCTTTCTTTTTGCCGGCGCAATTTTCCTTTTCTTCTACGTCTGGAAAAAAAGAAAGTACTGGCATTTAAAGATACAACAGCGCTTCCCCGACAGGAAGCACGTTTACCGCGAAATACGTTACTCCTTTTACACCGTTTTTATTTTTGGTATTGTGATTGTGCAGGTGATGTGGGCCAGCAAAAACCGCTGGACACTGATCTACTATCCTATCGACAAGTACGGCTGGCCTTATTATTTTTTCAGCATACTGCTGATGATCTTTGTACACGACGCTTATTTTTACTGGACACACCGCTTGCTGCACTGGAAGCCACTTTATAAAACCGTGCACGTGGTACACCATCGGTCGTTCAATCCTACGCCGTTCTCGGCCTATGCATTTCACCCGGTTGAGGCCCTGGTTGAAATAGGTATCATACCGCTTATTGTATTTACCATCCCCTACCATGTAACCGCTTTGTATTTTTTCTCGGCCTATACCTTGCTGATGAATATTTTCGGGCATATGGGATACGAGTTTTTCCCAAAGGGTTTCGCCAGTCACAAGTTCTGGAAGTGGCATAACACGGCTACCAACCATAATATGCACCACCGCTTTGTTAAATGCAATTATGGCCTGTACTTTAACATTTGGGACAGGTGGATGAAAACCAATCACGCCAAATACGAAGAGATATTTGAAGAAGTGGTGGCGCAGCGAAAGCTGGTAAAGATCAGTGAACTGAACGCAAATGTGCCCGTTGCAGAAAAAAGTGTGCCGGCCGCAGAGGAGTTGGCCAAATAAGCTGCTTAAGGCGTCTGCTTTTTCCAAACAGGTATAAAAGAGTATCCTTCTCTCAATTTTAGTACCGGTATTTTGTCTGCGCCTTTTAATTTGGCATCAATTTTTTGTGACGGTTTATTTATCACCAAACTAAAGA
>DASRTD010000166.1:0-16264 GCA_035656115.1 Mucilaginibacter sp.
ATGGCCAGGGGTGAATATCAAGGCTGAACTCCCCGCCCTGGATAACTGCCTGGGTTTGTTGATAGGTAAATTTACTGTACTGGCCATTGGGGTCAGGTGCTCCGTTGGCGTCTACCCGTTCAGGGTTACCATTCGCATCCAATATCTGTTCCTGGAAAATATAATTCTGCAGGTTATTCCGGAAAAACTCCGCGCTGGCCGACACATTTTCCAGTGTTAGGAAAGCACCTACGTCTTCCTGTAAACTGAATTCTGGTTTAAAATCGCTGTTACCGACGTGATATATCTGTGAGCCCGGATCAGGACCGTTGGCCGAAAGCTCGGCAATACTCGGGGCACGGAAACCACGCGCAATGTTGGCTTTGACCAAAAACTTATCCGAAAAATTGTAGGTGCCGCCAAAGCTGCCCGAAGTGCCTGTAAACGTTTTGTTTAGCGGGGCGAACTGTTGGGTAACGTTAGGTGTAGTCGTGGGATTCGGACCCGTATAAAGCGTCGGGAAGTATTTTACCGCCGTATCGATATAGGCCGCCTGGCCGCTAAACGAACGGCTGTCTTCCCGTAAACCACCCTCAAGGTCTAACTTGCCAAAAGTCTTTTTCAACACAAAAAACGGCCCGATGTCAAACTGGTGATAGGCCGGGATTGGAAAATCGGTGCTGTAACCGAGGGTGTTGTCCTGGTACATGCCATTAACGCCAACAGTGGTTTCATAGTCCTTAGCGATCTCGAAATTGTATTTTACATCATAGGTGTAGGTTGCCAGCTGCAGGTTAAGCCCCGGAATACCGGGGTCTTCGGGATGGGTGTATTCGCGCCGGTGACTGTATTGATAACCCAGGTTAACGGCCAGGTTACCGTCGCCGAGTATAAAATTGCTGTTGTTGTAAATACGGTAAAGCTGTACATGCTGGTGTAAAACCGGCAGACCGTATGAATTTAATTCGGACTCCGGAACAATCGGCCGGTAGGTATCCGCATCGGTAATCTGTTTGGTAAACTGACGGGTAAGCGAGTCGCGGCTGCCGTCGGGAATGGCTTGCAGGTCATCAAATATAGACGCATTGAGGTATGAAGAACCCCAGGATTTATGCACGCCGATCATTGCCCGCGCATCCTTCTCGTCAAAATTGGTTGCATAAACCCGGCCATCGTGCGGATCGGTGTAGTCTTTCGCCATTTTGTCAGAGAGTACCACACCCCAAACCTTGCCGCTGTCGTTACCCTGCAATTTGAACGAGGTATTAAACAGGCCATTATTGGTGCCGTAGATCTCCTGTACCGAACCAAGTATTTTACCCTCCGGAACGGGCGTCGACGTAATCAGGTTAACCACCCCTCCAATAGCATCAGAGCCATATGTTAAACTGGCGGGCCCTTTAATGATCTCAACCCGGTCGATCGAATTCTGGTCAACTTCGATGCCATGCTCGTCGCCCCATTGTTGACCCTCCTGGCGGATGCCATCCTCGAGCGTGATTACACGGTTATAGCCTAAGCCGTGAATATACGGCTTGGAAATATTGGGGCCGGTTGTAACGGCGCTGATACCCGGCAAACTGGCAATTTCGTCTATTACGTTCCCGCTGGCCGAGTGCTCGTCGATAAAGCTTTTGCCAACTGCCGCCATCGGCACCGGGTCGCGTTTTATTTCAGTAGCCTTGCTTACCCCGGTGATCACCACTTCGCCCGCTTCAATGGTTGAAGCGGCCAGCTGAAAATTAATGACCGTGGTTTTTGTAAAGTCCACCTTTTGCGTCAGCGTTGAATAACCCACATAACTCACCTGCACCAGGTAAACGCCTTTCGGGAGGTTGCTTAATGTAAAATGACCATTTTCGTCGGTGATCGATCCCGTTCGCAGGTCGGGAATATTTACGCTCGCCCCTATAATGGGTTTGCCGTCAGCCTTATCCGTTACCGTGCCCGTTATGTTACCGATGGTGCCATCCGGACCCGTCGTCGTATTTGCCCGGCAAATTACATTAACAAGAAGAAGGAAGGCTGATATGACGAAGAATTTATTTATTAATCTCATGAAAATTTTAACACTTGCTATTTGAAAATCTGGTCTTATGATGACAGCCGATCAGCAAAAACTATTACAATAAGACACTCTTTTAACACTTTTATTACACTTGAGATGGAGTGTAACACCAAATAGTTTAAGCTGAAACTAAATAAAAACTATTCGGGCATTTTGGGTTTATGACAGGTGAGAAGGAGGAGCCCGGCCGCCTGCAAGGATCAGCTGAATGCTGGTAAAATTATAATCGACGTCTTTATAAACATGCACACAAACAGCCACAGGATTTAGATAAGCATAGTGAGAAGCCACCATTGCGTTATGGTGCATTACATCGCACAGGTCGCACTTCTCTTTTACGGTTTGATGTGCGATAGCTGCCCGGGAAGCCGCAAACTGTTTGCCCAAAGCCGGAGAAACGGGATGCTGGTGGGCATATATCATGAATTGGCCCGCCGCAAAGCAGATCAGCAATATCCGGGAACAAACAATATGATATTTATCTTTTTTCAACCGCCGGAATAATTTTCTTCTAAAAATTTAACAAAAGTAAGCATTAAAAGTTTCCCAAATCGGCGCTAAGGTAACAATCCTGTTAAATGCAACGAAGTTTCTTTTTGGTTCATTGGTTTACTGGTTCATTAGTTCATTAGTAATAAATGTGTTAAAAACAGGTGGATTGATGCGACACAAAATACCAATGAACAAATGAACTAATGAACCAATAAACTATCTTTACCGCCCATGAAACCTGCCGAGATCAATATAAAATGGAGCGAATTGCAGCAGCGGATAGCGGAAGAATTTGATGGCGAAAAGCCGGATATTAAAGTAATGCTTTTCCTTATCGGGGTGCAGGAGCTGGGCAAAGGGCCTAAGAAATTCAGCAAGCGGCAAAAAGAGGAACTGATGCACATAGCAACCTGTAAGCTGTTCAGTATGCTGGGATTTTATGAGCTGGAAGGGCTGGACCAGGACGGCTGGCCGCACTGGAAACTGGTGAAAACGATACCCAATTATACCTTGCTGGAGCAGGAGATGGTGATGAAATCATTGATGATCAGTTATTTTGAGGAACTGGACGGTTGATTAAGTTGACTATGTTGATTGAGTTGATTAAGTTAGTGCCCGTTATTCTTTAGTTGATTCATAATGAAAAGATTTTTATCAGTTGTTCTGTTATCGGTTGCTTTCTCAACGACTTTCGCCGGCGGCCCTGTAAACCAATATGTTCGGATCAAAACCGCTTACGGCGAATGCATCATCCGCCTGTATAACGAAACGCCCAAACACCGCGACAATTTCATCAAACTGGTAAAACAGGGCTTTTATAACGGCACTTTATTTCACAGGGTGATACAAAACTTTATGATACAGGGCGGCGATCCGGATTCAAAGGATACCACCAAAGCAAAGCCAGGCGCCGAACTGGGCAACGGTGATGTAGGTTATACCGTTCCGGCTGAATTCAGGGACAGCCTGTTTCACAAACGTGGTGTGCTTGCTGCCGCAAGGGATGATAACCCGGCCAAGGCATCGAGCGGCTGCCAATTTTATATTGTGGAAGGTACGCGCTATACCGATGGCAAACTGGATACCCTTGAACGACATTTAAAGGGGTATAAAATACCGGCCTGGCAGCGTGATTACTACAAATCGGTTGGCGGTGTGCCGCACCTCGATCAAAATTATACGGTTTATGGCGAGGTGGTGATGGGCATTGATATGATCGACAAGATAGCAGCAGTTAAAACGGACAAGAATGACCGGCCGGTAACTGATATACCGATGACGGTTGAACTGCTGAGCAAAAAGGAGTGCAAAGAACTGGACGAATTGCTTTGGCCCGAGCACTAAGCCACGCTTATTTCGGAATTCGGATGTTCGATTTCGGAATTCTTTATTTCGTTTCAGTCCGATTTCATTTCATTGCCTTAAAATCCGCAAACTTTTAGTTATTTAAAATCCGAAATCGAAATTCCGAAATCCGAAATGAAGATCATCACCTACAACGTCAACGGCATCCGCTCGGCAATGAGCAAAAACTGGCTGGCCTGGCTGCAAGCTACGGACGCGGATGTAGTTTGCTTACAGGAAATAAAGGCTACGCCCGATGTTTTAACTGATTTGATACTGGTTGAACACCTGGGCTACGAACATTACTGGTTCCCGGCCGAAAAAAAAGGCTATAGCGGCACCGCCATCTTCACCAAAAAAACGCCAAAACACGTAGAATATGGCTGCGGCATCAGTGATTATGACCGTGAAGGCCGCAACATCCGGGTTGACTTTGACGAAGTGTCGGTGATGAGCGTTTACTTTCCCTCCGGCTCCAGTGGCGACGACCGGCAGGCGTTTAAATACCGTTTTATGGATGAGTTTGGCAGGTATTTGGAACTGCTGGGATCGCAGTACCCAAAATTGGTCGTATCCGGTGATTACAACATTTGCCACCGCCCTATCGATATACACAACCCAAAATCAAATGCCAACTCATCCGGCTTTTTGCCCGAGGAACGGGAATGGATGGAAAATTTTATCAATTCAGGCTATATTGACACATTCCGACATATGAATAAAGAACCACATAACTATACCTGGTGGAGTTTCCGCGCCAATTCCCGCGCCAAGAACCTGGGCTGGCGCATCGATTATAATATGGCAACCCATGCGCTGGAAGCAAATATCAAAAGGTCGGCTATTTTGCCGGAGGCGAGGCATTCAGATCATTGCCCGGTATTGCTGGAGTTGCAATTCTGATAACCAATTGAAAAACAACCTTTATGGACAATAAAGTAATCGTCGATATCTATTATTCAGGCCGTAATTTTTCCGCTTACGTACCGCTACTACCTGGATGCGTGGCTACGGGCGCTACCCCGAAAGAAGTAAATGAACGAATGAAAGAGGCCGTCGAACTTCACGTAAAAAGCAGTCTTGAGGATGGTGACGAAATTCCGTCCGTGTTCTCGCACGACTATGAACTGGTTAGTCATTTTGATGCGGAGGGCCTTTTAAATTATTATAAAGGAATATTCACGAAGACCGCATTGCATCGGTTAACCGGCATTAACTCAAAGCAACTGCATCACTATGCATCCGGCGCAAAAAAGGCGCGAAAGGCGCAAATAGAAAAATTAGAAAACGCCTTTCACGAATTGGGCAGAGAACTTATTGAGGTTAAATTGTGATAGTTCGTTAAACTACAACTTCAAATCACCCCACCCCTCACGATAAGTCCTCCTTATAAACTGGTTAGCAGGGTCGTAATTAGTTACCAGCTTATTTTCAGCGTCCCATTTTAACCCAACATACCGCCCGCTGAATTTCAGGCCTTCCATGTTGCCGTAAACCGGGTCGTTGCGTTTTATCTTTTCCTGTATGTCAAAGCTTCTTAACAGCAGGTTGCCCAACAATACCGTTTCGGTCAGCGGCCCGGCATAACCTTCAAACGGCGAATCCACTTCCATTTTGCCATAACCGGCGATAGCTGCATCCACAAACTGCCACCAGTGGCCGTCCATACCGCCTTCCACGCGGGGGTATTTTTCAGGCACATGCACGTCCTTGTTGAGCGAAAGCGGTAACAGCCTCGGGTGACTACCGCCCCAGCCACAGGAAACTTTTCCTTTTGTGCCGATAAAGAGTGTGCAGCCTTCAAAATCATTTTCGCTTGGGATGTCGCCTAAAGCCTCGTTCATGTTTATGTCCGGGTCAAGTTCTGAAAGACGATCAGGCGTAATGCCGCCGTCCATCCAATGCAGTTCAAGCGGTTTTCCATTTTTCAGGGTGAAATCATATTTAATATGGCTGGAGACCGGCCCGCTTTCCGGGAAGACGCCTTCTTTAAAAATACCGGTGTAAACCGTGCTGGCGCTGCCTGAGATCATCGTAGGGTAGCCCAGTTCAAACAGCTTAAATGGCGGGCCCATAATATGGCAGCCCATATCTCCCAACGCGCCAGTGCCAAACTGCCACCAGCCGCGCCAGTTAAATGGCACAAGGTTATCAATATAATCCACATGCTGGGCAGTGCCGAGCCACAGATCCCATTTCAATTCGCTTGGTATGGGTGGTTTTGCCGTTGGCCACGAGATGCCCTGCGGCCAAACTGGGCGGTCGGTCCAGCAGTACACTTTTTCAATATCGCCGATAAGGCCGGCCTCAAACCACTCGCGCAGCGTTCGCATACCATCGCAGGATGCGCCCTGGTCGCCCATCTGGGTAACCACGCCATATTTTTTGGATGCCTCGGTTAATATCCTTGCTTCATAAATATCATGCGTTAAAGGTTTTTGCAAATACAAATGCTTGCGCAGCTGCATAGCGCCAAGGCCGACGATAGCATGGTTATGGTCAGGTATCGCGACGGTAACAGCGTCAAAATTCTTATGTTCTTTATCGAACATCTCCCTCCAATCATAATAAAACTTTGCCTTCGGGAACTGTTTCCTTCGCTGGGCGCCCGGGCGGTCATCCACATCGCACAAAAAGGCTATTTCGGCATTTTTCTTTGGTGCGGTTGCAAAATGATGGATATCATTCTCCGCTTCACCGCCGGTACCCACGGCAGCAATATAAAGCTTATCACTCGGGGCTTTATATCCCTTGCCCAGCACATGGCGTGGTACGATATAAAAACTGGCAGCGGCGATAGCTGATTTCTTTAGAAAATCTCCGCGGCTGATGGTATTTTTTTCGGCGTTGTTTTTATTTTCTTCCATGTCGGGATCATTTTAGGTGTAAAGGCCTTACTTCAACTGTTTTAAAAAACACCACGTCATTATCCCCATGATTTTGCAGACCAATGAAACCGTAATTTGGCCGCAGGCCGCGGAAGGGTTCGTAATCGAATTTACGTTCTGGTACGGGGTCGCCTTCGGTATAATCAGTCACCAATTGGCCGTTAACGTAAACAATGGTGCGCGGACCATCCAGTGTAATTTCCATCACATTCCATTGCGGGCCGGGCCGGCCTGGTTTGGAGCGGGGTTTGGTTAACGAGTACAAACTACCGGTAATATGATATTCATCCTCGCCGGATGTTTCCGGGTGATTGTCAATCTGTACTTCATAACCGTAATACACCGGCATCCAGGCTTCGCGGGGCTCAATAGGTATCCGTATAAAAAATCCTGAATTGCTGTTTTCCTTTTGCATTTTGTACACTACGCGGATCACGCAATCGCCAAATTTTTCTCTTGTCCAATAGCATAATCCCATACCGCCGTGGCTGCCGGTCAGACCGTTTTCTACATACCTGGTGCCGGGTCCAACCTGTTTCCAGCCGTCAAGGTCTTTGCCGTTGAATAATTGCCTCCAGCCGCTATCGACCGTTTTTTGCAGATGGGTGGTGGGTTTGTTTTTAAAGGTAGGATGATTTTTCGATGGCGATGTCGCGCTGCAAAGCGCAATTGCCAGGATCCCTGAAAATACACAGGAGCAGAGCAGGATAAATTTCTTTTTCATTTTAAATTAGTTAGGCGGCAGGAAATTTCCAGACAAAAATCTGAAACAACTGTTTCGTTCGCCAGGAAAATCACGTACCCGAAGTTTATAAAGGAAGCCTAAATTAGCGATATTTTGCTGATGGCTGCAAATTTTAAATTAAATCCGATGAAACAACTTGTCTTATCGCTTTTCGCGCTTTTAATGATGTATGTATATTCTTCAAATGCGCAACCAGTTATAATTCCGAAAGATGTGCGGTTTCTTGTCGACTCTGCCACCAAACAACAATTGGTCGAATCGCTTAACCAATTCCTGGCCCAAAAAGAAAGCCCTAACAAAGCCAATCCATACGTATTGCCCGCCGATCTGCCGGCCATGTCGGCATTACTCGATGAACTAAAAGGCATAGATAAAAACAATAAATTAAAGGACGACCGTTTTTATAAACCCGTTTTGGAGAATCTGATCGACGCCGGCAACGGCCGACTGACGGTACAGTTTGCTTATTTAGGGTATGGAGACGGTGCGCCCGCATTACGCGCAAGTTTCAGGCTGATGGCTGTGAAGGAGAACGGACATTATTGCTTCTATACCGTACTTAAGCAAAATACGGCTGGATGGAAATTGAAAAGGATAGATTTCGGCAGCTTTTATTATAGGGATTCGCTTAATCTTAAAGAAGCCAGGGCGTATATTGACTTTTTAGCTGCATGCAATAAACGCCTGAAAGTAAAAGCCGAACCGGTTATATATTACGACTGCGCAAACTATCCCGACGCGCTCCAGTTACTGGGTATCGACTATAAGTTGGATTATAGCGGTATTCGTTACGATGGCCTGGTAGGGCATGAAAATAACCAGACCATTACGCTCATAGGCGGCTACACCGATAAGTCGCGCTTTGACCGGCACGACCTGTGGCACGACCGCCTGCACATGGTTTTATCGACAGATAAAATAAACCGGCCGGTAGATGAAGGCTGCGCGTATTTATACGGCGGCAGCTGGGGCAAAACCTGGCCCGAAGTGCTTGCTCTGTTTAAAGAATATGCTGCCGGCCATCCCGATGCGGATTGGGTAAAGTTGTATGCCGGCTCCAACAATTTTTACCTCGACGGCAACAAGCCATTTATACTGGCCTATGCCATCAACGCGCTCATCGTTCAAAAAATTGAAAAGGAAAGAGGATTTGAGCCGGTTTTAGAATTACTTGGCTGCGGAAAGCGGGTGACCGGCGACGACAATTATTTTAAAGCCCTTGAAAAAGTGAGCGGGATAACGGTGAATAATTTCAATAAAAGTGTTTGGGAGTTGTTAAAAAAGGATTAGCATTAAACGCTTACCGGGGACCTGTGTCAAAATTTGGAAATAATTGCGGCCCGCACGACACTTAAAGCGGTCATTACGGCAATTTGTATAACTTTGAACCCATGCGCATTATCGCCCAAACCCCGCGCTTCTGTATCAGGGAATTTGCTCCCGCAGAAGAGGAAACCTATTTATCTCTTTTCGACGACAAGGATGTAACACTGCACCTGCCCAAACGCACCCGGCACGAAAACCTGCAAATCTTCCGCGACACTTTTAAGGATTATGTTGAAAAGAAGATCTTAGGCCGCTGGGGAATGTTCAATAACGGCGACGAGGAGTTCATCGGCATTTGCCTGCTGAGGCTGTACTACGACAACCCCCACCGGGTTGAATTGGGTTATGTGCTGAACAAAAAATTCTGGGGGAAGGGCATCGCCGGCGAAATGGCGCAAATTATGGTGGCCTACGTTTTTACACATACCAATATTCCTGAAATCGTGGCGGTTACTACGCTGCAAAACATTGGGTCTCAAAAAGTATTGATCAAGGCAGGGCTGGAGCGGATGGATAACATTTTTCGCGATGGTGAGGAATTGGCCTTTTTTAGTCTGACAAGGAATGGTTGATGACCGTTGGTCTGCAAAATCAAGTCAGTCGTTCGACAATCACCCTGCATCCCTATTCAATCATTTCAAAAACAGGTTCAAACTGATCATCATTATAGTAAGGATCGGGTACGATTTTATCTCCCAGGAGTAGTTTAACCTTCGCGCGGTCCGCATCGTTACGAGCCATAGATAAAATATCGCTCAGGTTATTCAGGTCCATCACAAAAATGTGGTCGAAGGTATCAAAATCACTGATCCTGAACAAGCGGCAAACCTGTCCACCAATGTCGATACCATGGTTGCCGGCCGTGCGAATGGCGCGCCGGTCGGGCGCTTCGCCAACGTGCCAGTTGCCCGTCCCTGCAGAGTCTATTTCCCAGTTTAAACCTTTATCCTTAGCCATTTGTTCCATGATACCATGCGCCAACGGCGAGCGGCAAATGTTTCCTAGGCAGACCATTAGGATTTTCATGTTAGTTGTAACAAGTTGTAAGGGTTATAAAAGTTGTAATAAGTTGAGCGAGGTTATCCATTTTAACATTTGCAACTTGTTACGTCCTTTACAACTTTCATTAACCAAACAAGGCATTCAACACCCCTGCCAGTCTTACGCCAGCCTTCAACATTTGCTGGTTAACAATATCGATATGGGTAAAGTTATAGCGATAATTAAGGGTATCGCCGGGTTTTATTTCGGTATACAGTTTCTCAGCAATCTGGTTCGATTCAAAAAGCCATTTGCTGATAGGGTCTGCCTGCCATTTGGCGCGCTGGGCCGGTGTGCAATAGTTTATTGCTTTGGCATATTCGGTATAGCTCAATTGCTGGAAATCGATCAACTGCGAATCCCATACCGAGTGCAGGTTTGTCGGCGTACTAAACCAGTTCACCTTAAAGTCGTTACCGCCTTTATCATCGGCATGAGCGGTATGCATCGGCTGGTGTACGTCTTCTTCAATATGAATAAGCATGCGCAGATAAAGCAGTTTGTTTGCCTTGCTTAACCCCGGCTTTTTTAGTTCGCTTATCAAAAAGTTGAGCTTGGTATAGGCATCGGCAGCAGTATCCGTTTTCAAAAACTCCACCATTTCCGGGTAGGTGTACTGCTTGTTAAAATCGATGTAATGCCATGGTGATAGATAGGCGTAAGCAGGGTCGGATTTTATAAAATCAGCCCAGGTGCTGGCCAATGCGATGGATTCGTGCCCCAAAATCGCTTCAATCGCCTTCCGGGCCTTTGGGGTAAGGTAGGTGCTTGCGATCTGCCCGCAAATACGGTGCCCTTCAGCTCCCCAGGCCATCGACTGGAGCGGTAAGTAAATTACCGCAGCTATAAGAAATAGCTTTTTAAAAATTTTGTTTTTCATATCATAGTGGTTTTGGGTGACAGGTGGTTCGTTTTATCAGCCGGGCATCAATCGGGATAACGTTGGTGACGCTTATCAACCGGATCAATGAATCCGACCGCCTTGTCACTTTAAAATCATCGCCATAGTCGCCCGAGCGAAGGCAGCCTTTGTCGTCTTTGACAGTCATGTTTGCATTGGCAAACTGTCCCTTTAAATGCAAGGTATCATTGATTTGCACATAGGTGCCGCGGACATACTCCGTCCACCTGCCGGAGGCCATGCAGCTATCCGCACCGTTATTTACCTTGCTGAATGAGCGTATCGACATAAAAAAGGAATCGCAGCTAAATTTAATATGATAAAGCGAATAGTTAAGCAACTGCTTTTGATTTGTTACAGAGTCCTGCTGCCATTCGCCCTGCAGGTAGCTTTGCCCCGGTTTTTGCAGGTTGGGGTTGAACCAGCAGCCGGTGCACAGCGCCATTAAGAAGGTGAAAGGCAAAAGGCGAAAGGCGAAAGGTTTTTGCATAGGAATAATTCGTGAGCCCCTCTCCTTTAGTGAGGGGTTTGGGGTGAGTCTTCACTTTAAACTACCAATCATATCTTCCGGGCGTACCCATTGATCAAACTGCTCATTGGTAAGCAGCCCCAGGGCTAATGCCGATTCGCGCAGCGACAGGTTTTCCTTCAAGGCTTTTTTGGCAATTTTGGCAGCGTTTTCGTAACCGATATGCGGGTTTAGCGCAGTTACCAGCATTAGCGAATTTTCCAGGTGTTTTTTGATGCCCGCATAATTCGGTTCGATGCCTGCCGCACAATGATCGTTGAACGACATACAGGCATCACCGATCAGCCTCGCCGATTGCAGGAAATTTGCCGCCATCACCGGTTTAAATACGTTCAGCTCATAATGCCCGTTTGAGCCGCCTATCGATACGGTCACATCATTGCCCATCACCTGTGCTGCTACCATCGTAACTGCCTCGTTTTGGGTTGGGTTTACCTTACCGGGCATGATGGACGAGCCCGGCTCATTATCCGGTATGTGGATCTCGCCAATGCCCGACCGCGGCCCCGAAGCCAGCATCCTTATATCATTGGCAATTTTCATCAGCGACACGGCAATTTGCTTCAATGCGCCGTGGCTTTCTACGATCGCATCATGTGCTGCCAGCGCCTCGAACTTATTTTCAGCCGTGCGGAAAGGCAGGCCGGTAAATTTGGCGATGTATTCGGCTACCTTAACATCGTAGCCCTTTGGCGTATTGATGCCGGTGCCTACAGCTGTGCCGCCCAGTGCCAGTTCGCTCAAATGGTCGAGTGTGTTTTTTAATGCTTTGAGGCCGTGGTCCAGTTGGGAAACATAGCCCGAAAACTCCTGGCCTAAGGTAAGCGGAGTAGCATCCATCAGGTGCGTGCGGCCTATCTTCACCACCGTCTTAAACTCGTCCGACTTTGCCTTTAGCGTGTCCCTCAGCTTCTCAACACCGGGTATAGTCACATCGGTCACCATTTTATAGGCGGCGATGTGCATAGCGGTGGGGTAAGTGTCATTGGACGACTGCGACTTATTTACATCATCATTCGGGTGGATAAAGGTTTTGCCCTCGCCTAATTTATACCCTTGCAATACATGGCTGCGGTTGGCGATCACCTCGTTTACATTCATGTTCGACTGGGTGCCCGAGCCGGTTTGCCAGATCACCAGCGGGAACTCGCCTGCCAGCTTGCCTGCCAGTATCTCATCGCATACCCGGGCTATCAGGTCGCGCTTTTCTGCGCTCAGTACGCCGCAATCGGTGTTGGTATAGGCGGCAGCTTTTTTCAGGTAGGCAAAAGCCGCTATGATCTCCTTTGGCATTGATGCCTCCGGCCCTATTTTAAAGTTATTGCGCGATCTTTCGGTTTGTGCGCCCCAGTATTTATCGGCGGGTACCTGTACCTCGCCCATGGTATCGTGTTCAGTCCTGAAACTCATGGATGTTGTATTTTTTGACGGGGTAAAGTTAGAGTTTTAGTCCGAAGTCGGGAAGTCCGAAAGACCGAAAGATTGTTGTTTATAATTATGCTAAAGAAGGTTTTTAAAGCATGCTGTTGCAGCGAAACGGCGTGCCGGAAGAATCAGCTGCAACACCTGCAACACACACCCTATGACAATGAGGAACTTAGGCCAATTTAATGAAACAAACCTGCGACACTTTGCAACACCCCCGTCAAAAAGGCCGCAAACAGCGCGCCAACTGGCCCGCGCGTATACAAATCCGCCTTGCCAAACTCATACATTATTCGCACCTTTGCAAAATCAGGAAACAAGGAATTTCGGAATGCGGAATTTCGATTTCGGAATTATTTTAATTTTTTAAATCCGAAATCGTAAATCAGCCTGGCCCCGTAGTTCAATGGATAGAATAGAAGTTTCCTAAACTTTAGATATGGGTTCGATTCCCGTCGGGGCTACTTCTCCAAGTCAAAAGTCTTAAGTCGAGAGTCTTAAGACTTTTTTGTGTCTACCAGCAAGGCGAACTGGCACTAACCGCCTGAATAGCCTGAACCACCTGAACCACCCGGCACACATGAATACACCTGGGACACCTGGCACACTAATTTTTTTCCGCCTTTGTTGGTTTTTTTTCACCAACAAGACCCGTGTATCAGAGATTTGGACGGAACCGGCCATCCCGTGTCCGCACTATCCGTGAAACTTGTCATCACATACTCGCCAAATTTTGTAAATTAGTGAAATGAACGAAATTACCCAGCACCTCGGTTTGCTGGTGAAAAAACACCAACAAGGGGACAATCAGGAGGCATCTCGGTTTGTTGGTGAAAAAAAACCAACAAAGGCGGAAAAAATTACCGACGGCACGGGCGCAAATTATACCGGTGCCGGTTTCCGCAACCTGACGGGCTCATCAACAGCTTACCAGTATGATCCCAACGGCAATTTGACCAACGATTATTACAAAGGGCTGCAAAACAGTTACAATGTATTGAACAGGACGGATAAGATCATCGTTACCACAGGTACCAATCAATATATCAACTACATTTATGATGCAGGCGGCAGCCTGATCCGCAAACTGGAATATAACGGCGGCACATTGCAAACCCAAACTGACTACATCGGCGGATTTGTGTATGTCAACAGCGCCTTAAGCTATTTCCCAATACCCGAAGGAAGGGTAATCAATAACAGCGGCACCTTAACCCAGGAGTTTATTATTACCGACCAGCAGGGCAACGCCCGCATTAGTTTCCAGGACAACGGCAGCGGCGTAGCGGTAGTAAAACAGGAGAACAGCTATTACGGTTTCGGCCTGCAATTGCTCAACAGCCCGGTAAGCCTGCCCGCGGTGCCCAACAAACAATTGTACAACGGGGGTAGTGAATGGCAAAATGACTATGCCAATGGCAGTACTAACCTGCCCGATTACTACCAAACTTTTTACCGTAATTATGATGCGGCGATTGGCAGGTTTGTAGGCCAGGACCCGATGCCTGAAAGTGTGGAAAGTATGAGCGTTTACCAGTATGCGGGGAATATGCCGGTTATGGCGAATGACCCGATGGGGAATTTGAAAAATTTGAATGCGCCTACGAGTTTCCCAACTACCTATAATCCCTATACGGCTTCACAATGGGGCGTTTTTGCAAATCATTTTGATATAGACCCTAATTTGGGGGGAAACGACCCTGCATTTGGCGGCGGCGGTAGTATACTCGACACCTATGGCCCCGGCACAGCGTACGCTATGGCAATGGCAGCGGGAACTGCTTTTTACAATGCCGGGGATCCTAACTCACCTTTGAGTTACGGCCAAATGATTGAGTTTTTACATAACAGTGGGGTTGATTTGAGTTTGAGTTCTTCCGATCAAGGCGACGTACTTGCTCTTTACCGCGGTCAAGAAGTTTGGTTTTCGGGCGATGGTACATTGATCAGCGCCCATCAGCTACACGCTGGATATACCGATGCTATTATCGCTCATCAATTGGGCAACGGTAATGAGCAAAATGCCGTTAGTGAGGCTGATCTTTTAGTTTTGGTAGCTAATCAACCGGTTAACGTACCTGATGCAGGTGAAGATGGAGAAGGTCTTTTAGAAGCTTTGTGGAATAGCCCACTCGCCAGATTCATCGTTCCTGATGATATAGGTTTGCACTTATCGGCGACTCTCGTTCCAACCGTTGGTGGACGGTACAGCATAAATCTCGACTTACTTACAAGGGGCAAAGATGCCGGTTTTCATCTTAGTCATACTCTATCGGGAAGAGCTGGAGAAGAAGGCGGAATTGAACTCAGCCTTTCCAAAGGATGGTATAACGGGAATGGGCAGGATGCAACATATAATACTTTAACAGGATGGGGCGTTGACGCAGATTCATCGATTGGGCCTTTACCTATAAGCGCCGGCGGTTGGGCCTCTTTCGATCCGGCATCGGGTCACGTTAATTGGGTTGGATCAAGCGTTGGATTTAATTATGGGGTAGGAGGCTCGGGCGGAGTTGGTTACACTTCAGCATGGTAAAAAATGACAGACGAATTAAAAAAAATTATGCGGATTTTTATAGGTGGCGGAGTGTTTTTCGCATTTGTTTTGCTTTTCCATATTTCAGGTTGCATAAAAGAAAAAGGTTATAAATTCAGCGGAATTGTTCAAGATATTAAATTTGACGTCGAGGGATTCCCCGCCGTCAAGATTAATGGAAAAATCTATCCCATAGGGATTCCTAATCGGAGATTCTATCAAAATATACAAATTGGTGATTCGTTAATAAAGCAAAAAAACTCGACGCTTTACAAACTTGTTAAACATCGGACCGGTAAAGTAATTATATCTAAATAGGTAACAAATGATTAAGACAACATTTAAATTGCTGATATGCATGTTCCTGTTTTTTGCTTGTTCGTATAGCAACATTTACATTAACAGGGAGAAAGACAATAACGACGGTAAAATGTTTTTGAACCGATTTTATGATAACGTCGCCGCTAAAAATTTTAATAAAGTAGATACGATGGTAAATGATAGTTTAAAACTATTGATCGGGCCAAATGGAATTAGTAAAATGGCGATATTCATAAATCGAAAAGTAGGTGATTATCAAGGTTATACAATAGTGGATTACTATATAAGAGCCATCGAAGGCAGTACAAATGAAACCTCTTATAATTACAAACTTAAAGTAAGCTATCAAAAAGGGACAGTTGATGAAATAATCGGACTAAGAAAGCGAAATGGATCCGCTATTACAATGAATTCTTATCACGCTAATTCTGACTTATTGATACATTAATACAAATCGGGGTAGTGTGGTAGTGTATCAAAGCTGTTGATATTTATATAAATAACTGATTACCAATAGCTATTTAAATACCCAATTCAGGCGCGAGTCTGCCGCGTCGGCCTGCAGCGCAAACGCGACTCGTGCCCCGCTGACAGGTAGCCACTATGCTTATCCGTTTTGCTTTATATAGTTTAGTAACGTACATTTAAACTGTATGAGCACCAAGTATA
>DASRTD010000167.1:0-20448 GCA_035656115.1 Mucilaginibacter sp.
TGTGCGTTGGGTGGAGGATAAAGTAGTGCCGGGTTTTGATGATGGCGGCCAGCTGGTGAGAGCTGACGGTATTACCCGGGACATAACCGAACGCAAACTGGCAGAGGAACGGCACCACAGAAGCGAGGCCAGGTACCGCCAGATAGTTGAAACCGCCCAGGAAGGGGTGTGGACAATTGATGAGCATAATAAAACAAACTTCGTGAATCAAAAACTGGCTGATCTTTTTGGTTACCGGCCGGAAGAAATGATGGGAAAAGAACCCTTTCATTTCATGCATGAAAATGATAGGGCGGAGTCTGCCGCCCGCTTAGAAAGAAGGCGAAGCGGATCGAGAGAAGATCTTGACATCAGGTATATTACAAAAAGCGGCGGTGAATTTTGGGCCAATGTGTCGTCTAACCCAATCGTGGATGCAAATGGCAATTACACGGGGATGGTGGCGATGGTAACCGATGTGACCCAACGCAAATTGGATGAGGAGGCGCTAAAAAAATCAGAAGCAAATATGCGGGCGATTTTTGACAATACCGACTCGGCCTATATTTTTATCGGCAGCGGCCTGCATATCGTTTCGTTCAATGCACTGGCCCAAAAGTTTTCCATCGATCTCAACCAAAAAATACTGGAAATAAATAAACCGATCAGTTATTATTTTACTGACGAGCGGTGGCCCGTGATACGCGAAATGCTGGAAAAGATCAAGTTGTCAGGCGAAATGGTTAGTTATGACCTGAGTTTCCCCCGGCCTGACGGCACCACGCAGTGGTATAATGTCCGGTGGCTGAATGTTAAAACTGCCGACAACAGGCATGCAGGTTTTATTTTGGCAAATAAGGACATCACAGAAATTAAAACCGCAATGCTTGAACGGGAGCGGGTTGCAGCAGACCTGATCCAGCATGTTAAAGACCTGGAGCAATTTACGTATATTATTTCCCATAACCTGCGCGCGCCGGTCGCCAATATCATCGGTCTCTCAGAAATGCTGAAAGAAGACCTGCTTGACGCGGAAGAAAAACAAGACGTTGCAGAAAGGGTGTCGAAATCAATATTGACCATTGACGGGGTGATCCAGGACCTGAACCATATTTTACAGTCGCGCGAAAGGGCAAACGAAAAAAAAGAAGATGTGTATTTTATCGACCTGGTGAACACCATCAAAACCAGCATCCACAATACTATTGCAAACGAAAAAGCCGAAATAAAATGCGCTTTCGAAATAGCCTCCATGTTTACGGTGAAAAGTTTTTTATACAGCATTTTTTATAACCTTATTTCAAACAGCATTAAATACCGCAAAGCAGGGGTGCCCCCTGTTGTATCAATATCAAGCCGCATAATTAAGGATAAGATTGTGCTTCATTTTACCGATAACGGCAAAGGGATCGACCTGGATAAAAACGCTTCCCAGTTATTCGGCTTATACAAACGGTTCGACACCACTACTGAGGGTAAAGGGATGGGTCTTTTTATGGTAAAAACCCAGGTGGAGACGCTGGGCGGAACCATCGAAATAAAGAGTAAGCCCGATCATGGCACTGAGTTTATTATTCAATTCGGATATTGATAGTTCATTAAATATTTTGCAAACCAAATAAATAAATTACTTTTATTGCAAACAATTTAATGGATATGAAAAATTTTAAACCAACCTTACTGCTTTTTCTCTTTTTGGGGATACTGGGCGTATCTTCCTGTAAAAAATCGTCAACTAAACCGCAAACCGCCGCATCGTCTGTTTCGGTAAAGTTTAACGGCACGGCTTATACGGCCACAAACATAACCGCATCATACAGCAAAAGCCAGAATGCGCTGCAAATTGTCGCGATTAATGGCAACGTAACCACTTATTTAGTAGTAACCAATGTAAAAGTCGGAAGTTTTGATTTATCAACAGGCGGCGCTGCCGTAACTTTTTCAATCGGAACAGACGCGTATACAGCTACTTCGGGCACTTTGGTGATAACGGCTTTTACAAGCACAACAGTAACAGGAACCTTTCAATTTGTCGGTACAGATCTTTCAAGTAAAACGGGTACAGGAACTGACGGAACCTTTAATACCGGGTACACTACTCAATAATCCGGGCAACTTAAGTCAAAATTAAAAACATCAAGATCAGCCTGCTTTTAAAAGTTGGCCGATCTTGTCGTTTTTGGTAAAATCACAGGCTTGTAGCGTTATTTAAGATTTTATCTGCTCATTATTTGATCACGCTGCCTCTTCGAATTTATCAGCGGTTACCCTTATTCTGTCATCACCTTCGCCTTCCATCTCGAAGAGTAGGGTAACTTTCCCGTCCTTGCCAATAATAGTGATGGTAACATTCTTGTCATCACCATTTTCATTGCTTATAACGGCTTTCAAAACGGTTTTCCCTTCCTTGTAGGCTACTTTCCAGTTGCAGGTGTCCGATTTTATCTTGCCGGTCATCTTATGCTCGTCGTTTGCATTGGTTACCGTGATGTTTAAATCGGTTTGGCCAATAACAACAACAGCTTTTTCGTCGTCTGTCCGGGTTACACCACCTCCGGCGTCAAGGTGCTCAGTTTTTGAGGTAGTGATCATGAATTTTTTGCCGCATTGTGCATAGCTTGCGGCGGTGGTTGCTATGAGCAGCGAAAGAATAATGGCGATTGTTTTCATGTGTTTTCCTATTGTGGTTTCTTATTGCTATAATTCAATGTTGGATTTTTTTTGCATTTATTTACCCGCCAGGAGTTCTTTAACCCCTTCACACATTTTTCTTATCCTGTAATAAGAGGCGGCGCCGTTCGTTGTCTTGTCCAGCCTGATCTTTAATCTGCCGGGCGATTCTTTGATATAAAAACGTGTATTATCATTCAGCCGGGTAGTGGCGTCAACATAATCGTTTTCCGAAGTGCCCATTTGGTCGGGGCTGATGTTTTTGTTGATAAAACTTTGCACGCGCCCGGTTTCCCTCCGGTCGTAATGTGCCGTAAATGTATAGCTTTCACGGTCATCGTTCACTGTTATGGCGATATCATGGTCGTAAACATTAAACCTGGCCCAAAACAGGAAAACGCTTAAGGCTATGATGCTGAAGGTTGCAAAAAGTACGCTCGCTTTCATATCGGTAATTTTAAATGTTTTGTTTTGTAAAGATATATGTTTAAGATGGTAATATGCAATACATAGTTCTATAAATAATTATAAATTATTGATTATTAGTCAATTATTTTTATTTGGGGGAGTATATCCAATGGTGATACAATAATGCTCGACAGAAATGATGCTTTAAATGTGACGGAAGTGATAAGGTTTAATGGAGAGATTATAAAGCAAATAAAAATTACACCAGCGGAAAAACGCTTACAACAGCCACAGCAGGTACCCTACCATCGCCCCGCCGACAATTACAAACGCGCTGTTTAATTTTTTGAAAAGAAGCGTTGCAGTGATGCCGGCCGCCAGGATAAGTCCTGTTTTCCAGTTGTACACTGAGGATCGGCCCATTTCGGCGCAGACCGCCACAATCAGCGCAATGGCTGAGACATTTACTGCATCCAGGAAGGCTGACATAGCCTTCGACTTGCGAAGAAAGGCGATCAAAGGGTTGAGCAGGCCCACAAAAAGGAATGAAGGCAGGAAAATACCCACGGTTGCTTTTACTGCTCCCGATAGCCCGCCTAACTGCCAGCCGATAAACGTGGCCGATGAAAACACCGGGCCCGGTGTGAACTGGCCAACGGCAATTGCGTCGACCAATGTTTGCCTGGAAAGCATTCCTGTTTTTACCAACTCCGAATCGAGAAAAGCGAAAAGCACATAGCCGCTACCGTAAAGTATGGCGCCCACTTTTAGAAATATCCAAAACACCTTCAAGTCCGAACTGTTGCCGGATAAAGTCGCCGCAGGTAAAAAAAACAGCGGGGCAAGTGCGTTAAAAGTGCTAATTCTTTTTTCTGCATAAAACAACGCGACCGCAAAAAAACCTGCCCCGAAAAGAATAAAAATATCATTGACCTTTAAAATTGCCAGTACGGCGCATATCAACCCGATAATCAAAAGCCTTACATTTTTTATAGCTTTTTTGCCCAGGGTGATCATTAGCGAGACTACCACCCCGATAACGGCCGGTTTAATCCCGTAAATAAATGGTTGTACCTGAGGTAATTGCCCATACTTTTGATAAGCCCAGGCAAACAGGCCGGTAATAATTACTGCCGGTAGAATAAAACATGCCCCGGCGATGAGCAACCCTCTCCATCCACCGCGCTCGCGGCCGCAATGCAAAGCCATTTCGGTGGAGTTGGGGCCCGGGATAAGGTTTGTGGCGCCGATAAGGTCTAAAAAGTGTTCGTGCGTAAACCATTGGCGTTTGCGCACCACTTCTTCTTCCATCATGGCAATGTGTACCGCCGGGCCGCCAAAACCGATAAACCCAAGTTTCAGGAAAACGCGGGCTATCTCTTTTAAGTTACCTTTTTCCATTCAGGTTGAGTCTGCGGTCAATGGAAAATTTGCCGGCGCCATAACACAACAAGAAGATCAGTCCGAGCAACATGCAAAAATCAGCCCTTGATTCGTGCATCGTCGGCCAAAAGCCTTTTGAACCCAGCATAGGCAATTTGGTAGTGTAGATGGCCGTACAGATAACGATAAGCAAAGGAGCGGCTGCTATCCGGGTGAAAAGCCCGATAATCAAAAGCAAACCGCAAACGATCTCGGTACCGCCGGTAAACGGCGCAAAAAAGCCCGGGTGCGGAATACCAATTTTAGCGAAGCGCCCGGTACCATCCAATGCCGGGAACAAAAACTTTAGCACGCCTTCCGACAAAAAAACCAGGCCAACCATCAGCCGGATAAGCAGGTTGCCGGGGGAATCGTCAAATCGTGTTTTTTTCATAGCGGGAAATCCAAAAGTCGTTTTTTATTGTTAAAATATCGTTAATCGCGTTTAATCCTCAACCTTTATTTCGCAAACCGATAAAAGTACCTTTCAATCCGTTCAACGACTGCCAGCGCTATCAATAATAAAAAAAATATTTCTAAATGTTTGATTTCTAATTGGAAGTTGATAATAAGTCTCTATATTTATTATTACAATTGTAATCCTCTATTAATTTAACCTATTGTAATTATGAAAAGAATAATTTTACTCGCGGTATTTACCGGGTTTGTAACCTTAGTTAAGGCCCAGTCGACAGAATTTCATGCATTTAAATGGGACATCGGCTTTGGTTACGCCTCGCCGTCACAGGGAAGCGCGGTAGGCGGCGCAACGTTTACCTTACAGCCTCATTATCGGTTTTCGAACGATTTTGCACTGGGCATCCGTGCAGAGGCGGCGGCCATTCTTTACAAGACCTCTTCCGGAAATAAGCAGGGTTCGGCAATCGCATCGGGCTGCCTCACAGGCGAGTTCTATCTATCCGATAAAGGCTTCCGGCCTTTTATCGGCGCCGGTGTAGGCCCTTATGACCAGGCGACGATTTCAGGTAATAATGGCAACGGTAGCGGCAGTGGAAACAACAACGGTGGTGGCGTGAATATATCTGCCAGGGTTATCAATTTCGGCGCTTTCCCCGAACTCGGGTTCGAAGTGGGGCACTTAAGGGTGTCGGTGGAGTATGATGCTACGGGCGGATACAACAATTATTTTGCAGCCAAAATTGGCTTTTTCTTTGGCGGCGGCAGAAAGCCCCCCAAAAAATAATACCTGCACAGGCTAAAAAAGAAGGGCGGCCAAAAGCTGCCTTTCTTTTTTAATATACTTTCGTTAAATTATTTGCAACTGTCTGCAAAATCGGCCGCTTTAATTATTTTTGAGGCCGATAAAATAACATGAGACTTACCTTAAAACAATTCGCGGCCGGCTTCATGCTGACGGCTGCATGCTATTCATGTAAAACATTGAAACCGGTGGCGCCGGAGTCTGCAGCGGCTGATATCCCCAAAATTGTACAGCCTGTTTCTACCATCGATGTACCTGTGTCGGTAGATATGAAAAGTTATATCGTGCAGGCTGAAAATTCCGTTCCCACCAAATTTGCCGATAGCCAGCAACCCTGCGGTGGACTGCGTTATTCATATACGTTTACCCGTACGCCATTTACCATCACCGGCAGCAACAACGTAGTTAACCTTAAGTTTACCGGGGGCTACGGCATATCGGCGTCGTATTGCGCCAAATGCGCCGATTTGTTTGGCAATGGTCCGCAATGTATAGTGCCCGTTCTATCCGCTCAATGCGGCATGGGCGGCGAGGCCCCGCGCAGAATGGAGATTGCTTATCAGTCGACCATTAGCGTACTGCCAAATTATTATTTAAAATCGAAAACAATTTTGTACCCCGATCCGAAACCGATCGACCGTTGTAATATCGTCTTCGGCAGTATTGACGTCACCGACAGGCTGGTAGGCTACCTTAAAGCCCCTTTAAACAACCTGGGCGCGGTGGTGGATGCTAAAATAGCCACATTCAGCCTGAAACCGATGTTCGACCAGTTGTGGAAAAGCATGTCGGACGAATTTAAGGCGGGCGATGTGGGATTTTTGAACGTCAATCCGCAATCGGTTTGCCTTAGCAGCTTTAGCCTGAATGGCTCGGTGCTTAACTTTTCGGTAGGCTTAACGGCTAAACCGGTTGTCACGCTGGTGAGTAACCGGCAGCCAGCAGCGCCTTTACCTGCTTTAAGCAATTACACGCCGGCAAACGGGTTTAATATTTACCTGGACTTACTTGAGAATTACGACCATTTGAACAATGTGGTAAACCAACAGGTCTCCGGCCAAACCATCAAGGTGGCCGGTAACGAATTTATTGTCGATAACGTAAAAATTTACGGCATTGGCTCCAAAATAGCCATGATGGTGGATTTTGGCGGCACAACCAGCGGCACTATTTACCTGGTGGCTACACCGACTTACGACACCGCGACCCACCTGCTGTCCTTTCCCGACCTGACTTTCGACCTGCAAACCCGCGCCTGGATGTTAAAAACAGCCAAATGGATGTTTAACGGCGCTATAACCGAGGCCATCAAAAAACGCGCAACCTATAATTGCTCGAAATTTATTGCTGACAGTAAGAAGAACATCGAAAGCCAGATGAGCCGCACGTTTGACAATGGCATCCACTCCGATGTAACGATCAGCAACCTTGATATTATGCAAATTTACCCGACAGCTGAAAAGTTGATCGTGCGCACGCTTTCGACAGGACAGATTAAGGTGCAGATGAAGATGTGATGAGGTGAAAACGGACAGGCAGCTGAAGATTGCCGGTTGCCAAAGTTCCGTCTTCAGCGCATTTGAAATAATTTTTCTCAAGGCCGTTTGGTTGGTTTCACCTATGTGAGACACAATATAATTAGCATATTGCAAGTCAACCGTTTTGAAAATGAAATGGAAAAGCTGCGCATTCTTGTTGCTAATAACGTGTATATTATGGTTCAATTCATGTTTAAAAAACGATGCGCTTTCTGATCCGCAAACTACCGCAACAAATATCTCATTGAAATTCGGTGGATACCTTTATACTTCTTCAACTGCGGTTGCGGTTTACAAGGCAACAGAGAACACTATTTCCATTGGGGGTGCATTCGGCAGCGTCTCGTATGTGAATTTGATCGTTCCTGGTGTACATGTAGGGACATTTGATTTATCGGGCGGTAATGCATCATTATCTTTTCAGACCGGCACTAATGTGCCGGATAATTATGTAAGCATATCAGGAAGTGTTACAGTAACGGAATTCACCCCTTCTGTAATTGAGGGCACATTTCAATTTACCGGTGTTGATTCGCTGAATGTTTCACGGCAAATTACCGAGGGACAATTCATAACCGGTTATACTACGCAATAACGAAGTGAGCGTTTTAGCTGTACAACCGACCGAAGGCCTTTAAAACTTTTTCGGTTTTTTAATCTCCCTCATTTTTCTCAATTTTACCGCAATCATCAAATAGCATCATGAACTATTGGCTCGTAAAATCAGAACCGGAAAAATATAGCTGGGAGAAATTTAACCAGGATGGCCGCACCTTTTGGGACGGCGTGCGCAATTTTGCCGCCCGCAATAACATGCGCGCTATGAAAGAAGGCGACCTGGTATTTTTTTACCATAGCAACGAAGGAAAAGAGATCGTGGGCATCGCCAAAGTGGTAAAAGAAGCCTACCAGGACCCCACCACGGATGATACCAACTGGGTGGTGGTTGAGCTTTCGCCCGTGGAGCCGTTGAAAAACCCGGTTACGCTTGCCCAAGTGAAGGCCGAACCTTCGCTGCAAAATTTGGAGCTGGTGCGCCTTGGCCGCCTGTCGGTGAGCGCAGTAAAGCGCGAAGAGTTTGATAAAATACTGGAAATGAGCCGGTGATCCAGCCGATGAAATTCACAGTCAGGCGCTAACTTTTGTGGATGATTGTTCCGGCAGCTGTTTTCATCATCCCTTTTAATGCCACCGCGCAATCGCCGTTCACCGGCTTTGCCAATTTATTCACAATCCCTAAAAATTATGTGGTAAATTACGTAAAGTCGCCGCCCGTTATAGACGGCGATATTAATGATGCCGTTTGGCAGCAGGCCGCATGGACGGAAGATTTTCGGGATATAGAGGGAGATCTTAAACCCAATCCGCCGCTGCGCACCCGGGCAAAAATGCTTTGGGGTGATAGCTGCCTGTATATTGCCGCAGAGATAAGCGACCCGAATGTTTGGGCATACCTGGAGCGTCATGATGACGTCGTTTTCCATGATAATGATTTTGAAGTTTTTATCGACCCAAACAATACTACGCACCAATATTTTGAGCTTGAGTTTAACGCAGTGAATACCGTTTTTGACCTGTTTTTAAATAAGCCCTACCGCAACGGCGGCAACGCGATGATCAATTGGGACGCGGAAGGCCTGCGGTCGGCGGTAAAAGTGCAAGGGACACTGAACGACCCTTCGGATAGGGATAAAGGATGGACGATCGAGATCGCCATACCGTTTAGGGCGATCAGCATCGGCAATAATGTGCAGGTTCCGGTTGACGGCGCTTTGTGGCGCATTAATTTTTCGCGGGTAGAATGGGACACCAAAGCGGTTAACGGTAAATACATTAAGCAGAAAGACAGTGCCGGCCGGAATTTGCCGGAATATAATTGGGTATGGTCGCCGCAAGGGGTGATCAATATGCACTATCCTGAGCGCTGGGGTTATTTGGTCTTTAACAAAGATGTTACAGTAAAAAAGACGTTCATGATGCCTTATGCGGAGGAACAAAAACGATATTTATGGCTGGTTTACTACCAGGAAGAACGTTGGAAAAAAGAGCATGAGGGCTATGAACAGTCGTTAGAAAAACTCGGGCTAAAAAGTTTTATAGCTATAAATGGCCACGAGAATTCACTTCAAATTGAAGCCACCAAACACCAGTTTATGGCGCTGATAACTGACAAAAGCGACAATATCACCTGGAGCATTAACCAGGAGGGGCTGTTAGGCCGGGTGAAATAGTTACGAAATCGAAGTTTTAAAGACTTCGTAAGCCTGATGTTGAATTGATCATAAATGAACAAAAGAGAATTTTTGAAAGTCGGCTTATTAGCTGGCCTGGCAACGCAATTGCCCGTTAGCAGCAAAGCCCTGGCGCCCGCCGCAAACAAAAAGAGACACAAAATAAAAAACTGGGTTTGGGTAAGCCCAAATCCAAAGGATACAGATGATGATTTGAAAACCCGTTATGCTGCCTGGAAAGCGGCCGGCATTACCGGGGTGTTTTTTGAGGCAGACAGCGAAATGCATTTCCGCGCAGCGAAGGCACAGAAGTTAGAGGCGCACCGCTGGATATGGACATTTAACCGTGCCGAACTGATAACCGTACACCCCGAATGGTACAGCAAAAACCGCAACGGCGATTCGTGCGCGGATAAACCGCCCTATGTAAATTATTACCGCTGGCTATGTCCCAGCCGGCCAGAGGTGCAGCAATACCTGGAACAGCAGGTAAGCGATATTTTGGATAAAGACTATATCGACGGCATACACCTGGACTATGTGCGGTATTGCGATGTAATATTGCCGGTAAACCTTTGGGCCAAATACAATATTGTACAAACCAGCGAACTACCGCAATATGATTATTGCTATTGTGAAGTTTGCCGGGCTAACTTTGCAGCCCAATATGGTCTACAGCTTTCGGATATTGAATACCCCGAAGCAAGTTTGTCGTGGCGATTATTCAGGTATAATAATATCATTAGGGTGGTAAACAGTTTGTCGGCCATCGCCCATCGGCATAAAAAATTAATTACCGCGGCGGTGTTCCCAACGCCAGAGGTTGCGCGGCGTAATGTACGGCAGGACTGGACCAATTTTAAGCTCGACGGTGTGTGCCCGATGATCTACCATGGCTTTTATAAAGAAAAGGTAAGCTGGATAGGGGATGCTGTTGCCGAAGGGGTTCATTTCCTGGCGGGAGAATTTCCGCTGTATGCAGGGCTATATCTTTCCGATTTTAAAACCGATGATGAACTGCGGCAGGGCATACAGTTGGCTATGAAAAATGGGGCGGCTGGGGTGTCTTTCTTTGGTAACCCCACGCAACAAGTTTTGGATATTTTGAAGAGGGAAAGGTTAGATTAACGATCCTGAGCACGCCCCAAAAACCGTCGCAAAACAGAGAATGTTTTTGTTCAAGACGCGATACATCGCGTCTTGAACAAGGAATCAAGAACCAAACGCCGCCCGAAAAGCGTGTGACCTGTCAGCGGGAGACGCAATGTATCGCGTCTCTACGGTTAGAACTTGCCGTAAAAATTTGAAATATCAAAATAAATATCCGTTTTTGTACCATCGGCGGTAGTAATATGGATAATATCATAAGGCTTGTTTTTTTGATTCACAAGTGCCTGCCCGTTCAACTTCGAATTAGGATATTTGTCGCGTATCCAGGCGTACTCCGCATCGATGCCCGGCTGTTCATGGGTTTCTTTAATGAAAATTGCTTTTTCAAACGACGAGCCGTCGGCGATTGCGCTTGCGGCCGCAACGCTGGCCTGCGCTACTTTTTTGTGGCCGGCGCACGATGCTGCCAGCAGTGTGATGGAGAAAAGGTAAATAAAGGCTTTCATAATTGTTGATTTTTTAAGGTAAGATGATTTTTACAGGTAAATTCCATAAACATCTGTTGGATTTTTGTCACCATCACCACCTAAAAATGTCACGCCATGCACTCGTTTATTCGGAGTGAAGACTATAAATTTGAATCATAATCAAAACAATAAGCACAACAATTTATTCACTAACCAATAAAGAAAAAAAACATGGCAAGCGTAGCAATCTACCTCAATTTTATGGGGAACACCGAAGAGGCATTTAATTTTTACAAAACGGTATTCGGCACCGAGTTTTTAATGCCGCCAATGCGAATGGGCGATATGCCTGCTCCGGAGGGGGCACCGCCAATGTCCGAAACGGATAAGAATGCGATAATGCACGTATCGCTGCCTATCCTGGGTGGCACGGTGATCATGGGCACCGATATGCTGGAAAGCATGGGACATAAACTGATCGAAGGCAACAATGTTACCATCAGCCTGCAACCGGATACTGATGCCGATGCGGACAAACTTTTCGAGGCGTTATCTGAAGGCGGCTCGGAAATTGCGCCGATGCGCAACGAATTTTGGGGTTACTGGGGATGCGCTAAAGACCGGTTCGGCATTCGCTGGATGTTTAACGTGATGAAGGCCGGTCAGTAAAAACGGTTTACAAATAGAATAAGGGTTGTTTTTTGAAAAATGACCCTTTATTCTTTTTCCTCATCAAAAAACAAAGCCTTTAGTTCGGTTGCGTCATCAGGCTTCATCTTGCCGGCCAGGATCAATCGCAACTGGCGGCGGCGCAGGGCGCCCTCATATAAAACCATGTCTTCAATGGTTTCGGGGATCAACTCCGGAACAGGGATGGTGCGTCCGTTCTGATCAAGCGCCACGAAGGTGTAATAGGCTTCGTTGCTTTTGATGCGCGACCCGGAGGGGATATTTTCGGCCCAAACATCCAGGCGAACTTCAAGTGAGGTGGTAAAGGCCCGCGATACTTTGGCCTCGATGGTGATCACATCACCCAGTTTGATGGGCTGTTTAAAGGAAACATTATCCACCGATGCTGTTACTACGATGCGGTTACAGTGTTTTTGGGCCGAAATGGCTGCGGCAATATCCATCCAATGCAGTAAACGCCCGCCCATTAAATTATGCAGTGTGTTGGTATCATTGGGCAATACCAGTTCATTCATTACGGTAAGCGATTCTTTGGGCGTTTTTCCTTTCATTTCCGGGGTTTTGTGCAAAGATACTGTTTGAGGTGAAAGGTGAAAGGCAAAAGGTGAAAGGTTTTGTTTGAGGTGAAAGGCGAAAAGCAGGAGAGTCGGAAGGGTTTAGGCGAAAGATTTTAAATAATAGGGGAAGGAATACCGCATCTACCTTTCGCCTTTAACCTTTCAGCTTTCACCTTCTTCACTCCGGTCGCCCGAAAAACAAAACGTATCCATCGGCATCTGCAACTTCAAATCCCAATAATCGGTCACCATTAACTTTCAGGGGCTGCCGGAATGCTACGCCGCGCGATTGGTATTCCTCGAACAACTTTTCCGGCTCTTTGGTGGAGATGTAGGCATCCCAGGCTGCCCATGGATGACGCGCAGGATTGGGCAACGGTTTTACCTCGGGGGTAATGCCTTTTAGCATAATGGAGATATTGTCGCGGCCGACTATGGCCCAAAAGGGGTCGTCATCCGGGCCAATAAACTGCACTTCAAATCCAAGTTGATCTACGTAAAATGAAACCGACGGAGCCAGGTTTTCAACGATGAAAAAAGGCATGATATGCGTGAGATTTACCATTGGTTGAAGTTGCTTGTTGAAAAATAGCACATTTATCGGCTATTCAAAAATAAATATTTTTCTGTCTTTTCGGTAGAAAATGGAGACCAAAAGCCAGGAGGTGGCTGTTGCACAACAGTAGCTTATGCAGGAATTTATGATTTATCAGCTATAGCGTGCAGTAATGCCCCGTCGGGGCTACCTACTTGTAGCACAAACCATTCATAACTTCTTATGCCGCGTCAGCGGCTACCTATTATTTTCGACTTGCAATTGGTAATCAATAGGTAGCCGCTGACGCGGCAATTATGAGGGGTTAGACGGTTTCTACAAAGAGGCAGCCCCGATGGGGCATCAACTGGTCTGTTAGTAGTTGTGCAACAGCCACCAGGAGGCTTGCGGGAGCGAAAATCGCTTGCGGGAGCAGGGGGATATTATTTGCCAAAGGAAGGAACCGGGTTGCCCCGGTTCCGCATAGTGAGGTTTATCAAGTCAGGGATTAAGACCAGTTAAGGTGCCTTGAAAATTAATGCCATGCCACGACGTTACAAAAATAGTGACCGCTGTGGCCGCGGCTATCCCAGCGACCAATCCAATTGTCCGGCCTGCATAGAACTTCTTCTTGCCAAGGTCGACACCTTCACCGCTCCATTGGATTACTTTACCCTCCTTATCGAAGGAAAATAGGAGAAACCTCTTTGGAAAGGTAAAAATTTGCACATCCGCTGTCCTGTTATTGATTGTTGCAGTATATTTCGACTGCTCACGCTGTCCCGCCGGTTGGGCATTCTTTTCAAATCGGTACAGCCATTGATCGGTCGAGTCGTTTTTTAGTCTTTCTGTCGGGATGCCAAAGTTTTTTACAACATCATCTTTTGTGATGTACTTGCTCATTGCCTGCTGATGGGTATAAATGGTTTTTGTGCAACTAAAAAGCGGCGCCATACCCAACAGGGCAATTAATTTTACCAGTGTTTTCATGATATTAAGTTTTAAAAATTGAGATATTATTTGCCAAAGGAAGGAACGGGGGCAACCCGGTTCCGTTTATTTATAAAAACCGGCAGGCAACCTGCAAGCTTAGACGTCAGTTAAAAAAAACCGACAAGCAGGGGCCACCGGGTAACCCAAGGGTTATGCGTGCGGCTACTTATTTGAATCTGTAGCCAAAACGGCATGCGAACTGGCTTATCGTGCCTCCGCTTGCCCACTCTTCGTACCTGAGGCCAAACTCCAGGCCGCTATCCAGGGTGAACCCTATCCCGGATGCAAAGACGAAGGCACAATCGCCGCTTTGAAACACGTGACTGAAATTTTTATTAGAGACCGCAACGCCCGAGCCCGCTTCGAGGTAAAAGATATGGGAGGTATAGTATTTAAAACCGGCTTTAAGCGATTCGGCGCCGTTCGAACTGGGAGCGAAGATAGCCGTCAGCATACTTTCTTTCAAGAAGGCCGAATAGCCTGCGTTCAATGTAAAAAAGAGGTGCTGTGCCGTAGGCAATTCTGCCTGTACCGAAGTGCAAAAAACGGCATTACCGCCCGACATCGTGTTAGGGAATTCACTCATATCGGCCGTAGGGAGGCCCCCCTCAAAGCTGACGCTGAATGCTGCGCGTCTTTTAGCCGCACTATCGGGTCCCTGTGCGTAGCCTGATAAAGTTAACAGGCCCATCGTTGTAATTGTTAATAGTAGTTTTTTCATGATCTTAAAGTTTAATGTTTAATAATTGATCTGTTTAGCCCTATTGTGATATAAAGCTACCCCAGCTACGTGAGCCCGGCTAATTGACATTTGCGGTGAGCACCGAATTCTAAGTATAGAATATTTATTTAAAGCAATAATTTTCAGCTCATTGCGAATTTTACTACTTTTAATATTTATAACTACTTGCCTATTAGAAATCGCTGATAATTATTAAGACGACTATTGATTTTTACTAAACAAGGACCTCATCATGGACATTTCGCAAATCCAGCAGCAGTTCTTTAATCACATCCGCTCAAAACTACCCTCATACATTTCATTTGCCGAAGAAATTGCGCAACTGCTCAATATCAGTAACGACAGCGCGTACCGGCGGATCAGGGGTGAAAAACCTATTACCCTGGACGAGACGTACCTGCTTTGCAGCAAATACCAGGTTTCGATCGACCAGTTGTTGCAGGTGAACTCAAATACCGTTATTTTTTCGTACGACAAAGTCGACCACTTGTCATTCGGTTTTAATAAATTCCTGGGGTTCGTCATCAAAAGCCTGGAGCTGTTTAAATCGCTCGAAAATCCAATGATATATTATAATAGTAAGGACCTGCCTATCTTCGATTTTATGCCCTTTCCCGAGTTGCGGGCATTTAAATTTTTCTTCTGGAAGCGCACACTGCTTGGCTACCCCGAATTGCTCAGGCAGCAATTTAAGGGGGATGAAGCGGACGCGGAAAGCGTTGAATCCGCAAAAAAAATTGATGAATTGTGGGCCAGGATTCCTTCAACCGATATTTTGAATGAGGAATCCATAAACGTTACCATCAGCCAGATCGAATTTTACAGGCAGTCGAACATCTTCGCCGGCAGGGATATTTTGCTGAAAGTATATTCGCAATTGGAAGAGTTGGTGAATCACATGGAATTAAAGGCTGAAAGTGGAAAAAAAACAATGCTTAACCGGCCGCCGGGCAGTGTGCAGTACGAAGTTTACTTTAACGAAACTTTGATAGGCGACAATACCGTTTTTGCGAAGAGCGACATGCGGCAGATTACCTTTATCAATCACAACGGCCTCAATGTTATGTCGACGGAGGATAAAGATTTTTGCGATTTCACCTACAAAAACCTTCAAAATATCATCCGAAAATCGACCCACATCAGCGTTGTTGGCGAAAAGGAAAGAAGCATTTTTTTTAATTCGCTGCGCAACAAGATACAGGAGCGGAAGATGAGCATTTGAAGTTGGTCATGCTATAGGATGCAGCGTTGAACATTGTCTTACAGACGAGGGGGATTCACTCACCTTGTGGTCGGTGTTCTCACCGCACCACAATGGCTTAAGGCAGCGAAAATTGCTCGCGGTAACAGGGGAATTGCTTTATTTGGATTTGACTTAACTTTCTTCGTTACAAATAAACGAACAATACTATTTTACAGTGATAATTACCCGTTGGTAGGCCGTAAGTGGTGGTGAGCCATTGTCTGTTACTTCAAGAATAACGTGAATCGTTTGCCCGGAAACAGCATCTTTCGGAATAAGCACTTTTACCCGCGCGGTATTCGCATTCAAAATGTTGATTTTACCGGGATAAGTGCCAACCTGGAATTGCCACCATTTGATGGAGACTTTATCTTTATCAGGGTCCGAAACTGACCCGTTTAATCTTATGGTTTCTCCCGGCGATGCTAAAACGTTTAACGGTCCCTCAATTTCTGCAACAGGTGGGTGATTCGCATCGGCGTACTTTGGTGTTACCGACCATTTAAGGCGGGCGGCAAAGTCGCGCTGGGCCGCGGGGAAAAAATCCGGCAATGCGTTTGCACTTTTACTTAATTTTTCAGTTGCTGAACTAAGCGCAGTAACCATCGCTTGCTGAGACGTGTCGGTTGCCGGCATAGAAAAAGCATTGGGTTGTTTTTCGGTGAGCGTGCGGCCGCCCCATCCGCCATAAGCCCCTGCTTCATAAGCACGCAGCCCGTTGCCTAACATATTCATATAGGTAAAGTCATCTCCTTCGCCCAGCCACGATCCTTTCTGCTGAACCGGCATCCATACCAGGTAACCCATTTTTCTCAATTGTTCATTGGTGTAGCCGGTCAACCCGAAATAATCCATGCGGTCGCCCTTTACCATTTGTTTCCCATCGCCCCATACCCGGTATAAGGCTCCCATGGGCCCGCGATCCGAAACATTTTCCTTCGTCCATGCAGCAGTTAAATAAACCGAATCTGCCGGCTTTGCACGCAATTGGGCGCCATAACTATAGTTTGGCCCCCCGCTGAACTGCCGGTATTCAATATCGGGCCAGTTAGGTTTAATATATTTGGCATAAGTGTCATCCTGGTCGCCGGAGGGCAGCAGCACTACTTTCCTGGATATCTTCATTTTTATCACTTCCCATTGCGTCGTATTTTCATATTCCTCCTGTATCGATTTGAGCGCCCGCGCTATCGTGCTCTGCCCTCCCCATGCGGTTATAAACAATTTACCCGGTTTATCATCCAGCATCAGCGATTTAATCAAATCTGAACCGGGCGAGTTTTTGGAAAAATCTCCGTCAAACTCGATGTTTCCGTACCTGATCTTCGACTTCAGTAATGCGGGCAGGGGATAAGCCGGGTTATGCACTTTAAGGTTCGGATAAACTTTTTCATAAGCTTCAACCGCATTATCAATAAACCGCTCGTTCTTATCCCAGCGCCACGATGTACAGGGGCAGGTATCCAAACCGAAACGTGCATATTCCCGCCCGGGAACATACCATTTGGTTCCTTTTCCATCTCCTTTCCAATGGAAACCGCTGCTGGCATAAATAAGCCCTTCCACATTTAAATCGCAGCTGTTCAGTAGAAAACGGATCAGTGAATTGTTATCGTCGAGCTCCGGGTCTGCGGTAACAACAATTCGCGGCCGTGGCTCTGAATTTGGCGATTGTGCTCTTACCGTGCCAGCCAAAAGGCATAAAAACACCAGTACAAGTGTGTAAGCACTAACGTTTACGTGTAAGCCCTGGGTGGTTGAGTTCATTGATGATATGATTTTACGTGCTGATTTTTAGGGCCGATAGTTGTTATCGCTACGCTAAAGATCAGAAAAATTTGTTGTTAACCTAATGTTTATAATCCTAAATTTGGTATGCAGGCATAAGGGCCATCTCCATAAATAAAAATAAATGAAGCTAAGCAAGATACTTAATTGCACCGGTGCGATGGTTTTCATCGTATGGGCAGTAAACCCGGTCATGGCCCAGCCACCCGTCCGCGATCCGCATACGCCTGGTTATGTGCCGGCCACTGAATTACCGGATGGCGCCATTCCATCGCCCGGCGCCAACGGGAATTTTATTATTGGCCCCACACATGACCCCGCACCGGAATCGACGGTGCAGGCTAACGTGCCGCAGGGGACCATATACCGCTTTACAATGGAGTCGAAGGATAGCAAAATTTATCCTGGCATTGCGCGAGAGCCACATACATTCGGCACCGCAGATACGGCAAATCCTGCTAAATTAATCGTCACTACAAGCCACCCTGCACCATACACCCGCCAGGTAGCAGTGTATGTTCCAAAACAATATGTCGCCGGTACCGCTGCGCCATTCATCGTTGGCGCCGACGGGCCCGACAATTTGCTTTTTACAGTACTGGACAACCTGATTGCCGAAGGCAAAGTGCCGCCGATGATCGCCATCTCCATCGGTAATGGCAGCGGCGATGCCCAGGGCAGCGAGCGGGGCCTGGAATACGATACCATGAGCGGCCTTTATGCGGAATTTGTTGAAAATGAAGTGCTCCCGCTGGTTGAAAGCACATGCCAGGTAAAACTAACCAAAGACCCTGCCGGCCGCGCGACCATGGGCGGCAGTTCGGGCGGATCATGCGCGCTCATTATGGCCTGGTACCACCCGGAATGGTATCACCGGGTGCTCACTTATTCGGGTACTTATATCAATCAGCAATGGCCCTGGAACCCGGGGACTCCACACGGCGCCTGGGGGTTTCATGACAGTATCATCCCCAAAAGCCACCGGAAACCCTTGCGCATATGGATGGAAGTAGGAGACCAGGACCTTTTTAACCCAAACGTAATGCGCGACGATATGCACGATTGGGTGCTGGCCAATGAAAATATGGCAAAAGAGCTCGCCGCCAAAGGCTATCCCTACCAGTTTGTTTTTGCCCGCAACGCCCGGCACGTCGATCACAAAGTAAAAATGCAAACACTTCCCGAAGCCCTGGAATGGCTTTGGAAAGATTACAAACCCGCGAGGGTTACGCACTGACGAATGTTATCAAATCTTTTCAAAAAACTGAGCCGGTTTACGCACACGTTATGCAAAAATATTTTCTGCCTATTCTAATTGCCTTGATTTTTTCGTGTCAAAACGGGCATAAGCAAACTGCTGAGATACGAAACGGCAAAATAACAAGCGCACAAAAAGCTGCTCAACCCACCCTTAATGATTCGTTTGCTGACAGTATTGAAGTTGGAAGGAAAGGATTTGACAAAGTTGAAATTGCCTGGTATTCTACGGCCGCAGGCGATTACGCAATTACGCGGTTTTATGCGAAGCGACAAAACAGCTGGATCCTTCGAAACGAGTTCAAGCTGCATGAAGATCAATACCTAAATCCTTTGCCTGAGGTATCCGACCTAAACGGCGATGGGTTTAATGATGTGACCTATGACTCATTTCGAGCCGCCAATGGCGCAAATGAAGTGAGAACGCTCTTTATATACGACTCAAAAAACGACAGTCTTGTTTATATAAAAAATTCGGAAAGCTATCCGAATATGCAATACAATAAGGAGTTGCATTGTATTAACGCATTCCTGGTATCCGGCTGCGCCGCTACAGTATTCCTTAAACTTGAAAAAGACAGCCTCAGAGAATTTGCAAGTGTTGAACGGTGTGACAGCTTGATTGTAAGTACTTGTGACCGCAAAGGAAGGGAAAAAGTTATTTTGGCTAAGAAAGCCAATCGGGACGATTTTACCCGCTACAAAAATTACAGGCCGCTGAGGGCATACGATGAGTGATCATTTATAGGTTTGGCTGGCAATTTGGCGGAAATCTGACCTCCAGGTTTATTACCTTTCAGCCGGGCATGCGTTGAGGCTGGCGCAGAAGGAGGTTGGTCGGTACTTTAAACGTAAAGTATTTTCACCCGATATCACCTAAAACTTTTATTTTTAATGGCGATACAAATGCGCGAATGGCCTTTGGTATATTAACAAAAAACAAGCAAATTATACTTTATGGGGCGTTGCTTGCGCTATTGCTGCTTTTGCTGAAATGGCTCGAGTGGCACTTCGTCATCGTTGACCACGCTTTTGAGGTTTATGCAAGCGCTATAGCCATTATTTTTACTGCTTTGGGTGTTTGGCTTGCCTTAAAGCTGGTGAAACCAAAAGTACATACCGTAGTGATTGAAAAACCTGTTTTTGCGGATGCTGCTTTTTGCGTAAATGAAGCCGAATTAAATAAATTGCGCATCAGCAGCCGGGAACTGGAAGTGTTGCAATTGATGGCCCAGGGCCTGAGCAACCAGGAAATAGCCGAAAGGTTGTTTGTATCTTTAAATACCATCAAAACGCATTCGTCCAATCTTTTTATAAAAATGGAAGTGGAGCGGCGCACGCAAGCTGTTGAAAAGGCAAAACGGCTGGGCCTGATACCCTGAAACAGTTCAATAGAATGGGGGGGGCAGGCCATATTTTTTTAAAATCACCCTAAAGTATGACCGTTAAAATTTTTGAATGATACAATTTTGAAAGAGATTTAAAACCCGACAACAATGAAAAAACTTATCCTTACTTACGGTATTATCGGCGGCCTGATTCCCGCGGCCTGGTTTCTGATCAGCGAAGGTGTGCTACCGGATAGCGTGAGCCTTG
>DASRTD010000168.1:0-10045 GCA_035656115.1 Mucilaginibacter sp.
TTATCAAACCGCACATTTTTCCCCATCGGGTCGGTGTCGCCAAACAATGCTTTTGCTGTCGATTCGGTCAAGACTATTGAATAGAGGTCTTTTAACGCTGAATTAGCGTTGCCTTTTACAAATGGATATTGAAATATCTTGAAAAAATCCGCCCCTGCGGCGCCGCCTTCCATGTACAGCTTTTTATCGCCCACCAAAAGGCCGTGGTTCATGCGGCCTATATTGTCACTTTCGGCAACGTACTTTATGCCGGGGATCTCTTTCTTTAAAACATCAGTCAGCGGCAGCGCTATGGAAGTTTGGGTAGTCGTGCCGTTATGCTGCGTGGTCAGGTTCATCTCCACCTGGTATAATTGCTTATAGTTTGGCAGAAAACGGTCATACGAATATTGGTTAACCACCCATAAACCGATCAGGAGTGTAACGGCCATGCCGGCTGCCAGGCCGGTGATATTCAGCATGCTGTAAACTTTGTTGCGCAGCGTGTTGCGCCAGGCGATCTTTAAATAATTACTAAACATATAGTTGCGGTTTAATTTGTCCTGAGACCACTTTGGTGTGGTTTCCTGGTACGAAATTACCGCCGCAAACCGGGAACGATATGTCAAATTATAAGATGGGAGTTCTTTTTTATATTCCGCAGGTGTTTTTCCCGTCATCTCTTTGAATGCGCGGTGAAAGGTACTTGGGGAGTTGAAGCCGGAATCATAGGCTATGCCCATCAGCGTTATATGATCGTTAGCCGGGTCCTGCATTTTACCAATGACTTCCCGAACCCGATATTCATTGATGAAATCATTGAAGCTTTTTTTGAGCGCTGTATTGATGATCCGGGATAATTCGTGGGTAGTCAGCTCAAGCTTTTCAGCCAATGTGCTTAAGCTTAGTTCCGGGTCCTGGTAATACAGACGGGTTTGCACGGCTTTATTCAGCCACGCACCCCTTTGCCTCATTTCCGCGGGAAGCGGCGGTTTTAAAAACGAATGCGGGTTTATGGGTATGCTGACTTCCGGCCTTAGATAAGCTTTAGCGGCCATCCAGATCAGCATCATGGTTACAGCGAAATAAAAAGGATAATAAAACTGAATGCTTAATTGATGTTGGTAATAAAAATAAGCGATGGCGGTATAAGGTATCCACAGTAGCCATAGCAGTCCAAAGCCTGCCAGTAATTTATGCAGCCATCGTAATTCAGCCCGATAACGATCACCCCCGTTAAATTTTTGCCGCCGGTAATACCGTTCGATCATCCTGTGAGCACAATACAGGTAGGTAATGACAGAAATAAACGGCAGAAACGGCAATACCGGGTTCAGCAGGATGGTTTGTTCCAGCAACGCCGGAATGAAATGCAGCAAGTCCCTGGGGCTAAATTTATATTCCGGCCGCGTTAATTTTCGTACATAAAAAAAGATCAGGGGGCCAAGTGCCAGCGAAAACTGCAGCGGCAGCCGGCTCCAGTTAGTGATGTAAGCTGACAGCCCTACTTCGATGCCCAATAACCGGGCTATCCACAAAACAATCGCAACCATCGCCAGGGCCAAAAACCGGTTTGCGGCCTGGTTGGTCTTTTTGGTGAACCATAACTGCATGGCAAAATTCAGCCCGATAAATATCGTTCCCAGGAAAGCCAGGTCATAAAGGGTGATATGGAAAGTATATGCGTTCAAACTGCCTTGTTGTGTCAATCGCCGTTCCAAGTTACTAACTTGCTGACTTATAGCAAACAGCATTTCGCTTACATTAGTTATTGTAACAAAACCGAACGTTGTGACCGTTCGGTTTTGTGTTATCGACTAAAGACTTTTGACTCAGGATTCGATACTCACTCCGTTTTCAAACTGCTCACCGGGTTGGCCAGCGCCGCTTTAATGCTTTGAAAACTTACCGTGAGCAGCGTTATGAGTATTGCGCCCAGGGCTGTTCCGGCAAATATCCAACAGGAAAGCCCGGACTGGTATTTATATTGCTGCAGCCAGCCGTTCATCACGTAGATGGCTATGGGAATGGCAACAGCCAGCGCAATGATCACCAGCAGCGCAAACTCTTTCGACATTAACCGCCATAAGCTGAAAACCGATGCCCCAAGCACCTTGCGGATGCCAATTTCTTTTGTGCGCTGTTCGGCCATAAACGAGGCCATGCCAAACAAGCCCATGCAACTGATAAAAATGGCCAGGATGGTAGCGAACCCGGTCAGTTTACCAATGCGCTCTTCGAAGTCAAATTTTTTGGCATACTCGGTGTCCGTAAATTTAAAGTCAAAAGGGCTCGCGGGGTCGAAACGTTTAAAAACAGCTTCAATTTTATCGAGGGCCTGCCGGGTGTCCATGGCGGGGTTTATCCTGATGTCGATAAAACCTCCGGGGTATTGCAGCAGGTAAAACATCGTTGGCCGGACGGGATCGTGTGGCGAATCCATCACGATGTCTTTCACTACGCCGATGACCCTATAATTTTTATCCCATTTTATAACTTCGCCAACAGGGTTTTTCAGTCCCGTAAATTTTACGGCGGCTTCATTTAGTATGATCGCGGATGAATCGCCCGGGTAGTCCCTCGAAAGGTCGCGGCCTTCTTTGATTTTCCAGCCAATGGTTTTGCCAAATTCAGGCGTCACCGGTACCGTGCCAAAATCATCTTGCAAATTAGGGTCCTTACCTTTCCAGGTGATGCCCTGATTGTCTGACATTAGAAAGGTAACCGGGCCCTCGGACTCGGCCACTTCGGCTACCGCTCCCGACCGCAGCAATTCGTTCCGAAATGCACCAAAATGGTTATGGATATCCGGCGTTCTCATGGCTACCTGTAACAGGCCGCTCCTGCTATAGCCCACCGGCCTGTTTTTGGTAAACTGCACCTGCCTGAAAACGACTATCGTTCCGATAATTAAGGTCACCGAAACCACAAATTGCAATACGACCAAAATTTTGCGTGGCAATGATGCCAGGGGGCCCGCTTTGAAAGTCCCTTTCAACACCTGCACCGGTTGAAATGAAGAAAGATAAAAAGCCGGATAAGACCCGGCAATTACGCCGGTTATCAAACTGAAAATAATACCCAACAGCCAAAAAACCGGGCTGCTCCACAATACCGCCATCCTTTTATCGGCAACCTGGTTAAACCAGGGCAAAGCAAGTGTTACCAGCAATACAGCAAGTAGGAAAGCGAAAAATGCAACCAGGACAGATTCGGTGAAAAACTGGACGATCAACTGGCTGCGAAGGGAGCCGGCCGTTTTGCGGATGCCCACCTCTTTTGCCCGTTTCTCCGACCTCGCCGTGCACAGGTTCATAAAATTGATGCAGGCCAGCAGCAATACAAAAACGCCGATGATACCAAACAACCATACCAACTGGATAGCCCCGCCAATGTTAACGCCATTTTTAAACTCCTGGTACAGGCGCCACTTGCTCATGGGCTGCAGAAACAGGACGGCTTTAAACGATACGCCAAGCACGTCGTGTTGAGCGGCCAGGCCACTTAGTTTCAGGTCTTTTATTTTTTCAGCAACATGGTTTATATCGGCGCCAGGCTGTAACTGGGCAAATATTTGCCACGAATCGTTAGCCCATATGTTGACGTAATCTTTAACATCGGGCCGGGTGGCCACGTACAGGTCCCAGGGGGCAATAAAGGCCATATCGTTAAAGGTAGCATTCTGCGGCAGGTCTTCATAAACGCCGGTAACTTTAACATTTAGCTGGTTGTCCATCTTCAGCATCCGGTCCATCGGGTTTGCATCGCCAAAAAGCGACCGTGCAAGCGAAGCCGACAATAAAACAGATGAGGGGTCGGTTAAGCAGGAGCGGTTACCGCGCAACATTTTTAACGTCAGCATATCAGGCGCTTCCGGCTGCATAAAATTGCCCTTCGACGTCAATTTTTTATCACCATTGGCAATAACATGTTCCTCGGTCCAGGTCGACAGTACCACATACTTAAAATCGGCCTTATAGTCGTTGCGGAGTTTAACCCCAAGCGGTATCGGCAGGGCGCGCTTTGTGCCAACATCGCCGTTTGTGGTTTGGTGCTGCATTACCTGCACAATACGGTCATAATGCTCATGATATTTATTATATGACAGCTCATCCCATATCCACAAACAAATCAGTATGGCTACCGCCATGCCAACCGACAAGCCTGTAATATTGATAAAGGAATGTGTTTTATTTTTTAACAAATTTCGCCAGGCAATCTTTAAATAATTCCTAAACATAAAGTTGCGTTTTAATTTTTCAGGCGCCCAATTTGACAGGCTTCCCGAACGCAATATTACTGCGCTTATTTGTGACGCGGTGGCCAACTTATCATTTGGCAACTCTTTTTTTAGGCTATTCTTGTATCCAACCGGGGTTTTGCCGGTCATTTCTTTGAAAACGCGGTTGAACGTGCGTTGGGAATTGAACCCGGATTCATAAGCAATGCCCAGCAGCGTGAGCCGATCGTAAGCAGAGTCCTGCATTTTCCGGCCAACTTCACGAACGCGGAATTCATTTATAAAATCGCTGAAGTTCTTTTCCAGCCCTATATTAATGATCCGGGACAAGTCACGCGGGTGAATCATCAGTTTCACCGCCAGTGTGGTCAATGTCAGTTCGGCATCCTCATAGAGACGGTTTGCGGACACGGCTTCTTTTAGTCTCCGGCCTTTCTCCCTTGCATCGGATCGGTCAGTTATTGGCGTTGCCAGCTGATCACTGCTATCTAATTTTAGTATCACTTCGGCGGCCATCGCAATGAGTACAAAGGCCACCGTCAAACAGAAAGCATCACTGAACGCCACTAACACGCAAAGCAAACCGATCAGGAATAATGTCCTGTCCAGCCGCCTGAAAGCAAAATGCGGCCTGTCCATCAGCACCGGCCGCAGTCGGCGATAGAAATCCCTTATTAGCCGGTGCGACAGGTACAAATAGGTCATAACCGACACCAAAGCCAGCATTTGCAATACCGGGTTTAGTTGGTGAAAGGCCGGCGTTTGATAAGCAGCAGCTCCGGTTTTTATGCCATTCCCAATTTCCAATGCATGTCCGCCCAATTCCAGCAGCAGGGGGCTAAAGTGCAGTATATCCTTCCCTCGGAGTTTATACTCCGGCTGGGTTATTTTAAGTACATAAAAATAGATTAGCGGCCCAAGCGCCAGCGAAAACTGCAGCGGCAGCCAGCTCCAATAGGGAAAATAAGTTTCCAATCGGATATCAATACAAAATATCCGGGTTAGGTAGAGGATGGCGGCGCTTAATGCTAATGCAAGAAACCGGTTTGCAGGGCGATTGATTTTAGGGCTGAACCATAAAAGCAGGGCGAAAGTCAGCCCGATTGATACGATAATCGGGAAGATTAGGTCATAAAACCTGATATGGAACGTAATTGAATCCAAGCACAAATCAACATCAATAGCTATTCCAAATTCTTAAATTATTGATATGCAGTAGATTAATAATAAATTAAGCAAAATGATGTAACAAAACCGAACGCCTGATGTCCGGTTTTATTCATGCGCCAGTTGCATTTCAACTCAAAGTTTTATAAATTTTGCCTGGCCGACCAGGCTTTTGTCCTTATTGTTGACAACCGAGATGATATAGGTACCGGGCGTAAGCTCGCTTACATCGGTTTGCCAGCTTTGTTGATTAATGGTTGTCTTTTTTACTGCTGCTCCTAAAATATTAGAAACCTGCACATCATATGATGCTGCTGCCTGGACCTGTGTGTCAATCGCCATCAGCGAGAGATCAGTGCTAAACCCGTTGGCAATACTAAGATTCAGCGTGGATTTTGCGGGATTAGGGTAAACAGTGATCCCGGTTTTTACCAGGCTGTTATTTATGTTCCCGTACATCAGGGTAACGGTATTTGAGTAAGTAACATTTCCATTCAGATCCGTTAGCTTTAATCGGTACAGGTCAGCCCCCTGTACTGGATTTTGATCTAAGAAGTCGTACGTGCCAGATGCTGTCGAAGTGGAAAAACCTAAAACGGCAAAAGTTGCACCACCGTCATTGCTTCTTTCAACAGTAAAACCGGTATAGTTCTGTTCATTTTCGGTTACCCAAACCTCCTGCGCGCCGCGGGATACTTTGCTGGCCCCAAAACTTAGCAAATGCACCATAAGTGCGGGGTCCTGGCGCAAGATCAATTGAAAACGACTTTTCCCATAGCTGTTAGTATCCGTAGTTATATCAAAGGCGTATGTTGGATTATGCCGTATATCTAAGGAGTCCTTGTTAAAACGGTCCATCAGCCAAACCTGGTACAACTGGGGTATAGCTTCCAGTTCTGTCATGTTTAGTTTATAAGTTCCGTAGGCGGTAGCTGTTACAAATAAGGGGATAGCTGTTTGCTTAGGGCCTGCTAAGGGCATTTTATTTATGGCCAGCATAACACTGTCGCTTGAAAAACTTGCAAGATGCACCTTACCAGTTCCTTTTTTGTACGGTGCATCTTCGTCGTTTATAAATTGTGCTGACGCATTTGATTTAAAGCCGATATAAATATCGTCGGTATTAATAGAATCCATCGCCATTTGCAAACGCAGGTGCGAATCGACGTGCGCGGTATTCAAAGCCACCAGATCATTTTTAGTGGCCATAAACAGGTTAAGTCCGGTGTTTTGCGAAGTTGTTTTAGCCGATTCATTGAAGATCAGCTGCGGGCTGCTGGCGTTTGTGGCCAGTACAAAAAAACCTTGCCCGCTGGCAATAACCCGGGAGCCATTGTTGGTATGAATGCCGCCAACCTGGTACACGTCATAATTATTGGTTAGGGGATTGAGCTCGTAAGCAGTAATTCCCACATTATTGGCATAGATGCCGCTTGTTGTAGTAGTGGTATTGTATTGCTCCCAGTCAATAGAGCTGGCATAGGGGTTGCCCACTAAATTAAAGCCGCGCACAGCGTAATTTGTGCCTGTGCCTGAGCCGGTATAACCCAGGTTAGCCGATGACGGCGTGTACCAGTCGTGCACAGTTACCTGTCCCTGGTTTAAAGTCCCGGGTGTAGTTGTAGTAACAGTTACCGGGGTATAGCCGGGTGTGGTTTCTGTTGTTAGAGAAGCGGAAGCCTTATTCCCGCGGAAAAAGAACATTACCCCGTTGCCGGCAGGGAGATTAAAGGTACCTGAAGTACCCGCGCCGCTAACTGAATAATTATATGCCGGGGAATTATTGATTGCGCTTATGCCCTCGAAGTTCCCGCTGGTAAACGACGAGTTGGAAGGCGTCTGGTCCTCGCGGTATAAATAAAGCGTCGGGTTGCTTGCCTTATCAAAACCACCGCCCGAAGCGCCGGTCAGAAAAACGGAAGAAGTCAGGTAATTTATACTGAAAACATTGTTTGAACTAACTGTTGCCGAATAAACCGGCGAAGAAATTAAACGGTAACCGCGGTAATGGGTCCCGCCGGTGAAATACCGTTCTACCTTGACGCTGTTAGTAATTGTTGAGCCTGAAGGTATAGCTGCGACAGTTGCTGAACCGGTTGCATCTGAATTCAATGTTAAATTGCCATTTGCATTTAAACAAGTTGCGTTAACCATCTGTAGTACGCCCTGGCTTGAAACTGAAAAATTACCCGAACTCATAACGGCCGGATTGCCCGAACCGCCGTTACCGCTAAAAAACACATTGGTAAACAATGTCCCGGAACTGTTATCAATAAGCACCTGGTTGCTGCCATTAAAAACCATATTGGCAGTACCTTGCGTGTAAGTGCCGCTATTGGTATAATTGCCCGACATAGTGAAGCTCCCGGTTTGCAGGTTTAAAGTGCCCGAATTAGCCATATTTCCGGTTACTACGACATAGCCGCTGTTAGCAATTACATAGGCATTTGACGAGATTATGATGCCTTGTCCAAACAGGAGTGACGGCATGAGCATCAAGCCGAGGGTAAATGATCTTATATATTTTTTTGTTGCCATTGCCTTATTTTTTAAAAGCTATACCTGGGTGCTGCAGTGTATGGCCCATTTTTCAAGTAAGTTCACAAGCTCTTCCAGGTTTACAGGTTTACTGATATAGTCATCCATCCCCGCCCTCAGGCATATTTCGCGGTCGCCTTGCAACGTATTGGCCGTCATAGCAATAATAACCGGTTGTTCACTCAGGCAAACACGGATCATTTTCGTTGCCTCAAGCCCGTCCATTTCCGGCATTTGCACGTCCATTAGTATCACATCATAATACTTGTTACTCACTTCTTCCAACACCTCTTTGCCATTGTTGGTCATTTTAGGTTCGTAACCAAGCTTATTTAAAACCTTGATGATTATTTTTTGGTTCATCACATTATCCTCGGCTATCAGGATGCTCAAGGGGTACTGTTTTGCAAAATCGGCAGTAAGTTTGTGCTTATTGCTATGATCACTTGTCAGATTAACTTCCCCGGTCTGCCTGATCAGCGCAATCAGTTGTTCTTTTAAAATGTGCCGCCTGATAGGTTTGTTTATAACTGAACTAAAAAGTTCCGGGTGTTTTTTATAATGCTCATCTCCTGTGCTGTTCAGCAGCATGACGGGTGTATCCGGATGTGATTTTTTTATTGATTGTGTCAGTGTAATACCGTCCATCTCCGGCATTTGCAGATCAGTAATTATTAAATTTAAATCCCGTTTGCCTGACAATATTTCCAGCGCTTGTTTGCCGGAGCCTGCCTCGGATACTGTCATATTCCAGGCTTCGAACCTGTTTCTGAGCATATCCCTGACAGAGGCATTATCGTCAATTATCAATACCTTTTTGCCTTTAATATCGTTGCTGATTGAAGGGGACAAGGGCTGTACGCTTGTTCGAAACGGCATTGTGAATTGAAAGGTGGCGCCCTTATTTTCTACACTGTCCACCGCTATCGCGCCACCCATCAGCATCACAAGGTTTTTACATATGATCAATCCAACGCCGGCGGCGCCCTCGGGCTTTAATACCGGTGTTGATTGCATTAGCACTGTTGATAATTCACTGATTTTAGCCGCTGATAGGCCGATTCCCGTATCCTTTACTTCAAACAACAATTTTACACGATTGTCCTCAACAGATTCAATAAGTTTTACGCCTACATAAATTTCTCCTTTATGTGTAAATCTGATGGCATTCTCTACAAGGTTCATCAATATCTGCCTAAGGCGCTGGTTGTCGCCAACCAGTTGAACAGGCACATTTTTTTCAAGCCTGTAAACCAGGTCCAAACCCGCATACGCCGCCTTGGCCGCAAAAACATCCAATACTTCTTCAATACTGTTGCGCAGGTTAAATTCTTTTACATCAAGTTCCTTCCCGGTATCCACCTTTGAATACTCAAGTATATCCTTCATCAATATATCATTGATCAGCCCGAGCAGACTTTCGCCGGAAAGCAGGATGGCCGAAGCATATTCATGCTGCTCGGGGGTAAGTGAAGTTTCGGTAAGCAGTGACGCCATGCCCATTAGGGTGGTCATTGGCGTACGAATGTCATGGCTTATTTGTGATAAAAGAAGGCTTTTATTCGTATTGGCGTCCTGGGCATCCCCGCGGGCGATCTGCTCATTCCGCCGGGCATAAGTAAGTAATTCATCCCTTTGAAGAAGCGCGCTTTGCTGTTCAGCTATCAAATCTGATAGCTTGTTTATTTTTGACCGGTGGCAGATGTATCCACATATAAGGGCAACAAAAAGAATTGCCAGGTAAAACCACCATGCTGAATAAAAAACAATCAGCAAAATATTGCCGGTATTTATAAAAAGTAAATGATCTGTAAACATAATTCTTTGTTAAAATTTATGAGTTTATCGTTTTAGCATATAGCGGCTGGCTAATTCATTTAGGCAACCCGGAGTGCACTATTGCTTACAGTTGCCTTCTTTTCATTTTCGATAATTATTAATTCTGCAGTTGCCAATTTGTTAAGCAGGTTAATTTCTGCCAGGTGCGGGTTCCAGTTAAAAACAAGTTCATCAATTGGATGCCACAATATTACCCACGAAAAGACATCTAAACTGTTACTAAGCGCCGCACTGATGCCCTTATCCGAAGTCAACACCAATGATATCAGGATGTGGAATAGC
>DASRTD010000169.1:0-10895 GCA_035656115.1 Mucilaginibacter sp.
ATGTTTATTGGGCTTGGTTCCGTTGTAGCCTCGGCGCTGCCGTGGATGATGTCACACTGGTTTTTTAAATGGTTTAAAATTGCCAATACCATTGTTTCGGGTACGATACCTCCAACTGTACGATACTCTTTTTATATAGGCGCCGGCGCATTTATTATCGCTGTGCTTTATACAATATTCACCAGTACAGAATACCCGCCGACAGATATAACAGAGAAGCAAAAACAAAAGGAGTCGAAAAAGGGCTTTGGAGCAGGCGCTGCGGAGATATTTCATTCTATCCGCACAATGCCCAAAAGGATGAGAAAACTTGCGCTAATGCAGTTTTTTACCTGGCCGGGGCTATTTTTAATGTGGTTTTACTATTCACCGGCAGTTGCACGAAGCGTATTCGGGGCGGTAAGCGAGAAAGATCCGATATATACAAAGGGCATTGAGTTTGCAGGCTTAACGCTGTCGTTTTATAATGTAATTACCTTTTTATTTGCGTTACTTTTGCCGGTTCTTGCCGCAAAAATTGGTAGAAAATACACGCACATGACTTGTTTATTGTGTGGCGCCGCAGGTTTGATATCAGTTGCGTTTGTACACACCCCCAACCTGCTTTTCGTTTCGATGACAGGCGTGGGTATTGCCTGGGCAAGTATTTTGTCAATGCCTTATGCAATGCTGGGTGGTTGTCTTCCGGAAGCTAAAGTTGGTATTTATATGGGTATATTCAATTTCTTCATTGTATTGCCCGAAATAATTGCTTCCCTGTTTTTTGGTTGGATAATGGCCCACTTGCTGCATGATAATCGGATGCTCGCAGTCGAGATAGGGGGTATGTTAATGATCGTAGGAGCCTTGCTGGCACTTCGCATTAATGAGCAAGATGATTAACTTGTCCGCTTTACAATTATTTTTATTTAGTTGCCATTTATAACCTCCAATTCCTATATTGCGTTAAACTAACACAATGGATTATTTGTGGAGAGACTAATTTTTTTGAATGGAAGAGAATATACTGAATCAGGAACTCGTTGTTAACAAATTGGTGGATGAAGAGGAAGAGTTTCATCATTTAAATAACCCGGTCGAAGGGTTAAAACCGATCATAAAAAAATACCTCACTGTACCCAAAAATGTAAAACAGGAGGGCAATAAATTCTACTTTTCCGACGGGGATGCCCGCGTTGAGGTCACGGTGGTAACCAGCGAGATTATACGTGTAAGGCTGGCCCCGCACAGCGTTTTCCTGGAAGACTTTTCTTACGCCGTGCCAAAGCTCGAAAATAAGACGAAGGATTTTAAGCTGACGGAAAATGACGAGGAATACCTGGTTTCGACCAGTGCGGTGAGTTGTCACATCTCCAAATCCGATTTTCATATTTCATTTTCAGATGACGAAGGTCGTATTACCAGCAGCGATGCGGTACCTATGCACTGGGAGGAAAACACAAAATTTGGCGGTTACTACGTTTTCTCGACCAAAGATTGCCATGAGGGGGAGAGCTTTTTCGGACTGGGCGATAAACCGACTGAATTTAACCTGCGCGGAAAACGCCTGAAAAACTGGAACACCGATGCCTACTCATTCGCCTGGAACCAGGACCCCCTGTACCGGAGTATCCCTTTTTATATCAGCTTGAACGAAGGTATTGCCCACGGGATATTTTTTGACAACACCTTTAAAGCGCATTTTGATTTCGGGGCTGAAGATCCTACCAAAACCAGTTTCTGGGCCGATGGCGGCGAACTGCAATTCTACTATATCCACGGTCCGCATATGATGGATGTGGTAAAAAGATATCATATCATCACCGGCACTCACCCGATGCCGCCGCTTTGGGCACTTGGTTACCACCAGTGCCGCTGGAGTTATTACCCGGAATCGAAAGTAAAGAAAATAGCCAACGGTTTCAGGGAAAACAAAATACCCTGCGACGGGATATACCTCGACATCGATTACATGGATGGGTACCGCTGTTTTACCTGGAACAAAAAGTATTTTCCGGATGCGAAAAAGATGATCAGGGAACTTGCAGCCGGCGGCTTTAAAACGGTGGTGATCATCGACCCGGGGATACGCGTGGATGATAACTATTCGGTATTTAAAGAAGGCAAGAAAAACCGGTATTTCTGCCGCCGCAGCGACGATTATTTTATGGAGGGCCATGTTTGGCCCGGCCGTTGCCAGTTCCCCGATTTTACAAACCCTGAGGTACGCGAATGGTGGGGTGGATTGTTTGAAGAACTGGTGCAAATGGGTGTTGCGGGCGTATGGAATGATATGAACGAACCTGCTGTTTTTGGCTCGGGAACTTTCCCTGACGATGTGCGTCACCAATACGATGGTCACCGCGGTTCGCACCGCAAGGCGCATAATGTTTATGGCATGCAGATGGTGCGGGCAACCTATGACGGATTGCGCAAAATAATGAAAAACAAACGCCCGTTCACCATCACCCGTGCGGGCTATTCCGGTGTACAGCGTTTTTCGTCGGTATGGACCGGCGACAACGTTGCTTCATGGGAACACCTGCTTTTGGGGAATATCCAGTGTCAGCGCCTGTCAATTTCGGGCATACCTTTTTGTGGTACGGATATCGGCGGCTTTAGCGGTGAACCAGATGGCGAATTATTTACCCGCTGGATACAACTGGGCACTTTTTCGCCTTTTATGCGTGCGCACTCTGCCGGCGATACCAAAGAGCGGGAGCCATGGAGCTTCGGCGAGCCTTTTACTGCTATAAACCGCAAATTTATTGAGCTGAGATACCGGCTGATCCCATATCTGTATTCCGTTTTTTGGGAGCACCACCGCTACGGTTTCCCCATCCTGCGCCCGCTGTTAATGCATGAGCAGGAAGTATTTACAAACCATTTCCGCCAGGACGAATTTACCTACGGCGATAAAATACTGGTTTGCCCGGTGCTGGCCCCAGGAGCGAAAACACGCAAGGTTTACCTGCCCAAAGGCAAATGGTATTACTACTGGACCAACCAACTGATTGACGGCGGACAGGAAGTAGAGGTGACAACACCGCTGGAAACCATGCCGATATTTATGAAAGCCGGATCGGTAATACCAGAATACCCTGTTATGCAGTATGTAGGTGAAAAGGAGATACAGGAAGTAAAACTGAATATTTATTACAGCGACTATGAGGTAAACTCCTTCCTGTTCGAGGATTATGGTGAAACCTTTGCCTATGAGCAGGATATTTACCTGGAAAAGAAGTTTGTAGTTGAAGGAAAATCAAAGCAATTTACTATCCGGCAAAGCATGGAAGGTTTGTATACTCCCCGTTACGAAAATTATGGCATCAGCGTAATAGGCTTGCCTTTCAAACCGGCGCGTATCATCGTCGATAATAAAGAATTAAAGGATTTTACTTTTGGCAAGGACAAAATTTTGAACCTGACGTTAAGGAAGAATTTTACCCACTTAGTGATAGACTGAGGCACTGTGTCAAGTACCAAAAGCCAGGAAACCAGAGTTAAAAGCCGCCGATCAGGAATGTCAAATATGGTTTTTTATCCTGATTCCTGGCTTTTGAATTTCAACTCTTGCTTCTAACCCTGGCAACCCGTACATTTATCATACGATTCAATTATAAAACCGATTTAATATTTACCTTACCAGATGAGCGAACAAGGTTTGCAACGGGTTGTTGTTGAACATGTTACACCCGAAATTGATGCGGGGCGTTTCTACATAAAAAAAGTTCCCGGCGAAATAATAAAAGTTGAAGCGGATATTTTTGCCGACGGCCACGACCATTTGGGCGGTCGGCTGCTGTACCGGCATGAGGGCGAAAAAAAATGGTCCTTCGCGCCGATGCACCTATTCAGTAACGACAGGTGGGCGGCTAACTTCGAAGTTCCGAAAACAGGCTTTTACTATTATACAGTAACTGGCTGGGTAGACCATGCTTCAACCTGGCACCATGGCTTCCTGAAAAAATACCAGGACGGGCAGCACCTGGATGTAGAGTTGCTGATCGGCGCCGGCCTTTTGGAGTGGATGCTGTCAGTCGCAAATAAAGCAGACCAAAAGAAACTCAGTAAATTGATCGCGATGATGCGCAATGCGGATAGCTATGAGCAGGCTGTAAATGCAGTGTTGACAAAGGAGATACATCATTTTATAGAGCAATATCCCAACCTGGAAAACGCAACGACCTATTCGCGCGAATTGAGGGTTTACGTAGACAGGGAGAAGGCCGGTTTTAGCAGCTGGTATTGCTTTTTTCCTCGTTCTGCATCGCGCATTGAAGGGCAGCATGGTACATTTAAGGATTGTGAGGCCCTGCTGCCGCGAATTGCCGAAATGGGCTTCGATGTTTTGTATTTCCCGCCCGTTCACCCTATTGGACTCAATTTCCGGAAAGGCAAAAACAATACAGTTAATGCACTGCCCGGCGATGACGGCGTACCTTATGCGATAGGTTCATCAGAAGGAGGCCACAAGGCCATTTTGAAGGACCTGGGCACCTTGCAGGATTTTAAGCACCTGGTAAAAGCCGCGGCATCGCACGGTCTCGAGGTCGCGATGGATTTTGCCATCCAGTGCTCGCCAGACCATCCTTATGTTAAACAACACCCTAAATGGTTTAGATGGCGACCTGACGGCACGGTTCAATACGCTGAAAACCCGCCCAAAAAATACCAGGATATTTTGCCGGTCAATTTTGAGAACGACGATTGGCAGAACCTGTGGAATGAGCTGAAAAGCATACTGGATTATTGGTGTGAGCAGGGTATACGTATTTTCAGGGTAGACAATCCGCATACAAAATCCTTCAATTTCTGGGAATGGTGTATTGCAGAGGTACAAAAGAAATACCCTGGCACTATCTTTCTTTCTGAAGCTTTTACCAAGCCAAAAGTGATGAAAGAACTGGCCAAGCTGGGATACACCCAGTCCTACACCTATTATGTTTGGCGCAATTCGAAGCATGAACTGATGGAATACATGACCGAATTGACCCAATCGGAGATGAAGGATTATTTCCGCCCGAATTTCTGGCCGAATACGCATGATATTAACCCCTATTCATTACAGGGCGGGATGGAATCGAGCTTTATTGCCCGCTATTTTATGGCGGCTACGCTATCGTCAAACTACGGCATCTTTGGGCCGGTTTATGAATTGATGTATCACGAGCCTTATCCTGGTAAGGAAGAATACCTTAATTCGGAAAAATATGAAGTACGCTATTGGGATTGGGAAAAGCGCAATAAGCTAACCGAAGTGATTACCAAAGTAAATGCCGCCCGCAGGGTAAACCCAGCGCTGCAAAGTACCAATAACATCAGTTTTTGCGAAATACACAATGATGCGCTGCTGGCGTACTATAAAAAGTCGGGCGATAACCATATCTTGTGCGTGGTAAACCTCGATCCGTTCAGTAAGCAGGGGGGACATGTGCACATACCGCTTTTTGAAATGGGCATCTATCCCGGGGAAGATTTCACTGTGTTCGACATCCTGACCAATATTACTTACCGCTGGAATAATGAGTGGAATTATGTAGAATTGAATCCCTGGGAATTACCGGTACATTTGTTCAGGATTGAAGTTTAATGAGGATTGGCATGGACGTTTTGAGTAATATATATTCCGTAACCTTAAACAGGCCATGGGAGGAGTTTGCTCTTGACAAAGACGCCATCACTTTCCTGGAGGGAAAAGTATTTTACGAGTATATGCGCAATTGCCGGTGGTTTGCGGGCAAGGCACGCATGATCAGTTTCCTCAAGGTGCAACAAATGCTGCATATCCCCATTGAAGATGATATTGCTTATATCATTATTTTGCATTTGGGATACACCTACGGCGACGAAGAAAAATACGCTATGCCGGTTGCATTTGTTCCTGACGATTATGAACTGATCGGGCAAATTAACCATAAGGCTTTTATCTGCCGGATAGCCGCTGGAGGAAAGCCGGGCTGGTTGATCGACGCTATTTACGATTTCCGTTTTCAGCAGCAACTCTTCGAAAATATTTGGGACAAGGCGCGTAACCCGCAGGAAAAAGGTGCACTGGTTTATCATAGGGGCAAAGGGCTCGCGATTACCGATGAAAATATGGGCTACCTGTGCGTGGTGCCCGAACTGATCCAAAGCAATTCCTCGCTGGTCTACGGCAATAAATATTTTTTAAAGATTTACCGCAAGCTTTTCAGGGAAATGAACCCCGAGGTGGAAATGCTGCAGTTTTTAACCGAAAAAGGCGGGTTTAAAAATATCCCGGCCTTTTGCGGCAGCATCGTGTTTGAAAGGCCGGAAACTCCGCCGGTGACCATGGCGGTAATGCTGCAAAAAGTATCGAGTAAATCGGATAGCTGGGCCGCAACCGGCGACGATTTAAATGCCTTCCTGTTCCGCTTTGTCGACCGTGACTTCAGTATCCACGATGAAGTATTTGAAAAAGTAGAATTATTGGGTAAGCGCACGGCAGAAATGCACCTTGCGCTGTTATCTGACAAAAAAAGCAAAGATTTTAAACCTGCGCATTATGATGCGGACTATGTCGGGTTCCTGCAAAAGCACCTCGCCGAACTGCTCGATAAACGCCTTAAATTATTAAAAGAAAACTATTCGCGGCTGGATGACAATGCCAAAGGACTTGCTGACGACTTTATAAACAGCGAGGCAGTGATCAGGAGCTTTTTTTCGAAGATCAGCAGCAACGAATTGAAATCGATGCGCATACGCATCCACGGAGACTATCACCTTGGCCAGGTACTTTTCACCGGTAGCGACTACCTCATTATCGACTTTGAAGGCGAACCAGAAAGCTCCATCGCCGACAGGAAAATAAAACACTCGCCATTAAAAGATGTGGCCGGCATGATCCGTTCGTTCCATTATGCCGTTTGCGCTAAATTGTATTTCAGCAGCGAGACTAAAGGGATCGACCCACTGCGCCTGCAAAAAGCTGCCGACCGCTGGTATAAATTGATAACAGATGCTTATGTTGAATCGTACCTGCAAACTATGGGAGATATTAAGCATATATTTGGCGGCCGCACCGAAATGAATTTTATCCTGCAACTGCACCTGCTGGAAAAATCGGTTTACGAATTAGGCTATGAGCTGAATGGCCGGCCGGATTGGATAAGGATACCCCTGAAGGGTATACAACAAGTATTATTTGAAATAGAAAAATTTACCAGTTAAAAAGCCTTTGGCTAAGCAATATGGCAAAAAAGAAAACGGATACTGCAAACGAATCCCCGGCTAAAAAGGCAAGCCCCCAAAAAGCCGCCCCTGCTGAAAAGAAGGCAGCTGCAACAAAAAAACCTGTAGCTAAAGCGGCCACCAAAAAGGAGAAACCAGCGGCCGTTGTCGAAGCTGCGCCACAACCCGCACGTACGATGAAAAATGTTGAAGTGTACAGCCGTTTTACCGACTTTGATATCGGCTTGTTTAAATCGGGCAAGCATTATAGATTATATGACAAGCTGGGTTCGCATGTGGTTGAGTACAATGGTGTTGTGGGGACCTATTTTGCTGTTTGGGCGCCCAATGCGCATTACGTTTCCGTTATTGGCAATTTTAATGGATGGAACCGTGCATCGCATCCTTTATTTGTGCGCTGGGACGGATCGGGTATCTGGGAGGGCTTTATCCCGCACGTAGGTAACGATGAGGTTTATAAGTACTTCATAAACTCTACCAGCGGAGAAGACCTTGAGAAAGCCGATCCCTTTGCTTTGCGCTGGGAAGTGGCGCCGCGTACCGGTTCTATCATCGCTGATACTTTTTATGAGTGGCAGGATGAGCACTGGATGAAAACCCGCCATAATCACAATTCGCTTGATAAACCTTTTTCGGTATATGAGATGCACATCGGCTCGTGGGCGCGCAACCCCGAAAGTCCTGATGAATTTCTAACCTATACCCAACTGGCCGATAAACTGGTGCCTTATCTGAAGGAAATGGGCTTTACTCACGTAGAGTTTATGCCGATAGCCGAGCACCCGTACTACCCGAGCTGGGGTTACCAGGTGAGCGGCTACTTTGCCGCCTCGAGCCGTTACGGCACTCCGCAGCAGCTGATGTACCTGGTTGAACAAGTGCATAAAGCCGGCATTGGGGTAATACTGGACTGGGTGCCGTCACACTTCCCCGGCGATGCACATGCCCTATACAATTTTGACGGCTCGCACTTATATGAGCATGCCGATCCGCGAAAAGGCTTTCACCCGGATTGGAAGTCGTATATTTTTAACTATGACCGAAACGAAGTCAGGGCGTTTTTGATCAGCAATGCGCTGTTTTGGCTGGACCGGTATCATGTAGATGGCCTGCGCGTTGACGCCGTAGCTTCCATGCTTTACCTGGATTACTCGCGTAACCACGGCGAATGGGAAGCAAATATGTATGGCGGTAACGAAAACCTGGAGGCTATTTCGTTTCTGAAGGAGTTTAACGAGGCAGTTTATGCCAACTTCCCTGATGTACAAACTATTGCGGAGGAATCCACATCGTTTACCGGCGTTAGCCGCCCGGTTTATGCGGGCGGCCTGGGTTTTGGCATGAAATGGATGATGGGCTGGATGCACGATTCGATAAAATACTTTTCACAGGACCCCATCTATCGCAAATATCATCACAACCAGATCACTTTTAGCCTGATATATGCCTTTACCGAAAACTTTATGCTGCCTTTTTCGCATGATGAGGTGGTTTACGGCAAGGGTTCCATGCTGGGCAAAATGCCCGGCGATGAGTGGCAGAAGTTCGCTAACCTGCGTTTGCTTTATAGTTATATGTTCACACATCCCGGCTCGAAGCTGCTCTTTATGGGAGCTGAGTTCGGCCAGGGAACGGAGTGGAATTACCAGCGCTCGCTTGATTGGTACGTACTCGAGTACCCGAACCACCAGGGAATTAAGGAGGTGGTTAAAGCGTTGAACCACCTTTACAGGGAAGAACCTGCTTTGTACGAGAAAAGCTTCCAGTGGAATGGTTTTGAATGGATAGACGGAGGCAATGCCAACGATTCGATCCTTATTTACGAACGTAAAGGTAATGAAGAGGTTAACAACCTGGTGATTGTCCTGAACATGACGCCAATGCCTCATTTTGACTACAGGGTAGGGGTACATTCAAAAGGAAAATGGGTGGAAGTTTTTAACTCTGATGAAAAGCGATTCTGGGGCGGCGGGATGAGTAACTCAAAGGCCATTGCGGCTGAGGACGTTGAATGGCACGGCCGAGACCAGTCTATAAAAATAACCGTTCCTCCGCTGGCAGCGGTTATCTTTAAAAAAGAGAAAACTGTTCCGCCCAAATATGAATTAAAATAATAATTAAATAAAAAGGTATCTTTTTTAGTGGGCTTACGTAAAAGTGGCTTACAGCCAGAAGGTTTGGTTGTTGAGTTACTATAAAACTTTACGTTATGAACCCTAAGTACCGTTACCTTTTTTTGAGTGTTGGAGCGATCGGACTTATTTTATTATGTTACCAGATCATAAGCAACCTGCCCGAAATTGATCCCGTGCGTATATTATTGATCGCCGTGCCTGACATGTTGTTTGTATTTTTGGCTTACAAAACCTACCCGCCTGAGGCTGATGCAAAAAGCAGTCACCGATATTCCGAAAGAAAGGTTTCTAACTATTAAACATCTGCTGAACCGGCAGCTATTTTTAATGAATTTACTTTGGGTTTAAACCACCGGGGTTAAAAAACATTCATATTTTTATATGTTTTTTCAACTCTCATCGTATCTCAATGAATCCCAAATTTAAGGTGCTTTACGTCATCGCAGGTACACTGGCTTTATTGCTGGTTGTTTACCAGTTATTTACCGATAAACCTTCCGTTTATATTCCCCGCCTCATCCTCAAAATCGTAATGTCCCTTTTCTTTTATTACCTCGCTTACAAAACTTACCACGAGAAGAAAGACAAAGAACTGATGTGAATAAAGTGTGAATAAAATTACATATCTATTTTCGGGCCTTTCCGTACAAGGGTTAAAAGTTAATTGATTATAGGACTTTATTCGATTTTATCATGAATGCAAAACTTCGCCCTTTATATTTGCTGCTTGGGTTTGTTGGACTGTTTTTTTTAATATTTCAGCTCATTACCACTATCCAAAACCTCGACCTGGTGCTGGTACTGGCTATAGCGGTGCCAGACATGTTCGTTTTTTACCTGGCCTACCTGACTTACCCGCCTGAACGGGACACCAACAGGTACGAAAGCTTTTGAGTAAAGCCCTTAGAATTTTCAACCAATAAAAAAGCCAGCCCCGAAAGGCCGGCAATTCTGCAATTTAGGATATTTGGATTTAAAATTTGCCGAGTTCCTGTACCAGGTCGATCAACTTGTTGGAGTAGCCCCATTCGTTATCGTACCATGATACCACTTTCACAAAATTATCATTTAAAGCGATACCTGCCTTTGCATCAAATATCGATGTGCGGGCATCACCTTTAAAATCTTCCGAAACTACTTCATCTTCTGTATAACCCAGGATGCCTTTCATAGCGCCTTCAGATGCTTCTTTCATGGCTGCTTTAATATCTGCATAAGTAGCAGGCGTTTTTAAACGCACGGTTAAGTCAACTACCGATACGTCGGGAACCGGAACGCGGAATGACATACCGGTTAATTTACCTTTCAGAGCAGGTATAACCAATGCCACTGCTTTGGCTGCACCAGTTGACGAAGGGATGATGTTTTGATAAGCGCCGCGACCGCCTCTCCAGTCCTTGTGCGAAGGGCCGTCAACTGTTTTTTGAGTAGCAGTAACTGCGTGTATGGTGCTCATTAAGCCTTCTTCGATACCGAATTTATCATTCAATACTTTAGCGATAGGGGCAAGGCAGTTGGTGGTACATGATGCGTTTGAAACGATATTTTGGTCAGCTTTCAGTTCTT
>DASRTD010000170.1:0-58768 GCA_035656115.1 Mucilaginibacter sp.
CTGCCGTAGCTTTTGCGTAACTCGGCGGCTAGCGGGTAGGGGACCGATTCCCAGGTCTGCACTTCGCCGTTATTGGTGACGTTTTGGATCACTTTGGCAATGTGGCTATAGTTTGGCGTGAATTGATCAAAGGACAATTCGTCCCAAACCCAAAGACCGATCAGCATAGCCACTGCCATACCAACCGATAGACCTACAATATTGATAAGGGAGTGTACCTTGTTTTTAACCAGGTTACGCCAGGCAGTTTTGAAGTAATTTTTGATCATGTTTTCAGCGCTTGATGATTGAAACGGTAAAATTTCATGCCATATTATGTAAATAATTGATTTTTAATACATTACAAAGATTATTAACGGCGTATTTGTATCAAAACCGAACGGTGAATCGTTCGGTTTTGAATGAGGCAACATCCGCACATTAATGATACATTTGCGGTAAGATGATCGACCTTAAACGAACGAATAGCCAGGATGCAGATTTCCAGGCGCTTATAAGCGAACTGGACGCCAACCTGCGCGAGATATACGACCGGCTGATGGACGTTTACGATCCGCATAACATTATAGAAGATGTGGACACGGTTGTGATCGCCTACCAGGACGGAGAACCTGTCGGCTGTGGCTGTTTCAAGCATTTTAACGAGGATGCCGCCGAGATTAAACGCATGTATGTGCGTAAAACCTGCCGCGGACAAGGTATCAGCGGGCTGATATTGACCGAACTGGAAGCCTGGGCCAAAGAAAAACGTTTCATTGTTGCCATCCTCGAAACCGGCGAGCGGAACCTGGAAGCACTGGGGCTATATCGCAAAGCCGGCTATTCACCGATGCCAAATTACGGACCTTACGTCAATTTAAAGTCAAGCTTTTGCTTCCGCAAGCGACTTTAGTAACAAGGGCGCGCCAGCTTTCTCTAACCCTTTTATTTTATTTTGAAGATTCCTGCTGATGAGACAAAGAATTCCGTTCATCGTCGCCTTATGGTTTTTGATCGACCTTTATTTTTTCCAGGCGGTGCAAACCGCCATGGCCCTGCCTGCCCTTTTATGGTTTTACTGGCTTTATGATGCTTTAATTGGCGCCGCCCTTTTATATTTTGTCTTTTCCCCCACTTTGAGCCGCAGGTTCCCGGCAGCGCTTGCCGGGCTGGTGAGCATGCTGCTTGTCTCGCTGATACCCAAACTGTGCGGAATACCCGTGCTGTTGCTGGAGGACATTGTCCGCGTGTTCAGTGGAGAGCCTGGCAGAAGTATTTGGGTTAGCGAAGCGGTCCTGATCATTGCCGCCATACCATTCCTGGGCCTGCTTTTCGGTTTGACCGGCGGCAGGCATTATTATAAAATCCATCGCGAAACCCTGTTTTTTGATGACCTGCCCGAAGCATTCGACGGTTTTACCATCACCCAAATATCAGACGTTCATTCGGGCAGCTTTACCAGCGAAAAAGGTGTGCAGAAAGGGCTCGACCTGGTCAACGCACAAAACAGCAACCTGATTTTATTCACCGGCGACCTGGTAAACAATATGGCGTCCGAAATGGAGCCATGGATACCGGCCTTTGCAAAATTGAAGGCGCCATTTGGGAAATATTCCGTGTTGGGCAATCACGATTACGGCGATTATATGCGTTGGGAAAGTGAGGCGCAGCAATACGCCAACCTCAACCGGCTGAAAGAGGTGCATAACCAGATCGGCTTCAGGCTGTTGCTGAATGAGTCGGTGACCATTAAAAAAGATGGGGAGTCCATCGCTTTGATCGGTGTGGAGAACTGGGGTAAAGGCGGATTTCACAAATACGGCGACCTTGAAAAAGCTACCGCCAGCGTACCCGCGGGTGATTTTAAAATATTGATGTCGCACGACCCCTCGCATTGGGATGCTGTAACGCTCGATCATCATAAACACATCCATTTAACGCTTGCGGGGCATACACATGGCATGCAGTTTGGCTTCGAGCTGTTTGGCATTAAATGGAGCCCTATAAAATACATTTATAAACAATGGGCCGGCTTGTATGAAAAGAGTGGTAAATACCTTTATGTAAACCGGGGTTTTGGCTTTTTAGGGTTGAAGGGCAGGGTAGGGATATGGCCGGAGATAACGGTGATCACGCTGAAGAAGGGAAACAAGTAAGAGAAGTCATGCTGAACTTGTTTCAGCATCCCACACGCTAAGTAAACGAGCGATAGTTTGCCGACAGCAGCAGATAACCCGCGTGTCGCTGACCTGCCACTTGGCTACCTGTGTGATGAGGTGCTGAAACAAGTTCAGCATGACTTTTATTTTATATTTGCTGTTAACCATTTTAAAAAAATTGGCTAAATTTAGGTCGGTCACTAAATCTTATCGAATTAGCCGATATTACTCGACAATATTTCAGCCGACACCCCATGGGAAACACAATAAATAAGTTTAAGATAATGTTTCTGCTGATATGCTTAACTGTGATTGTTGCTTCTTGCGGAGATCCCGATTTTCTAAAGTACGAAGGTGAAGAAACATCATATCAAATATGTCCAGGCACATCTGACATCATTCGAAACAAATATGCTGAAGATAGCGGAGCGCCTCAGTTGCAACTTTTTGATAAATATGGGAAGCTATTGGAAGATGTTACTATCAACCCATTAGCACCTTTTCTTATCACGAGCATAAATAATAGCTCAATTCAAATTACGTATTTTGTTGCGGCTGGCATGGATTTTGGTTTTTTCATTCCAGCATTTAGGCATGATAAGTTTAATCCAAGCCGTATTGGCAACTATTCAATAAATTATAAATATGAAATCGAATATGATTTCTCGGAAGAACGAGGTGGTAAGGTAGATTCCATAGAAATGGATAAACAAAAGAAAACGGTAGCGTTATTTTCTAAAAAGGTATTAGTGATAAATCTTCCCATCTGTCTGTTAAGCGTTGATATTTCGGGACTGACTTTTAACGACGACTCAAAAACTCCTGTATTTTACGAGTTTGAAAAAAAGGCTCTTTTCAAAGATTACCTGCGAAAGGTATTGAATATATATTATAAAACCGGGTAGTGTATCAAAGCAGTTTGTAACTACTTACCCCTTGCTGCCGCAAGCATTTTTTCGCTGCCGCAAGCCTTGTGGTAGCGGCAATGTTTAAGCGGCACGCTTAAACTGGCGGAGGAATAAAACAATGCGTAAAAATATAAAATGTTTCAACTATTATTAGTATGAAAAAAATAGCAATCATTTTTGCGATATTTTTCAATTTATGGATAAAGCAAGATAACAAGGGAGTGAATATTTTCAAGGATAATTTGACTATTGTTCGGGAGCGATTGGATAAAAAAAATTTGAAAACTTTCGAAAAGTAAATGATGCAATTGATTTTTTAGAGCAAGTGACAGGAATCAATTCACATTCAGACGGGAATTATTTCGGCAGATTCGATCCAACCGAGCTGGATTACAAAAACTGGTCAAATTGGTTGAAAAGTAATCAATCCAGGCTCTATTGGGACGAGAAGCTTCAAAAAGTAATGGTTTCCTCTTCCGTTTATAAAGATACTGTTCATTAGTTATTGACAAACCCCGCCTGGCTAAGCGTCCCGCTTAGCTGCAATCACCAATGCTCAGCATGTCCCGAAACTTTATTAACCCCTATTTTTATTTGTTTCCGGCGTTTCTTATCTTCGATGACCCTAAACGGGCGCTGTGATGTTGTTTCGCAATTTACTGTTGATTTGTTTACTTTTCATTTCAAGCCAGGCATTCTGCCAGCCGCAGGATGTTGAGTGCATAAAAATTAAATAACGCCCAATAAATATTTAGAAAAGTTATGGAAAAGCTATTTGTTGTGCTAATGGTAATGTTATTAAGTAAATCATCAATAACAAATACACCAGCAACTGATGCCATGTTGTTGCAGATTGATTTTCAGGATTTTTTTGTAAACGACAAAGCAGATTTGAAGATAAATAACGTACTAATTCTTAAGGACGTCGTTCTTAGTAGTGATAGATCGACGGGATTTACCGGTATAATCGTTGTCATAAATAAGCTGAATGAGAATACAGCACAAGTACATTACAAGAGCGTAAATGTTGATGTTGAATTAAGAGACAGTATTAAGGTAGATATATTTCTAAATGGCGTAGAAAATGTTTTTATTGTAGATGGAGGTAAAGGGAAATACGTTGGATTTAGCAAAAAAGATGCAAACCAACTTTACTTTATGCAAAGAGCAACACATTTTGTTTATGATTGATATCACAGGGTAACCGAAATAGCCATGCCTCAGCATGCCCCCCAAACTTTATTAACCCCTATTTTTATTTGTTTCCGGCGTTTCTTATCTTCGATGACCCTAAACGGGCGCTGTGATGTTGTTTCGCAATTTACTACTGATCTTTTTACTTTCCGTTTCCATCCGGGCATTCAGCCAGCCGCAGGACGTCGAGTTTCATTTAAATGCACATTTACTCAATGGACAGAAAATTCTTAAGGTAAAACGGGATTTTCATGATAATTATTTATGGGTGCTTGGGCAAAACAATACAGTTTACCGGGTAAACAGTCTTACGCTGGCTATTGACGATTATACGTCAAAATTCGCGGCCTATAGCAATTTGCAATTTGTCGATGTTATGGGGCATAGCGCCGATACGGTTTTTATTGCTACCAATTCCACCACCCTCATCGAATCGGCAAACGGAAATCTGCGGGTTTTCGGGAGCGCCGGGGGCATACCTGGCACTATCAATTCATTAGGCGAGGACCTTGGTTGGAACAGCGGCGGCGGTACACGGGGGGACATAATCATAGGCACTGATCATGGGGTGCGAACGTTCAATGTAACGACGCAAAGCCTGGGTAACCTGCCGGATGGCGTATGGGCCGCCAATTCGTCAATTGCCGACAGCAGAATATATGAGTCGACCTATCGCGCAGAAACCTATAAAGACAGTACAGCCACCGATTTGTCCGGCTGGGCGTCCGGCGCACAGGGGTATTTGCCCGTGGCCTTTAATACAAGCGACCTGTACACGTTCGACGGCGCCTTTGATGTCGGTTATGTTTGGGACGGCAATGCAACGTTTGGTTATCAAGTAAACACCGTTCTGGCTTTGAACAGCATAATCGATTTTAGCTTCGGATATTTTGCCTCCTATTTTTGGGGCACTGAAAACGGAATGTTTCAAACGGAGGCGAGTTTTTCCAATAGCATCGTAGGCGCCAGTTGGTCCCAATACCTCAACGGCATAAAGGTCAACAAGATCACCGATATTATGGGATTAACATCCTTTAGTAATTATTACAATAATAAAATTATACAGCAAAATCTGCTCGTCGGAACCGATGCAGGCTTTTATTTTAGTAGTAATGTATATAACGAATCGTCCTTTAGCCCGCCTAAGCTTGCCATGTTTAAAGATGCTGAACTGGGTAATACAGTCATCAACGACATTTGCGTAAATGCCGTGCCCGATGCGCGGCCCATTTGCGAAAACGGCGTATGGCTGGCCGCAGATGATGGTTTATACCTGCTTAAGCCCGACTATGGCGCTTTTTTTAACAACCAGCAGCAAAAGCTTGTTTCGTTTATCAATCAACCTGATACGCTTTCACAATTGAGGGTTTGTTCGCTTGACACCGCCAGGGCTTTTTTAACAGGAAGTTACACCAATATCCTCTGGTATAAAGACGGGGTGCAAATACCCGGCCAATCCAAAGATACCCTGGCTATTACGGCGGCAGGCGATTACAATGCTGTAATTTATGACCCCTGCGAAGCCATCCACATCGAAAGTAATCACTTAAAAGTCAGCGTGATATCGGGTCCGGTATTCACCTTTAATTACCCGGCTAAACTGCAGTATTGCGACAGCACATCTACCACACTTAATGTGACCTACAGCCCGGCTTACCATTACAGGTGGTACACCAATGGCGCGCTGAATGGCGATACCACAAACTCCTACATTGTCACCCAAAGCGGCAAATATAAAGTTGAAGTAAGCGCCTGCACCAATAGTTGGGTGCCGTCGAAAGAAGTGGAAGTTAATCTGATCAATTTGCCGGTTCCACTTGTCACTGCCGATAAAGCCGTTTATTGTGCGGAAGATTCGGCAACACTGTCTGTCAATACACCGCTTGATGCCTCTTACCATATCAACTGGTACCAGGATGGCAATTTATTGGCTGCAGAAGCCGATTTTACCTCCATAAAAGTAACAAGCGGCGGAAATTATACGGTTACGCTGAACAGCACTATCGGGCTCTGCACGCAAACATCTGCACCCTTAAGCGTCATATTTACACCAGCTCCGGTATTTACCTTCAATTATCCCGACCAGCTGCAATACTGCGCCGGTACGCCGCTAACCTTAACCGTTACCGGCAGCGGCAGTTACCAATACCAATGGTATCGAAACGATACGCTTTTAAACGGCAGCACGGCCGCCAGCATTGTTGCGATGCAAAGCGGAATATACAAGGTAGAGGTTAGCTCCTGCCCCGGCAGCTGGGTATCGTCAACGGATGTGCAGGTGCAGTTTGTACAACTGGGTGTGCCGGTGGTTTCTTTCGACAAGGCAAGTTATTGTATGGGCGATGTGGCTACTGTGTCGGAAAGTTTCCCGTCCGACCCCTCGTATACCATTAACTGGTACCGCGATAATTTCGCGGCTGTGGGTGTAACCAACGATGTCTCATTTACCACCTACGTGCCCGGAGACTATAAGGCAGTTTTAGTGTACAATACCCAAAACAGCGACGGCTCATTTTGCCAGCAAATATCCGCATCGAACAGCCTCGTTTTTAATCCGCTGCCTACGGTAAGCATTCAGCAAACGGTAAACACCACGCTATGCGCCGGCCAAACGGTGAGCCTTGCCGCAAACCACAGCAGCGGAACCGTTCAATGGGCGACCGGTGAGACGACGGACCAGATCACCGTAACCCAAACCGGCACTTACAAAGTGACAGTCACTTCGCCGGCGGGCTGCCAGGCGGATACCAGCATCAGTGTGACCTTTCTGCCCGACCCGGTATTTAGTTTAAGGGACACCTCTATCTGTACCTATAAAAAACAGGTAATAACCTTAACCGCACCGCCGGGCTTTGCCGCTTATAGCTGGAATAACGGCGCCTCGACCAGCGAAACCTACCCGGTAACCCAGCCGCAAACCGTTAGCCTGACTGTAACCGACGCAAACGGCTGCCAGGCTACGCAGCAAATAAAAGTAGCCGACGAATGCCCGGTTGTGTTTATCCCCAATACCTTTACACCCAACGGTGATGGCATCAACGATACCTGGGTAATTGAAGGACTTGACGAAACCGGCACCGTAAAGGTTTTTAGCCGCTGGGGTGCGGAAGTTTATCAGAGTGTTGGTTATTCAACGCCATGGAACGGAGAATACGGCGGTAAAAAACTGGCTTCGGGCGTGTATTATTATATTGTGACGGCGAAGGGCGGCACGCAAAAGTTTAGCGGGTCGCTGACGATTATTTATTGAGGAAGGATAAAGCCATATAATATATCGCTATCGAGCCCGAAACCTTAATTTTTCCCTCTTTTATCAGTTCGGGAACGTCGCCAAGCGGTACCTCAACCGTTTCGATATCTTCGGTTACGTCGAATTCCGTGGCGTGGAGCTTTTCAACTTTACGCGCCAGGAAAAAATAGATCCTGTTGGTGTCCTTCGTTGGGTTATCATATACATATCCCAACTCTATTATGTCTGCAGAAGCGTAGCCTGTTTCCTCTTTAAGTTCGCGTAAAGCGGCTGTTTTAGCGGAAGTTTCAGTTGCATCAACCACCCCGCCGGGAAACTCCAGCAGAATTTCTTTTGCCCCATGTTTATACTGCCGCACCATTATCGCATTTCCACCTTCAGTTACCGGGAAGATCAGCACAACATCGGGCCTGATGTTAACAAAGTAATCGTCGATAATTTTACCGGATGGGAGTGCGACAGTCTCCTTATGAACTGTTGTCCATTTATTATCGAGGGCAACCTCAGTTTTTAATGTTTTCCATTTTTTGATGGTTTTCATTCGTTGTCGTTATTTTTCAGGCATGCAGCAGGCTAAGATAAATGTTTCTGCCGGGCCGCCGTTAGCTAAATACTAATATCTTTGAATAGCACTTTTCAAATTATATACCATGATCACCGGCGCACACTCCATCATTTACAGTTCGGACGCACAGGCCGACATCGATTTTTTTAAAAACGTGCTCAAATTTCCGCATGTAGATGTAGGGCATGGCTGGCTTATTTTCGGCTTGCCGCCATCGGAAATCGCGGTGCACCCCGCGGCTGAAAGGGGGATGCAAGAACTATACCTGCTTTGCGATGACATCGAAGCATTTGTTAAAGAAATGGCCGAACATAATGTTGTTTGCAGTGCGATAGATGCTCAACGCTGGGGGTTGATCACCCACCTGACCTTGCCGGGAGGAGGGAAGCTGGGCGTTTATGAGCCGAGGCATGCCAGGCCGTAGTGTTGAGTCTTTAGTCGTAAGTCGTTAGATTGAGTTTAAGCTCCGACCCTGGCCGCGACATGCGGTGCAATACCCCACCGAAAATACTATACACAACCTATTGGAATAAGCCGTACCTTTCATCAATTAATTATATCCTTATCTTAAACATCATGAGGAACTACAAGGTAATTTTTATTACCACGGCTGATCCTGTAAGTTTTCGTCACCACATTATACCCGCTCAATATTCCCAATCGAAACGGCGACCCCGGATTATTATTAATGCCAGAGTTGTATAGCGCGACAGATAAAGACCTTTAAAGGTATTAAACCGTTTGTTTATGTATTCTCCAGCTAAAGTAACCGCTGTTACCATTGTAAGCTTATTGAGCTTTGTAACCGGTATTTTGGTAATAATTGGCTGGGAGTTTAATATATCGAATTTGCAGACGGTTTTTCCGGGCTTTGTTTCCATGAAATTTAACGCGGCGTTGTGCTTTGTTTTGCTGGGCGCCGCTTTGTTTCTTACACAATTTCAGCTAAAAAAATACAATACCCCCGTTTTCCTGGTATTATCCTTCCCGGTTATTCTTATTGCCGTCCTGTCTTTATCTGAGTACCTGTTACATATTAATGTAGCGGTTGATCAATTGTTTATTGCCGATACCGCTTCACTTGCCCGAAAATATCCGTTCCCCGGCAGAATGGCGCCTAACAGTGCAGCCTGTTTTATTTTGCTGGGGCTCGCTTTTTTTGGTTTCAGCGCCAAAAACCGCTGGTTCCACACCCCCTCGCAATACCTGCTGCATGCCGTTACGGCCATTTCGGCTATATCGATAATTGGCTACCTTTACGGCTTATCATTATTTTATAACCCTTACCTGGTGGGCGCCATGGCTATTCACACGGCCATCCTGTTTTTTTTTCTTTCACTTATCGCTTCGTTATTACACCCCTTGCTCGGCCTAAGTCCGTTGTTTACCGGTAAGCTGGTAGGCAATGCATGGCCAGGCAGGTCGTCCTGCTGTTAATTTTATTCGTCATAGCGTTCGGCGCTATTGGGATCGAATCCCGGCGCCACCGGTTATTTTCGGAGCAGACGGGTATTTCGCTGCTGGTCATTTGTTTTATATGGCTGGGTTTGGCGCTGATATTGCATACCGCTAAATGGCTGAACAAATTTGACAGGCAGCGGCACGATGCGACAGAAGAAGTAAAGGTGATGAACGAAGAACTGGAAAAGCGTGTGGAAGCACGTTCGGCCAGTTTGCGGAGACTTCTGGAGAAATTAAGAGAAAGTGAATCAAAATTTCGTGCCGCATTCGAGCATTCGGCGATGGGGATGGCCCTCGTTTCATTACAAGGACAATGGCTTAAAGTAAACAAACGCCTGTGCGACATGGTAGGCTACCGCGAACAGGAGCTGCTTTCCATGTCATTCCAGGATCTGACCCACCCCGGCGACCAGGCCATACATGTTGACGCAATAAACAAAGCTTTAAACAACAAACAAGACGCCTACCGGGTAGAAAAAAGATATATCTGTAAAAATGGGGCCATCGTATGGGTGTCCATCAACTTAGCCACCGTAACCAATAAAAAAGGCGGGCCGATATACTTTGTAAGCCAGTTTGAGGATATTACCGAACGCAAAAAAGCGGAACAGCGTTTAAAAAGCGCCTATAAACAAATACAGGACCACGTAAACAGCATAAAAGATATTGCCTGGAAACAAAGCCACCTGGTGCGGAGCCCGCTGGCAAATTTAAAGGGCCTGGCTGAAATTATAAAGGACGACCCCTCGGATAAGGAAGCAATTAAGTATATGCAGTTTGAACTGGAAAGGCTGGATAGCGTGATCATAGAAATGGCCGAGGACGCTTGCTGCGAAGGCGTTACCCAAATTGTGGTAAAGAAACGGTTGTTGCAGTCGCCGGTTACCAGGCTTCGCCCGTTGTCTTTGGTAAAGGGAAAAGCAACGGTATAAACTTATGGTTCAAACTCTTAAAGTTTTGTAAGAGCTTCCTGTTTTAACTTTTTTCCTTCAAGTTATTCAAATCGACTTCTATTTGCTTCAAAATATCCATTACAGTTAGTTCCGCGACACTGGTAGGGCGGCCATAGGTTAGCGACGACGTAAACGGCACTAATAATTTATCATCTTTCGGCAAAGCCTTTCCCATCCCTTTTAAATAGGCGGGCACATATTTGATATGCGGCCTTTTGGCTAAAACGTAGCCTACACCCGGTTTAAGCGGTTGCCGGATCTCGGGCTGGCCCCGGGTCCCTTCCGGGAAAACGATCAGCGAAAACCCGTCGTCAAGTGCTTTAACCATCAGGTTAACCGGGTCGTTTTCCGGATGATCCGGATCGCGTTTGCGCTGGATAAGCAGCGTGTTGACCAGGTAATTGCTCATTTTCTCCTTAAACTTTGTCTTACCAAAATGATCGGCGGCCGCTACCGGTTTAACCTTATGGACAATTTTTGACGGCAGCGACGCCATTATTGCCATGGTGTCCAAATGGCTGTTGTGATTTGCTACGATGACAAACTGTTTTTCATCTAACAAAAACCTTGCGGTATCGAACTTAACACCCACGATGATCTTCAAAAACGACCGAACAAAAAGGCTATAGGTGAATCTTAAGACCAGTTTTTGCATCTAATAAGCCAGGTAATACACAAGGTGAAAAAAAACAGGAGCGGTATAAGCCAGCGAATCTATCCGGTCTAAAATGCCGCCATGTCCCGGGATCGTAGTTCCCATGTCTTTTACGCCGATATCCCTTTTTACCGAAGACATTACGATATCGCCGACAAAGCCGGAGAAGCCGATCATAAAACTGACAAACAGTACCTGTACGGTGGATAATGGCGTAAGGAAACCTAAAAAATGACCAATGATGGTTGTACTTATCAGCCCGCCGATGAATCCTTCCCATGTTTTGTTGGGGCTTATTTTTGGTATTATTTTGTGCCGCCCCAATAACTTGCCCCAGGTAAACTGCATTACATCATTGATCTCCGTAAGGAATACCAGGAATAGCAGCAGCCCGCGCCCGCCGATGTCAAATCCTTTAATTGGATGTAAGGAGAGCAGGTAGGCCATGTGGCTTATACCGAATACGGTTAGCATCAACGTCCATTGCAAAGTCGCCATAGATTTGATGATCCCTTTTGTGTCCCCCTTTAAAACGATGCGCAAAGGCAAAAACAGGAACATCACAACCGGTATAAATATGATGTAGGCGCCATACCAGCCTATGTAAGCGAGGTAATATTGAACGGGGATGGCAATAAAAGCCCAAAAAATTGCGCGCCTGTCTGAATCGCGGAAGCCAATTACAGAATACAGTTCCCTGAACGCGACAAATGACAACATAGCCATCGCAACATAGGAAATGGTACTGTTGATAAGCGTTGCGGCAATAAAAATAGATGCCATTACCCACCATGATTTTGTGCGGGCCTTCAGCTCGGTCAGATTTGCTTTAGGGTTCAGTTTCCCGATCACAAAAAACGTAAGTGACGCGATGCATAAAATGGCGAAGATGAGTGCTACGACGATGAAAAGATCTTTGTTATGAAACGAGTCTGTCCTGAATATTTTGTCCATTTTTTTAAGGTTAAGTTAAATCACTTTTGCGCAGGCAAGCTGCAATTTTTGACAGCCTGCGGTAACAGGTGACCAGCAAGCCGGCGTTCATAATAATCAGGAGGTAATAAAAAACCGGCAAATACCAGATACCGACAGCACAGCCCAAACAAACCAAAGCCATGCGGTGCTGCTTGGCCATTGGGCCGGAAAAGTAATGGCCGCATTTTAACGATGCGCCCAGCGTGCGTATATAGGCGGTTGTTACCGAAAGTATGATGGCCAGGTAAGCCAGGTCCATTCCGTAGGGCATGTTTTTTGCCAGCAGGCCAACGCCGAAAAGTGCCAGGGTATCGCTTATTCTATCGGGAACCTCGTTAAACAAGCCGCCGACGGGCGACTTTTTACCATGTTCAACAGCTACCATGCCATCCAGCAAATTCATGATCAACCTGCCCTGGATGGCGGCTATTGCAATCAGCATATATAAGATGTTGTTTCTGCCGGTTTTGTGATCCAGGTAAAATGCCGCGAATGCGATCAGCGAAAATAAAATGCTCAGGATAGAAATGGCATTTGGCGAAACATTCCTTTTTGCAAGCATCGATGCGGCTTGTTTAGCCCAACCCGTGTCGCGGGATGCGATAGGCCTTCTGTTGCCGGGTATTTTGTTCATTTAACGTGTTAGGTCCTTATTCTGGTGATTATAGTTAAGCTGCCATTTGCCGAAACATAATTACCTATAATAAACTGCAATAGCAATTGCGGACGCAAATTTTGTTGGGACTAGAAATTCCTGTTACGGCCTTGCACCTGGCGACATTTCTCCGAAAAAATTGCTTTCAAAGTGTTCAGCGCGTGAACAAAAATGAACGCTTTTTGCTCATTGACAGATAATTTCGCCTGCCGTTTGGACCGGTTTCGCAGTTATTCTGAACGCGTTTGAGGTGTTTTGAGGAGCGTTTGAAAGGCCGTAGTGAAGCGTATGCAACTCGTAGGGGCGGCCCGAAATGTCCGGAAAGCAAACTGTCGGCAAAAAAGCAATTCATAGCTGGTTTGCCCGGATGTCGCGGATAGATGTGGAGTTAGGCCGTCTACGATCGGCGCCCTACGTAGTTATTCACAAAAAGTGTCAATCTTTTCCAGGGATAGACCGTTCATTTTGGTGTTCACGGGCGTTCATTTATGAACGCTTTAAGAGTATTTTTAGTTAAAGTGATTGTTTATAAAATTCATATAAATTGTTTATTATCAACATATTAAACGTGTTTACTTAAAGTGACAAAAGTGTTCATAGTGTTCAGGGATGAACGCCCGCTCATTATCGGTGAAAACCGGGTTAAAAATTGATCACGATACTACTGGGGCGCCGGTTACATTTTGGATGGAAAACTCATCTGCATCCATTAAAAATGGCAAAGCGCGCCGGGTTTTTGTCACTTCTTCGGCGATGATGGTGAATGTATACAGGTCTTCCTCGTCGCGTTTATTGTAAATTACGTTTCCGTTTGGATCAACGCAGGTGGAGTCGCCGGAGTGATAAACTTCATTGCCGTCGTGCCCAACCCGGTTAACGCCGACCACATAAGCCTGGTTTTCAATAGCCCGCGCATTGATCAGCGAACGCCAGTGGGCAATGCGGCGCTCGGGCCAGTTGGCCGTAATGATCAAAAGATCGTATTCGCTGTGAGCATTCCGCAACCAAACGGGGAAACGGAGATCGTAGCAGATCATAGGGCAAATTTTCCAGCCTTTCAGTTCGACAATAAGCCGCTTATTACCTGGGGTATACGTCAGATGTTCTTTGCCCATGGCAAACAGGTGGCGTTTATCGTAATATTCGTAACTGCCATCGGGCCGCATCCATATAAGGCGGTTATAAAATTTGTCGTCTTCCATTATAATAATCGTACCCATTACCACACATTCAAAATGTTTGGCGGTTTTGTGCATCCATCTCATGGTTTTGCCAGCCATGGGCTCAGCGAGTTTTTCAGCATCCATTGAAAAACCCGTACTGAACATTTCGGGAAGAATGATCAGGTTTGTTTTTTCGCGGATATTTCCCAAACGGGTGGTAATATTTTGCAGGTTTTTGTCGACATTCTCCCAAAAAAGGTAGGCCTGGAAGGTTGTAATTTTCAGATTTTCCATTGGTATGAGTTCTTAGTTCATAGATCATAGTTTACAATTCATGGAAGCGTTTTGTTCATGTCTTGTTAACAAAAAGGGACAAAACATTAACCATGAATTAAACTTTCAACAATCTTTCAACGGCTTTATCGAGCGTTTCTTGCCTTTTTGCAAAACAAAACCGTAAAACGTGATAATCGGTGCCACGTGTATAAAAGGCCGAGGTGGGAATTACCGCTACGCCGAAGTCCTTTGTTAAACGCAGGGCAAACTCGCTATCTTTCTCATCTGTAATGTCATTATACGTCACTGACTGGAAATAAGATCCCGAACAAGGCAATAGTTTGAACCGGGTTTGCTCAAGGCCGCTGCGAAAGTAATCACGCTTTTGCTGAAAAAATTCCGGCAGGCCCAGGTAAGTATTTTCATCCTTTAAATATTCTGCAATTGCATACTGTATTGGGGCATTTACGCTGAAAACCAAAAACTGGTGCACTTTCCTGAACTCGTTCATCAGGTGGGCGGGCGCCATGCAATAGCCAACCTTCCAACCGGTTGCGTGAAATGGCTTACCGAAGGATGCTACAATAAAACTACGCTGCCTCAATTCGGGGTAACAAGCCATGCTGTGGTGCGTTTCGCCGTCATAGATCAAATGCTCATACACCTCATCGCTCAATATCAGGATGTCCTGGTTTTTTACGATGGCACTCAACTCATCAATATCTTCTTTATGCAGGATGGTAGCAGTGGGATTATGCGGCGTATTGAGGATGATCATCCGCGTTTTGTTATTGATCAGCCTTTTTACCATATTCCAGGGAATGCGGTAATCGGGCGGTTCCAGTTCAAGTGATTTCACGATGCCACCCATCAGCTTGATAGCAGGTGCATAGCAATCAAAAGCCGGCTCAAAAATAATTACCTCGTCATTTGGGCTAACGACAGCAGTTATCGCGGTAAATATAGCCTGTGTGCCTCCGGCTGTAATGGTAATTTCGGTTTCCGGGTCGTAGGCGGCGCCGTATAGTTTTTCTGTCTTTGCGGCTATCCGGTCACGCAATACCGGTACGCCGGCCATTGGTGCGTATTGGTTATGCCCCTTTTTCATGGCGGTATTAACCAATTTGATCAATTCCGGCGAGGTGTTAAAATCGGGAAAGCCCTGCGACAAATTGATCGCGCCAACCTGCTGCGCCAGCGCCGACATCACTGTGAATATGGTAGTCCCAGTTTGTGGTAGTTTCGATAGTAAAGCCGTCATTCAAGCGCTAAAATAATGAAAATTCGTTAATAGGTGGTATCGGGTTAGCCGGTATCCGGCATTGTCGGGTATAAAAGCATCCTAACAATCAGTCCCTCTAACCGGGACTTATAACTATAGCCATATAAACAGTTGTAAGTCCATTTGTTTATCCGGGAATAATAATTTTTAAAAAATAATGTTATTAATTTGCAGTAACGGTTTTACCTATGATAAAGAAATACCCCTTGAAAAATATACCAGCAGCTTTTGTCCTGTTTTCGCTTCTCTCTTTTGCATCCTGTAAAAAGGATAACACAAACAATAATGCACAGGTAATACCAGTAGCCACACCCACTAAACTCGGCCTTTACGAAGCTGATTCAGCTGAATACCGGGAATTGATCGTAGCTGTTTCCAAAATAGGGAACCAGTCTATCGACGATGGCTTGATTTTCGACACCGGATCAGGGGGAATGGTTATCGATGCCCAGGGGCTTATCCCGGCCACGATGATATCAAGTTCAGGCTTTACCTTTACGGGCGATTCTACCGTCGTGAATGGTATTACTATTACCAAACAAACAGCAACGTTGCAGTACGGGGCCGACAGCAGCACACTGACGACTGTTTACGGCAACCTGGCTTACGCCCCCGTAACGCTCGGCGACCAGGGGGAAAATGTGATTGTTAAACGACTGCCGTTTTGCATTTATTATAAAGCCACAGACGCCAACGGAAAGACACTATCCGCCCATTATTTCGACACTTTTGGCGTAAATTCGGAATACATATATTTTTCGGGTAACTCATACATTACCAGCCCGTTCAGTTATTTCGACCCTGGAAGCGGCCTTACGAAAGGGTTTAAAATGGCAGCGTTGGGTATGTCGAATTTTTCTTTGGCTGGTACTTATGTCCCTGGTTTGGTTACATTAGGGTTAACGTCGTCCGATGTTTCGTCATCTTCAGGATTTACGATGCATACCGTAAATTTTTACCAGGGCGATGGTTATGTCCCGATCTTTCCTACCTCCGTAAGCTACAACAGCAAGTCGATCAGCACAAATCTCTTATTTGACAGCGGTACGTCAGGCTATAGCTACATCGAAGACACTTCGGCAGCAAGCGCGCTAACGCTTCTGCCACAAGGTACACAGTTAACCGTAACCACAAATGCGGCGTTCGTTTATACATATACCACTGAGGCGGCTCAAAATTTAACATACATCGAAAACCCGAATCTTACCGGCGGGCAATTCTCAATAATGAGCATCGATTTTTTTCTGACCAATGAGTACATGCAAAATTTTTCGAATCAACAATTGGGATTGAAGAGCAATTAAAAAGAGACTCCAACCTTTATTGAGAAAACGTTCCCGGGTAATCTTTCAGGGTTTTGGCTAAATCGCTTTGGGCTTTAATCCGCGATTGCCTACCTTAGTAACATGAAGTTGCTAAAAACCCTTTCCTTATTTGCAGTTGCGATCCTGCTCGGCGCTTGTAATCACGACATTAAACAGAATGTTCCGGTTGTCGGTTTTGTCGATTACTTCGAGGACGCTTCCATCGCGCCGGCACATACCGGCTTTGTCGACGCCTTAAAAAACAATGGCTTTAGCGAGCAGGCCGGCAACATTAAGATCGAATACAGCAACGCGCAGGGCAGTATCCCAACCCTGACCCAAATTGTCGACCGCTTTATATCCCATAAAGTCGACCTGATGGCCACCTGCACGACGTTATCTTCAATAACTGCTGCTCAAAAAACAAAAATTATCCCTGTTTTTATGATGGTGTCGCCCACTATTAAGCTGATGCAATTGCAGGATAGTACCGGCCGCAAAAATTTATTCGGCGCTGTGGAGGATTTAAATTATATCGATACTTCTTTTTCAAACATTCCCAAATTCTTAAAGCCGAAGGGCGGCAAACTCGTTGTCGGAATGATCTACAATCAATCTGAGCCGCAGTCGCTCGATGCAAAAAACAGGATACAGGCCGACGCTGGCAAATTGGGTATTACACTTGTGGCCCTGCCATTGAATTCTTCAGCCGATGCGCAAATGGTAACAGCATCGCTGCTGAATAAAAACATCGACGCCTTTTTTGCCAACCCGGACAATACCGTTTTTGCTGCCTTCGAAACGATTTTAAAGAGTTGCGACCAAAAAAATGTGCCGATTTTTACCAGCGAAGCCGGCCTGGTGCAGCGCGGCGCTGTTGCCGCATTCGGGGCGGATATTTATCAATGGGGTTACCAGGCCGGTATACAGGCCGCGCAATTTTTGAAATCGCATTCAACAAACGGGCTGCAGCCTGAAATTGTAAAAATAAGGCGCCGGGTTTATAATCCGGCAGCCGCCAAAAAATATCACATTACAGTACCTTCAAATTTCGAGGCCGTTAAATAATGGATTTTTACCTGACCACATTAATACAGGGGCTTTGTTTTTCGGCCATAGCGCTCGGTATCTTCATTTCGATGAAAATATTCAATATTCCCGATATCACCACCGATGGCAGCTATACCCTTGGTGCTGTAGTTACGGCTGTTTTACTTACACATCATCAGCCCGCTTATATCATTTTGCCGTTGGTGATTATCTCTGGGGCGCTCGCCGGGGCCACAACCGGCATTATTCATACCAAACTCAAAATTAATGCTTTGCTGTCCGGAATATTGGTAATGTTCGCCCTTTACTCGGTTAATTTAGGGTTGATGGGCAGGTCAAATATACCGCTGATAAATGTCCCATCATTGTTTAGCCTTATTACGATTAGCAGCAACCCGAACTACAATACTTTTTGGGTTTTAGTGATTTTTGTAGCTATTTTGACGGTCATAATCGGTTATTTGTTGAAAACCGACTTCGGCATTGCGATGCGCGCCACCGGCAACAGTGAATCGATGACCCGGGCATTGGGTGTAAATACGGACCGAATGAAGATCATCGGCCTCGCTGTGGCAAATGCATTAACAGCATTGGGCGGCTATCTATACAGCCAGGTACAGGGCTTTACGGATATCAGTATGGGCATTGGCATAGTAATCGTCGGTTTGGGTTCTGTAATCATTGCTGAAACGGTTATCAACTGGAGGCAGATAACTTCCGTTTGGTTAAGTCTTTTATTGGTAATTGGGGGGGCTATTATTTTCAGGATGGTTGTGGCTATTACGTTGGACACGGGGATCGACCCAATCTTTTTGAATGCAATAACCGCCGTTTTCGTGCTGCTGATCGTCAGCCTGCCGAGGTTAACCTTGAAAAATTCGCGCTGAGAAATGATCGACATTACCAATGTTCATAAAACATTTCACACCGGGAAGACCAACCAGGTAAACGCCGTCAATGGGGTTAGCCTGCATATTGCGACCGGGGAGTTTGTAGTGATCGTTGGCGCAAATGGGTCCGGGAAAACAACCTTATTGGATATGGTTGCTGGTAGCGTTTTGCCAAGCTCCGGAAATATTGCGATTGACGGCCAGAATGTAACCAAACTGCCTGATTATAAACGAAGCGCATGGATTGCCCGTGTTTTTCAAAACCCGGTTAGCGGAACCGCATCTCAACTAAGTATTCTCGACAATTTCAGGCTTGCCGCTATCCGTACACAACCCAAAGGGCTAACGATCGGCATCAACGAAACCTTTAAAAACCAGGTGAGAGAGCGGATCTCAACCCTTGGCATGGGCCTGGAAAATAAGATCGAACAGCCTATGGGCACTTTGTCCGGCGGTCAAAGGCAGGCGCTTACTTTGCTGATGAGCGTGATGGATAACTGCAAAATATTATTGCTCGACGAACCCACAGCGGCCCTCGACCCCAAATCAGCACAAATTGTAATGAAAACAGCTGACGATCTGATCAGCCACTACCGGTTAACGGCAATATTGATCACGCATAACTTAAAAGATGCTTTTAACTATGGTAACAGGCTGATCCTGATGGGAGAGGGGCAGGTGGTTAAGGACCTGGATGCTGAACAAAAAGCTACCCTAAAACACAATGATCTGTTCGATTGGTTCGGATAACTTGGGATTACACCGATTTTAATAAATGATTACACCGATTGCTAATGAGAATCGGTGTAATCAAAAAATAAAAGAAATTAACCATTGGCGGCTCTAACTTTCTTAACCTGTAAAGCCGAGATTGAACTCGCCTTATTGCCAAAACTTTTACGCACGAAAGTTAACACATCGGCGATCTGACGATCGGTAAGGTCCTTATGGGGCGTCATATTATTGGAAAAGGATTGCCCGTTGATCTGTACATCTTCCTTAAACCCATTCAGCACAATTTTGATCAGCCTGGTTTTATCCCCCAAAACATACTCGGTGTTACCCAGCGGCGGGTTCATTGTTGGTACGCCATTGCCATTGGCCATGTGGCAGGCAAGGCAAATATTATTATAAACGACCTTCCCGCGTGCCATGGTTGCCACCAAACTGGAATGATGGACCTTTTTCCTCGTCTGGGCATGCAATGCGGTCGTCAGCAACAAGGCAGCAAAGAAAAAGGCCGCCGTTTTTATCGTCATAGCTTATTTGTTATAGGTGATCTTATAAATAGTTCCTCCCTGGTCGTCGCTCACATAAAGCGATCCATCGGGGCCCTGGGCAAGACCACAGGGCCGATGCGCCGCGCCATCAGGCGTTTTGTTCGCCCCGGCAAAGCCATCGGCAAATACTTCCCATTTACCGTCAGGCATTCCATTTTTAAATGGCTGAAATACCACGCAATAGCCGGCCTGGGGTTCAGGTGCGCGGTTCCACGAGCCGTGAAAAGCGATAAAGGCCCCATTTTTATATTTTTCGGGGAACTGGTTACCGGTGTAAAACATAAGGCCGTCTGGTGCATAGTGGCCGGGGTACGCGGCTACCGGGTTAATATATTTCGGATCGGCGCCCTTCTTGCCATCGCCGCCATATTCGGGGCCGAGCATATTTTTTTCCTGCATCCAGTCGTAGTAAACATATGGCCAACCCGCGTTATCACCTTTTTTTATGGCGAACATACATTCAGCCGGTAGTTCTGCCGACTGATGAACCGTATAAAGGCTGGGATACAGATCGTGCAGTGCGTCTCTGCCATGTTGCATCACAAAAAGCTGGTTGTCCTGCTGGTTCCAGTCCAGGCCGACCACATTTCTTAATCCACTTGCATAATGTATGCCATCACTTTCCTTCTGATCCGGTTTATCTGCTTTAAATTCCCATATCCCCGCCGCCTCGCTTAGAATAGGGCAACCTTTTTTATCAGGATCAAAATCGCTGCAAATATTTGAATAAGCTCCGATGTTCACGTATATATTACCGTCATTGTCTAAACAAAGCGCTTTTGGTTCGTGCATCCTTTTGCTAACCAAACCGGTAACGATCTTTTCAGGGTGATTGGGATCGATCACCTCCTCTTTTTCATTCAGTTTATACCGGTATACTTCGGTATTGTCAGAAGCATATAAATAGCCGTTTTTAATGGCGATGCCAGTACCGCCGTAGCTGGCGAAACTGGTTTTTAACGTGGTTTTGTTGCCATCAACGTGTAAAACCAATATTCCCTTGCCGTTTTTTGGGCCGGCGAGGTGTACATAAAGGTCGTTTTCGGGGGTTACTACCATGTGCCGTGCGTTCCCCAGGTGCTCTGCAACCGCAACAACTTTAAAGCCAGCCGGTACGGTTAACCCCGCATTGTCCGCAATGTTGGAACCAGCGGAAGGCGCATTTTTGCACGCATTAAATACGATGAACCCTGCCACTGCAAAAACCGGCAGCAAAAAGATTAACATTTTTTTCATTTTCATAAGCTGTTATATATTTGATACCCAAAGTTAAAGGAAACAACAGCAAATTTTAAAGCGGGTTTTGTACTAATCATGTGACATCCTGCGGCTGGCTAAGTGTAAAACAAACAATTACTAAAAAATGACAAAAACCCATACCCCGGATTCGCCGCTAAATATCGACTGGGACAAGTATGCCCATCTGATCAAAGAAAAAACGGTCCCGGCAAAAACCATTTTGTTAAACGAGGGTGATGTTTCCAGGTATGGTTATTTTATCAAACAGGGTTGCTTGCGGCTTTGGTTCAATAATAAAGGGAAGGATATCACCTTCCAGTTTTTTTTCGAGAACGAAGCCGTGTCGTCCGTTGAAAGCTTCAGAAGCGGCGAACCCAGTTTGTTCAGCATCGAAAGCATCGAGCCGACAACCGTTTATGCGATCAGCAAAAAGAACTTTGAGCAAATATTTATGAGTAACCCGGGTTATACCGCCTTTATACAGGAAACGATGGTAAAACGTATGTCGCATTATTCAAAACTCTTCATGTCTTACATCAAAAACACGCCTGAAGAACGCTACCGGGAACTCTTGGAGAACGCCCCGCACATCATTAAACGAGTTCCGCAACATTACATCGCGTCTTACCTTGGTATAACTTCTGTTTCACTGAGCAGGATACGGAACAGAATGTAGAGACGCAATATTTTGCGTCTCGGAACGAATGAAAAGATTAATCCGAAAATTGCGGGGCCATTCTAAAACCCCTTTTTTGGGTTCGAGACGCAAAATGTTGCGTCTCTACATCTATGCTTTATTAACATATGTTATCGTCCGCTCATTTTCCCCGGGGGGAATTTTGTGCTAAAGTACAGCACAATGAAAACAGTGATCATATTTAACCACCCCTACGACCGCAGCTACTGCAAAGCCATCCTGGACGCCGTTAACCGGGGCCTCATCAACGCTGGGCATCAGATCGACCTGATTCACCTGGATAACGACAATTTTAACCCGGTAATGAGTGCAAAAGACCTTAAAGGCTTTGTAGACGGTGCGCCGCAGGATCCGCAGGTGATCAACTACCGTGAACGTATCAACACAGCGGATCGCCTGGTTATGATCTTCCCGATATGGTGGGAACTGATGCCGGCGATGTTGAAGGGCTTTATTGACAAGGTAATTTTTTCGGGTGTGGCGTACGATTATGACAACAGCGGCCGTTTTCCCCGGATGATCAAAAGATGGAATAAGCTTGATGGCGTAACCGTCATTACAACCATGAATACGCCATCAATTGTTTACCGCCTCCTATTCGGCAACGCCATCAAAAAAGCAATTTTTAACGGTACATTCCGTAAGCTTGGTTTTAAAAACCGTAAATGGATCAGCTTCAACATGGTGAAGTTTGTATCAGCGGCAAAACGCGAGAAATGGCTGAAGAACATCGAAAAAGAGTTCAGAGCTTCGCGATAGTAAGCACCCAAAATTGAACGTTCGAACATCTTTTTTGTAGGTCGGTATAAAACTTAATTCTAAATAATACCACATATTCAAAATTAAATATTGTAATATTTGAGTTACATAGAATAATAAACCTAACACGCGTTAAACTATAAACTTTTTCTGCCGTCATAGTTATATAAAATTTGAAAACGGAGCGGGCATTAACAATAAAACAAATAAGCATCGCCCGATTCGAAAATTTAAAAATTAATAACTAAGACAATGAAAAAGTTAATGATATTATCAGCAGTAGCAATGAGCGGTTTGATGATATACAATACCGCCGATGCACAAATCAGGGTTGGAGTAAATTTAGGTATCCAACCGCAACCGGTAATCTACACCCAGGCGCCTGCAATTGCTGCAGCTCCGGCCTTCGGCAACGGTGACGACTACTATTACCTGCCCGACCTTGGCGTTTATTACGACGTAACCGACCAATGTTATGTTTACTTCGACGGCACCGAATGGGTGTTTTCAGCTTACCTGCCCGGGCAATATGCAAACTACGACTGGACAACCGCCCGCAGGTTTGAAATAAGAGCTTTCCGGCCATACCAGCGCGATGATTTTTACCGCGAAAGGTACAATGGCAACCGGGTTAGCGATTGGGGACGGGCAAATTATAACGACCATGCAAACGGTGGTTATCGTGACCAGGACCGTGGCAGAGAAGATAACCGCGGTTACAATCGCCCCGCAAACAATGGCGGGTATGTAAACCAAGGCTATAACAGGGCAAATGGCGGATACAACCAGCCCGTTGAAAACAGAACCTTCAACAGGCCTGCACAACCCTACCGTCCTGCGGTGCAACAACCCGAAAACCGGGTTAACAGCCAGCCGGCGTATCACAACCGCGGCGGCGATAACAGGGGAGGAGCTGAGCACTTTACTCAAACCCGTGCCCAAAACAACTTTGCCAACCGTAAAATGAGCAAGTTTTAAGTAAGGATTGTCAAGTCAATATATGATGAAGGGGGCTGCCGTAAGGCGGCCTTTTTTGACGCGATTTTTAAGATTAGAAAGATTTACAGGAGGATTTGTCTTATTATCTTATCAATCGTTAACTCATTTTATGGTCGGGAAAATTGTTGGCAGCCTTTATCTTACTAATCTCTTTAATCCTTAAATCGCATGGTATTTACTTGCATCATTTAGCGCATCGATCTCGTGGCCCGAAAGTTCTATTTCTGTTGCTTTAACCAGCTCATTTAATTGTTTTATGCTGGTTGCGCTGGCAATGGGAGCGGTGATGCCGGGACGCGCCATAACCCATGCAAGAGCTATTGCTGCTTGAGTAACCTGGTGTTCAGCGGCAACCTTGTCAAGAGCGGCTAAAATTTTATAGCCCCTTGGGTTAAGGAATTTTTTTATTCCCTGGCCACGGGCACTTTGGCCAAAGTCATCTTCCGAGCGGTATTTGCCGGTTAAAAAGCCGCTTGCCAGCGAGTAATAGCTAATAACACCGATGTTTTTTTCACGGCATATCGGCTCAAACTCTTTTTCGTATTGCTCACGCGCATAAAGATTATATTCCGGCTGCAGGCATTGGTAGCTTACCAGGCTATTTTCAGTACTTACGCTCAATGCTTCACGAAGTCTTGCCGCGCTGTAGTTTGACGCTCCGATGGCCCTCGCTTTTCCCTGTTTTACCAGGTCGGTAAAAGTTTCCATCGTTTCTAACAGGCGGGTATTAGTGTCGTCTTCGTGCGATTGGTAAAGATCGATATAATCGGTTTGCAAGCGTTTGAGCGAGTCTTCAACGGCCTGCAGGATGTATTTACGTGAAAGACCTTTTTTATTTTCGCCCATGGGTTTGCCCACCTTTGTGGCAAGGATCACCTTATCCCGTTTGCCCGACTTTTTTAACCAGTTGCCGATAACAGTTTCTGATTCGCCTCCTTTATGCCCCGGCCCCCATGTAGAATACACGTCGGCAGTGTCGATAAATTCCAGACCAGCATCTGTAAAACCGTCCAAAACGGCAAATGATTGCTTTTCGTTAGCCGTCCAGCCGAATACGTTTCCGCCAAGGCAAAAAGCATTAACTTTTATTCCTGAAGTTCCGATTTCGCGTTTCTCCATTACAATAACTTAAATATGGTCAGTAACTTTTTTAACTAATTCTTCCGTCCAACTGGACAAGAAGGGTTCTGTTCCGTCAGCCCGCATCCAATTTCCGTCGCTATCCCTCGCTATTACTAGGTGAATAGTACCATCAATAGATTTAAAACCCCAGGCGCTGCCCTGGTCGTTAAGCTGGTTAGCCATTCCATCAATTGATCCCTCGGGGCTGCTGAGTTTTGTTTCAAACTGTTTTCTCATCGATCGTGTCATAAAGGTAAAATTATAACATGATTAGTGGGTTTGTGTTTGAATGCTTACCGGTGAAAATAACAATATCCCGGTTTATCTGCCAAAAGCATCTATCTTTATCTCGTGGAAAACGTACAGCCCGACCCGGAGATTCTGAAACAAATCGTGCTCACAAAAATGCCGTTCGGGAAATATAAAGGCACTTTGATCAGCGATCTGCCGGTGTATTACCTTGAATGGCTGCATCACAAAGGACTGCCAGCAGGTAAATTAGGCATGCTGCTGGGCACCGCCTTCGAGATCAAAACCAACGGACTCAACTCCATACTCGACCTTGTTAAGCGATCGGTTCGTGCTGATATTAAATAGTTGAAAAGAATTTGTAAGGTTTAGGAATCATCCGCGACTAATCGCCCAAACACCAGATAAGCGGCAGGTTTTACTTACTTAGCTGTGACCAACCGACGAGGGTGAACTAACGTATATTTGATTGTAAATTTTAAGAAAACTATGAAACAAATTATTTTATATGCGGCCTGCATGTTGTTTTTTGCAGGATGCGCTATGGGGCAAAACGATATGGCCCCGCTGCCCACTCCTAAGCCTGGTGAAGCTGTCGCCACCTTTGGCGGCGGATGTTTCTGGAGCATGAGTGAAGCGATGTCTGAATTAAAAGGAGTGGATAAGGTTGTGTCCGGCTATTCGGGCGGAACGCTTAAAAACCCTACTTATGAAGACTTAGGCAACGCCCGCGAAGACAAAAACAATCATGCCGAGTGTGTACAGGTGTACTACGATCCTAAAGTCATCAGTTTTGCGACGCTCGCCAATGCATTCTTTTTTGCACATAACCCCACAGAACTGAATTACCAGGGACCCGACGAAGGGACTGATTATCGGTCGATAGCGTTTTACCGTACACCGGAAGAAAAGCAGATATTGGACAATACCATAAAGAAGGTAAATGAGTCAAAGCATTATCCCGATGCGATAGTTACCCAGGTTGTGCCGTTTAAGATATTTTACCCGGCGGAGAGGTATCACCAGGGCTATTACCGCCTGCACCCCAACCAAGGTTACATACAAGCCGTTTCGGTACCAAAGGTGATGAAATTCAGGGCAGCGGAAAAAGCTGAGTTGAAACCGGAGTTTCAGTAGTTAGCGATTAGAGATTAGTCCGAAAAGACAGTAAAGTCCGGAAAGTCCTGAACAAGCTGCATTGACGTTCGCCAATTTGGCGGATAACTTAACTGGCGAGCCTAATCTCAACAGAATGTTAAAAAAAATGCGGAGGTTAATTTGCCCCGCATTTTCACTTAACCAAATTATCTTTCGGACTTTACTGACTTTTCGGACTATCCTCTAACTTCCTCTAAATTAGCAGCATGCGTCTCGTGCAGACCACACTCTTTTTTTGATTGGTCTTCCCACCACCAGCGGCCGGCGCGGAAATCCTCGCCTGGCTGAACGGCACGGGTACACGGTGCACAGCCGATGCTGGGGAAGCCCCTGTCATGTAGTGTGTTATAAGGAATATTGTAGAGCTTGATATACTCTTTAACCTCATCGAGGTGCCAATGGTAGATAGGGTGGAATTTAACCAGGTTATTCACCTCGTCCCATTCGATATTATCCATATGCTGCCGGTTGGGCGATTGTTCAGCGCGAATGCCAGTGATCCATATATCATTGCCCGCCAAAGCGCGTTTTAAAGGCTCCACTTTTCGGATGTTGCAGCATTCCTTGCGGTTGTCAACGGACTCGTAAAAGCTGTTAGGGCCTTTTTTGGTGACCATCTGCTCCAGTAGGTCTTGCCGGGGATAGTAGGCGTGTATTGGCTGACCGTAAATCTCCATCGTGCGGTTCCATACATAATAAGTTTCCGGAAATAACCGGCCAGTTTCCAAAGTGAAAACTTTAATCGGCAGGTTATTATCAAAAATCATGTGTGTAACAACCTGGTCTTCCCAGCCAAAGCTTGTTGAAAATATTACTTTGCCGGGAAAAGCATCCGCCAGAAAGGTTAGGGCTTCAACGGGACTCAATCCCCGGGTTTGCTGCTTTAATTCTTCTGAGATATCAAACATGGTATAAACATTATGCAGCGCTTACCTGGCGCTGCCGCTTTTTTCTTTAATTCCTTTATCACTCACTAACACCGCGGTTACTTCATTCAAAGTCTTCACTTTTTCTGTGAAATCGCCATTGAGCGAAGCGCGCAGTTGGCTCATTTGCTGCAAAGTAGTATCAATTTCATCGGGCAGCGCCTCGTCCAAAACCTGTCTTAGTCTTTTAGCCACGGTAGGTGATTTCCCGTTAGTAGATATAGCAAGCTTCAAATCCCCCTTTTGTACGATCGAGCCCAAATAGAAATCGCACAAGTCAGGTTTGTCAGCTATATTCACCAACAACCTGCGTTCATGCGCCGCTGTCACGATGTGATCATTCAATTCAGCATCATTAGTGGCTGCCAGCGCGATATTCGCATCATCCAGGTCGCTTGCCGCGAAGGCTTTTTGCTTTACAGTAACGCCGCTATATGCCGCCGCCAGTGTATACACTTTAGGAAGAACAGTTAAAGCAATAATAGTAACCTTTGCATCCGAGCAATTGCCAAGGATTGCGTTCAGCTTTTCCAGGCCGACGTTTCCGGCGCCAATCAGCACCGTATGCAAATTGTTCAGCTTTAAAAAAACAGGGAAAAGGGGATTGCCCCGCTGTTTTTCTTCGGCCGGTTTGCCTGACTCCTTATTCTTCAGCGACGATGTCATAAAACTCCCTGATTGGTTGAAATTTTGGATGCAGTGAAACCACTTCGCCAAAAACGATTAGCGCCGGCGATGCAATTTTGTTTTCTTCCACCACCTCGACAATGGTATCCACTACGCCAATGGCTACTTTCTCGCTGTTTGTCGATCCGCTTTGAATAACAGCCACCGGCAGCTTGTTTTTGCCTTCTTTTTTAAATATTTCAACGATCTCAGCAAGCTTATGAATGCCCATCAGCACCACAACGGTGGCCTTTGAGCGGGCGGCTTCGTACAAATCATTTGATACTTTCCCACTTGCTGTTGTCCCCGTTACCACCCAAAAACTTTCGCTTAAACCCCTGTGTGTAACGGGTATATTTTGCAAACCCGGCACGCCGATAGAGCTGGAAATACCCGGGATTACCTGCGTTGGAATGCTATAGGCCGCCGCAAAATCCAGTTCTTCAAAACCGCGGCCGAATACAAAGGGGTCTCCGCCCTTTAGGCGCACCACGTGGCCATAATTCAAAGCGTAGTCAACCATCAGCTGATTCACCGCATCCTGGGAATAAGTATGGTCGCCGGAACGTTTGCCCACGTAAACTTTTACCGCCGCTGCCGGCGCATGGGTCAATAGTTCCTCATTCACAAGGGCATCATATAAAACAACATCTGCGGTTGCCAGCGCTTTTATCCCTTTAAGGGTGATTAGTTCCGGATCGCCCGGTCCGGCGCCCAATAAAGTGATGCGCGGTTCTTTAATATTTTTTTCGGTTATCGTCATGATTGTACCAATTCCTCTCTCTTTGCTTTTACGGTATTTAAAAAATCAGCGGCATTCGCAATGTAGCGGGCAGCAAATTCGGCCGAGGGCTCATTTTGGTTGATTTGCAACACAAGGTCGTTAAAACTGCCATCGATGCTAATTTCGCCGGTGCTGATATAATGCGTATCAAATTCACGGATAATGCCTGATTGCGTACTGCTGTTAATGTTTTTATCAAGCAATAACGCTTTTGACGAGCTGATAAAAGTGTTATAGGCATGATAAATGGCGTCAGACCATCTGCCATCGGCAAAAGCCTCATTGGCCCAGCCAAATTTTTCGTCGGATTCATATAATAAGGTAGCAACCAGGTCAATCACCACACCGGCGCACTCGCCGACACCAATGGCGGTTGCAAATGTTTCCTGGTGTCCCCAGTCGACAAATTCGTCTTCGGTCAGCGTGGTTAAATCAGCCAACGGTTTTAACAGCTGGTAGAAATAATCCTTCCCCCGTTTGTCGTAGTAGGTATGGAAAGTTTCTGCAGCAATTGAATTGGTTTTGTAATCATCCAGCACAGCCCTTAAAACATGTGTAGCACGTTTTGCGGGAACTTTAATAACCTTTTCTGCCGCCCGGCCAGCACCATCGCCGACCGTTCCGCCGCCTAAAAGCACCTGCACGGAAGGCAATACTCTTGTCCCGGCCTTTAATGAACTTCCATGGAAGCCGATATGTGCCAGCCCATGTTGCCCGCAGGAGTTCATGCAGCCGCTGATCTTTATTTTTATTTCGCGGTTAAAGATGAATTCTTCATATTCATTGTAAATCAGGTCCTCCAGCACTTTTGATAATGTCATGCTATTGGATATACCCAAATTGCAGGTATCGGTACCGGGACAGGTAGTAACATCAGCGGGGCTATCGTGGCCGGGTGCGGACAAATCCAGTTCGGTTAAAGCATTGTAAAGCGCCGGAAGAGCCTCCTTACGTACATATTTCAACAACAGACCTTGCGTTTGGGTGATCCTGATCTCATCAGCCACATAAGGCCTTATAGCTTCAACCAGCTTACGGGCGGTTGGTGTATGAATATCGCCAACGGGAACTTTTACATACACACCGTAATAGCCCTTTTGTTTCTGCTCAAAAACATTGGTAATCAGCCACTGCTCATAACGAAGCGGGTTGTTAACAGGAACTTCAGCGATGTTTTGCTCAGCCGAAAGGGCAGGGGCCGGTATAGTTTCCCGGTTGATCGGGTAAGTCTTTACTTTGAGCGCCTTTCTTTCGTTTTCAGCCAATAACAGTACTTCTGTCAACCCTATTTTTTGAACGAGGTATTTTAAACGTGCCTTGTTGCGGTTGTTTCTTTCGCCATAACGGTCGAACACGCGAATAATCGCTTCGATATACGGGATAAGCTGATCTTCAGGCAAAAATTCTTCTGTGACAACCGCAAGAAATGGCTGTGCGCCAAGGCCGCCAGCCAGCAAAACTTTAAAACCCCGCTCGCCTTTGTCGTTTATTTTGGGAATCAGCCCCACATCATGGATATAGGAAAACGCGGTATCTGCGTCAGTCGACGAGAATGATATTTTAAACTTTCGGCCCATGTCCTGGCAAACAGGATTGCGCAGAAAATACTCAAAAGTAGCCTGTGCATAAGGCGAAACGTCAAACGGTTCGTCAGGGTCGATGCCGGCAGTTGGCGAAGAGGTGACATTTCTTACCGTATTGCCGCAGGCTTCGCGTAGGGTAATATCGTCTTGTTCCAAATCTGCCCATAACTGGGGCGTGCGGTCGAGGCTAACATAATGAATCTGTATATCCTGGCGGGTGGTTAAATGCAGGTTGCCGCTGGCGTATTCGTCAGCAATATCGGCAATACGCAACAATTGCTTGAAGGTGACCTTACCGAAAGGCAACTTTATGCGCACCATCTGTACCCCAGGCTGACGCTGACCGTAAATGCCGCGGGCCAGGCGGAGGCTCCTGAATTTTTCATCGTGGATCTTTCCTTCACGAAAAGCCATGATCTTTTTTTCAAGGTCGATAATATCTTTTTCGACTATCGGGTTCTCCAGTTCCGTTCTGAAGCTTTGCATAGGTTGGTTTTAGTTTTTTGTGTTATAAAAAAACCCCTTTGGGTTGAGGCAAAGAGGCTTGAACTTATTATTATAAACTGCACAAAGCCTCTATCTCAATTGCAAATACAGCAACACATCAAGGCTTTGTCCATATTTGAAATTATTTTTTTCATTTACAATGCCACAAATATATACATAGTATACCGAATTTGTAGTATTTAATTAAAAAAACGTCGATTTTACCGTTAAATTACAATTACGCATCTATAACGAAATAAAAATCAAAGGAGTTAAAGGCATCCTGCAACAATAGTGGCTCCAAATGGTGGAACAAAACGCCCGACCTACAGGTTCATCACCAAATTTTCCTCGGTTGCGATAATATCAGCTATGCTTGTTTCCGTTAGTATTTTCAGCGTAGCATCCCGAACCTTAATAAACACGTCGCGAATGCCGCAAGTAGTTTCTTGCTGGCATTCTTCACATTTATGAAAGAAATTCAGGCTGGCGCAGGGCACCATGGCGATGGGGCCGCCGGTGATACGCATAATATGTACTAAAAATATCTCTTTCGGGTCCTTGTTCAGGCTATAGCCGCCGCCTGCGCCTTTTTTGCTGTATAAATAGCCGGCATTACGCAAATCAAGCAATATTTGCTCGAGGAATTTTTTCGGAATACGTTCCTCCTCCGATATTTTTTGAATCTGCATCGGTGGCTGGTCCATGTTTTTGCCCAGGATCACCAGGGCTTTAATGGCATATTTTGTTTTTTTGGATAACATATCAATTGGGCGACCGTTCCGGGCGACATTACCGAACCTTTTTACACTTACCGGCCTTCTAAATAATTATAACTGGTTATAAAACGCACACAATTATACCAATGTTTTATCAATTTCGATCCACTTTGGATTCAGGCCGTTTATAAAAAATCGCTCAGTGGTATGATAACGCTTTACTTCCAGTGCATCACCTACATTAATTATACCCTCACCGGCATGGATCAAATTCTGCCCGAAATAAATCTTGTTATCTCGCTGCCTGTATTTAGCCAGTGTTTTCAAGGGCTCTTTTCCGCGTGCGCCTGTTATTTGGTTGATGGTTGGTATAGGGCAACGTGCACAAAGTTTAACGCCGTAAAAATCTGCACTGCCAATGGTCAGGTGGGCCATCACATCTTCCTCAAACGCGGCACCGCCGGTAAAAACGATATTGGGCCTGAACCTGTTCATCGGAAGGTGCTCGGTCAGCCTGCCGTTTAATTCATCCAGCGATGCCTGCCCGATCAAAAGAAACGGATATCCATCCGCAAGTGAAGTAATCTTGTCACCAGGCGCATATTTTTGGTCGACAATCCGCCGGCTATCCTCCGGCATATGAACCAGGCGGCAATTTATCCCCAATGCTTTCGAGAACCACCTGTCTGCCTCATCGCCCACGTATTCCGCCTGGCAGGTATCATCCCAAACGAATACTTCAGCCACCTTTTTATCCTGCACGGCAGGAACTTTAAATGGGACGAGAAATGAACTGTTATTTCTTTTATCTGTAACCCTGATCCCTTCGTCTTCCAGTGACAATGGCAGTTGCGTCATCCCAGAAACTTCCCGCTGCGAAATAAAAATATTGTTTTCGTCTACCAGCATCCAGCGTCGGTCGTGCTCAAAGCCGCGATCAGTTACTCGTGCTTGCCGGAGGGAAATCCCGGGCAATGATTTGATTGGATAGATATACAGTTCGCTGATTTGAAGCATATTGCTCAAAGTTATGAAATGTTGCCGTCATTCATTCGCCTGCCAACGCAGGAACTTTTGAACAATTCCACCTTTTACAACTCATTACAACCTTTACAACTTATTACAACTAATCCCACAAATCATTAACTTTAAAAACCAATTAAAAAACTATGTCAAACGGCGAATTTAATTATACACCAAACAGCGACCACACCTATGATGCCATTGTTATCGGATCAGGCATCAGCGGGGGGTGGGCGGCTAAGGAACTTTGCGAAGGCGGCCTGAAAACCCTTGTTTTGGAGCGCGGCCGCAAGGTAGAGCATTTAAAAGATTATCCCACCGCAACCAAAAACCCGTGGGAGTTTAAGCACCACGGCGAGAACACCCTGAAGATTGAACAAGATAACCCGGTGGTAAGCAAGTGTTACGCCTTTGACGAAAGCACCCATCACTTTTTTGTGAAGGATAAGGAACACCCGTACGTACAGCAAAAGCCGTTTGACTGGATACGCGGGTACCAGGTAGGCGGTAAATCACTGCTATGGGCGCGGCAAACCCAGCGCTGGAGTAAATTCGACTTCGAGGGCCCTGCTCGTGACAATTATGCCGTGGATTGGCCCATCCGGTATGACGATCTTGCTCCCTGGTACAGCCATGTGGAGCTTTTTGCAGGAATTTCCGGCAACCGCGACGGACTGGAAACCCTGCCCGACGGCGAATTTTTGCCGCCCTGGGAAATGAATGAGGTGGAAAAAGTGATCCGCCAGCGCATCGTTGACAATTATAAGGACCGCAACGTGATTATCGGCCGGTGCGCGCACCTTACCAAACCCAAACAAATCCACCTGGACCAGGGCCGCGGCCAATGCCAGGCGCGCAACCTGTGCCAGCGCGGCTGTCCGTTTGGCGGGTATTTCAGTTCAAATTCCGCCACATTGCCTACTGCCAATAAAACAGGCAACCTTACTATTTTGCCCGATTCTGTAGTGCATTCCATTATTTATGATGACAAAAAAGGCAAGGCGACAGGGGTGAGGGTGATCGACGCCCATACCAAACAGGCTACCGAGTATTTCGCGAAGATCATTTTTGTGAATGCGGCCTGCCTCAATACAAATCTCATCCTGCTCAACAGCACCTCTTCACGCTTTCCAAACGGTTTTGGGAACGATAACGGCCTCCTGGGTAAATTCATCGCCTTTCAAAACTACCGCGGTAATATTTCAGCCACTTTCGACGGCTATCTCGACAGTTACTATTATGGCCGCAGGCCCTGCGCTGTAATGATGCCTAACTTCCGCAATGTGTATAAGCAGGAGATGGACTTTAAGCGCGGCTACATGGTGTTTTACTCGGCTACGCGGTCGGGGGCCGGGCACGGGGTTGATGGTCAGCAGATCGGCGGGGCATATAAAGACAATATCTCCGAAGCCGGCGGCTGGGACATTTATATGATGATGCAGGGCGAAACCTTGCCCAAGGAAACCAACCTGGTTTGGCTGGATAAGGAAAAAAAGGACGATTGGGGCGTGCCGCTCATCAACGTTTCGGTTGATTATGACGATAATGACGTAAAATCCATGCAGGATTTCATGCAAACCGGCTCGGAAATGCTGGAAAAAGCGGGCTGCAAAAATATTACCCCCTACGATAACCACTGGCCGCCGGGCCTTGATATCCACGAAGTTGGCGGCGTGCGCATGGGCAAGGACCCTAAAACATCCCTGCTTAACGGCTGGAACCAGTTCCACAACTGTCCCATCGTGTTTGTAACCGATGGCGCCTGCATGACCAGCACCGGCGTGCAAAACCCCTCGCTTACCTTTATGGCTTTAACCGCAAGGGCGGCCAGCCATGCCATCAGCGAGTTAAAAAAAGGGAACCTGGCTTAATACAAATACAGTGTTCATTCTTGAACACCATGAACACTTTGGTCACTTTAAGTGAACGTATTTAACATTTTGATAGTTAACCATCTATGCAATTTTTGTAAACAATTACTTTAACTAAAAACGGCCCTGAGGCGTTCATTTGATGAACACCGTGAACACTAAAATGAACGTTTTGTAAACCTATTTCAGGGCAAAACAGGGCATGACTTTTTTCAACCCGGAGCGAGTATGCAGCGCTTTTGGCCGTTGTGCTACACGCTCGCGCCTGACTTGCAGGCTCCGTAATTTTAGTATTTTTGCTTGATGTTAAATATTTCAATATGAAGGCCTTATTTTTCCTACTTTTTATTTTATTATTGACTGCTTGTGTTAGTAAAAGCAATGAAGAGAATAAGGCTGAGCAATCGGTAAAATATTACTTAGATAGCTTGGAACATAACTCAAAAGGTTATAAAATAATAGCGTTTAAAGGCTTACGTCCAACCTATACTGCATTGGAAGACGATCCAAATTACGATCGATATAAGAACAATCAATCAAAGTTGGATAGTATTAAAAGAAGGTTTGCACCAAAAATTCGAGCTTGGGTGATATTCGTAAAATTTAAGGGAAAAGACATGTATGGTAACGTTGGAGAACATATTTTTCTGTGTGCTATTGACCAAAGTCTTTCAAAATGCTCCGTAGTGATTGAGACTGACAATGCGCCTTTTTGAGGGAATCGGGTAGTGCGCTAGTGTATCAAAGCAGTTGGTAATTCCCTCCTGGGTAGTGTTCCAATTAAGTTGTTGTCCCGCGTATCAGAGATTTGGACGGAACCCGCCACACAGGTGTCCTTGCAGTCAGTCAAATTTGTCAGTACATACTCGCCAGGTTTCGTAAATTAGTTGAATGAACGAAATTACCCCGGCATCTCGGTTTGTTGGTGAAAAAACACCAACAAAGGAGGAAACTTACTTCAGCGTAAACATTTTAAAGACTTATCCGATCCAACTCGATTGTACCCCAAAAATACGATATGCAAATTTGTATATATGTAAAAGACGGCTTGCAAATTTTGATACCATTTTAGTTTTTAATGAATGTGAAAAACCACATAGTTTTGCTGTAGACACAGGCTTAAATATTGAGGTTGGTTTTTTCACGCGAGATGTATTCAAAAACCCGCCTAAACATGTTACGGTATTTGTTCCTAGGGAATTCAACATACCTAAAAATGCGAGATATGTATTTGTTAGGTTAGTTGGAACGGTCCTTTGATACCATTAAAGATATTGTGGCAACGTTGGTAGTGGGTAGTGCATCAAAACTATTTTTATTTTATAAACAACTAATAATCAAATATAAAACAAAAAAGCATCCGCCTTTCGACGGATGCTCAACGATTTAATGGTATAGTGATTGCTTAAATTACTTTTACGTTGATCGCGTTGAGGCCTTTTTTGCCGTTTTCCACATCGAAGCTCACCTTATCGTTTTCGCGGATGGTGTCGATGAGGCCTGTCGAATGTACAAAAACGTCAGTCCTTGTGTCATTCTGTGAAATGAATCCAAAACCCTTTTGGTTGTTGAAAAACTTTACAGTTCCTTCTTTTTGCATTTTATTGTTTTTAATAAGCGGCCAAGGTAGGCTTAAATATCCGCATCCTTTTACTTTTGGTAAAATATTTTAAAAATTGTTTAAATTGTATAGAAATAACGAAAATATTTTCCTTATATGAAAAATTAGGATCGCAGAGGCAACAAACGTCACCCGCCCGCGTTCAATTAACAAGCGTTCAGAGAAAAAAGCCCGCCCGCCTGCAAAAAAAATAATTCTAATGTCATTTTTTTTTGTTAGATTTAGCGAAAATCCCATTATAAACACTCTTAGATATTGCCTGGTTTACGGCGGTGATCTTTAGGCATAAAAAACGAGGCATGAAAATAAGAAACCCGCCGGCCAAATGGCTCATTTCGCTCTCCGGTAACGTTAACGCTTATAATAGTTTAAGCCGTTAATCGCCGTTAAGCCGTCATCCGGATTTATAGCATAACTTAAAGTACCTGCTTACCCGGCCAAAATGCTGCATGGGCTGGCCATCCATAAAAACCCCTGGTTAATATACTATTCGAAACTTCAAAACATATATGCAACTCCAAACAGTAGAAAGACAAGCTCGCACCCTTGTATACGATTTAATGAATGAAGCAAAAGAACATGGCTTCGGCGCGGAAGATAAGTGGACGCTGATTATGGTATCTGATACCGAACGCGCAAGAATAAAAAAAGACTATTACCCCGTAGTTGCAAACAAACTATTGCCTGACGACATGCTGAAGGTATTCCGGTCGGTTAAAACAGAGTTGCATCAGTCGCTCAGCAAGGAAGAATCGCTGATGGACACCATGACCGTGCTTAATGAGGACCTGAACTATATTATTGCATTCAACCCAAAAAGATTCCGTTAAACCAATGACATTTTTAGATCATGTTTTACAAGTTCCATCCTATGGCTGGAAAGACGAGCAGGGGCAATTGATAAAACCCCGCAACAAGCAGATATTCAAAGAGTTTTTTAGCAGGCTCAATGTGTTTAAAACGCGTAAAAACTGGCTGCCTTTTTTCAGCTGGCTCAAAATCGTGTGCTTTGTACCTTTTTTGCTGCTGTTTATCTTTAAGTTTTTCACCCCCATGGGCTTGCTTTATGCCTTTTTGTACAGCATGGTTATTATGGGTACGCACGGCACGGTTTGGCACCACCGTTATTGTACCCACGGCGCGTACAAGTTTCGCAACAAATTCTGGCGGTTTTTTACGCAAAACCTCACCATCAGCGTTATACCCGAAGAGATTTATGTTATCTCGCACCACGTTCATCATTCCAAATCCGATACGCCCGGAGATCCCTACCACGCCGAAGGCGGTTTCCTGTATTGTTTCCTGGCCGATGTTAACCATCAGCCCATCGCAAAGGACCTTAGCGAGGCCGATTATACGCGGGTTAGGCGGCTGATGGCGCATACGGGCGTGCACGGCAATACCTACCGGCAATACATGCGCTGGGGCTCGTACGCCAACCCCGGCAGGGCGGTGCTTGCATGGGTGCTTAACTGGTCGTTTTGGTACCTGGTTTTTTACCTCATCGGCGGCAATTCACTTGCCTGCGCCTTGTTTGGCGCTGCAGGCTTTTGGGCCGTGGGTGTGCGTACTTTCAACTACGAAGGCCATGGCAAGGGCTCGAACCGCCAGCGCGACGGTATAGATTATAACCGGAAGGATAAATCGGTGAACCAGATATGGCCGGGCTTTGTGGCCGGCGAATGGCATAATAACCATCACTTGTTCCCAAAAAGTGCGCGCAGCGGTTTTAAAGCTTACCAACTGGATACAGCCTGGTATTATATCTGGTTTATGAGCCGGCTGGGTGCCATAAAGAGCTTCAACGACGCTAAAAAGCAATTTAAGGAGCGATATTTATGAGGCAACTCAAAATATCGCAGTCCATAACCAACCGCGATAGCCAGTCGCTCGATAAATACCTTAACGATATCAGCAAAATTCCGATGATCACGCCGGACGAGGAGGTGACGCTTACGCGGCTCATCCGCGCGGGCGACCAGGCGGCGCTGGACAAACTTGCACGGGCCAACCTGCGGTTTGTGGTGTCGGTTTCAAAAAAATTCCAGAACCAGGGCCTTACCCTTAACGACCTGATCAGCGAAGGCAACCTGGGGCTCATTAAAGCAGCCAAACGTTTCGACGAAACCAAAGGGTTCAAATTTATATCGTATGCCGTGTGGTGGATACGCCAGGCCATTATGCAGGCCATTGCCGAGCAGTCGCGCATGGTGCGGCTGCCGCTTAACCAGGTAGGCTCGCTTACCCGCCTGCATAAAACCTTTGCCCGGCTGGAGCAGGAATACCAACGCGACCCCTCCCTCGAAGAGCTGGCCGATGCGATGGAAAAATCAGCCGACGCCGTTGCCGATGTGATCAGCAAATCAGGCCGGCACCTGTCTGTAGATGCGCCTTTTGTAAGCGGCGAGGAAAATTCCTTGTTAGATGTGCTGATAACCCCGGGTGCAGAAACCGACGATGTGTTAATGAAAGAATCGCTGGCGTATGCCATCCGTCATTCGCTGGCCGTACTTACCCTAAGGGAGCGCGAGATCATCACGCTATTTTACGGCATAGGCAGTGTCGATGCCAAATCGCTCGACGAGATCAGCGTGCACTACGGTTTAACCCGCGAAAGGGTAAGGCAGTTGAAGGATAAAGCCCTGATGCAGCTGAGGAGGCACAATGTAAGCCAGAATTTGATGGGGTATTTGGGGGAATAATTCAGCCCTTTCACCAGTGCCAAAAGATTCGTGACAGTCCATCCCAGTACCCCAAAACAACTAACTGAAATTTTTTTTTGACCGCTTAAGCGAATTGCTATATTTGCAGTCCCAAAAAACGGGGTTATTTCTTAGGTCGGTAAGACCAAAATGGTGAGATGCCTGAGAGGCCGAAAGGATCAGTTTGCTAAACTGACGTACGGGAAACTGTACCGAGGGTTCGAATCCCTCTCTCACCGCCTTCGCCCGCCGAAGCTTTAGCGAAGGCGGGCTTTCTGTTTCAGTCATTCCACTACTGAATAGACACGGAGCGGGCTACGGCGGTCGACGACCGCTTTTTTTACCCCAAAACGTGTTCTTTAGGCATTAAGTACGCTATAAAAGCTACTTAAATCGTCTGCGAACCCGCCGCAAATCGCATCGAAAAAATTTTAATCATGCAAAAAAGCGTTCATTTTTGTTCAGGCCATGAACACTCCAAAAGCTTTCCAAAAGGGTAGCCCGCCTGCAATTTAACGCCGTTTAAACCGTTATAGCAAATACAGGCGCCGAAATTGTACCGCGTGGGTTTTCGATGCAAACGGCTGATAAAAAAAAGAATATCAGCCGGCAAAATTTCAGACAAAAAGGCATATATTTATATCATCGTATGGGCTGATGCCGCTTTAACCAGGCATTCAATCACTATCATTGTACCAATGCGATCTCTACTGATTTCTAACCAGGCCGCTAACCCTGATTGCGCTGGTTTCTACTATTGATTGTTATTGTCGGATGAAAAACAATGTTTGTGATAAGCATCAGTTTTTCAGGTGATTAAGATCACAAATTGACAACGTGCCGCCAGGTAAATTTGACCATCAAACAATTATAGCATGAAAACTGAAGACACACTCCCCACGCTGATTAGCCTGTTGGACTACGACGCCGGAAAGTTTACCAGCGCCGAAGTTCAATTGAAAAACAGGCTGCCCCAATGGATAGAAGGCACCGGCTCCTTCCAGTTAAAGGGCGTTTTGGAAAGATATCTCGAAATGGTTCGTGAACATATCATGAAGCTTGATATTTTTTGCGCCGAAGAAAATTTTACTTACATCAGCCTTTTAAACCGTATTATGAAGGCCTTTATTGAAGAAACGGAAGAAAAGCTGGCGCTGTGTTCCGACATAAAAGTCGCGGACGCCTGCCTGCTTGCATGTGTGCAAAACATTAACCATTACAAGATCAGCACCTACGGAACAGCCGCTGCCTTTGCGAAAGATTTGGGGTTGAACGATGCGGTGACCATTTTCCGCGACCTGGAGATCGATGAAAAACAAATCGATCACCGCTTATCGCAGCTTGCCGAGCATGAGGTGAATGCCAAGGCCAAGGCCCCGGTTTGGCTGCCTAAGGCAATGCGTTCGGTTAGTTTCCTGTTGTAAGCGGGCTTTGAAAAGAATAAGCTATCCACCGTTCATGATGTGAAAGCGATATCGGCGTTTGCAACAATTCGCCGTTATTGAGTAAAACCGGCACGTCGTTTTCATTCTTGTAAATCGAGAGGCCGTCAAGCCCCGATATTTCCCCCAGTTTAGCCAGGATAAACTCCCTTACCGCCGCCGATTGACAGGCATGTGAAGTATCCGCTATCTGCTTTATCCCCCAATAAATACCGTCAAAGCTGTCGGTATGGTTTACCACGGAGGATACAAATTCCTGGTGGATAACCACCTTTGCAAAGAGTTTTTTACCTGAAAAAAAAACTTCCGCATTAAAAGCAGCAAGGCTGTTAAATCCCTTATCTGTGAATTCGCCGAAACCTGACCCGCTAAAGCAATAGCCCTGTGGAATGCCAATGGCCCGAACCTCGAATTTTACAGGTGTAAACACAATGTTTGCGTTAAGGCGATGCAGGTATTTATAAGCCGATTCTTTAACCGACCATAATAACCAAACAAAACGGTCGAATGGAAGCACCTCATGGTCAAGGGTATCAAAAAGTGCTTTTTCGGCGGGGCTGATAATTTTCGAGTAAAACTCAGGCGATTTGGTGCGCGTAACGTTGGTTGCAGTCAGGGATACGATGTCATTGCCGGCGCTGTTCATTCCCGCTCGTTTATCTTTTCGGTGATCACATCCAGGCAAGTACCTACATTGATCATCTTATCTGCCGAATCATAATCGATTTCGATGTTATACTTAGCTTCCGCATCGATAATAATATCCACAAGGTTGGCGGAGTTGATCTTAAGGTCTTTTATCAGGTCGGTTTCTTCGGTTAATCCGGCCAGCAGTTCTTTATTGGTCGTGTAGGGGGCGATAACCTTTTTTAGTTCATCTAAAATCTCTTGTCTCGTCATTTATGCCTTAAATTTTGAAAGTATTAAACAGGAATTTACGTCCCCGAAACCAAAGTTTGCTTTGGCCACTATATTAATTTCTTTTTCCGTCATTTTAACCGGAAGGTTATCAACGCCCGCAATATCCAGTATCTGTGGGTTCGGATCGTCCAGGTTAATATTCGGATGCGCAAAGTTATGCATTATCTGCAATATTGATGCCACCGTTTCTATCGATCCCGCGGCGCTAAGGCAATGGCCGATCATAGATTTTAAAGAATTTGTAGTTGGCAGATGCCCGTTTTTGCAGCCAAGGGCGTCGCGCCAGTTCTGTATCTCCTGTTTATCGGCGTTTGTGGCGGTTAAATGCCCGCTCACCAGGTCGATTTGTTTTGGGTCGATATTTGCATCTTTCAAGGCGCTTTGCACGCACCTGGTCACGCCCTCAGAGTTAGCCGCCGTCATTGTTCCGCCCGAGCGCTGCCCGCCTGAATTGGTGGCTCCCCCTAAAACTTCGGCGTATATTTTCGCACCGCGCTTACGGGCGAAATCCAGGTCTTCCAAAACCAGCGCAGCCGCGCCGGAGCCGGGCACAAAGCCCCCGGCAGTCATGCTCATCGGCCGCGATGCTTTTTCAGGCTGATCATTATACTTTCGCGATAACACCCGCATGGAGTCAAAAGCGCCATACATGTAAGGGTCTACATGCTCGGTACTCCCCACCAGCATTCGGTCGGCATAGCCATGTTTAATGTATTCGTAGCCCATTAAAATGGCTTGCGTTCCGGTTGCACAGGCCGCTGAGTTGGTAATTATTTTATTGCCAAGGCCCAGTCGCCCCGAAACGTAGGAGGTTACACCGCTGTTCATCGCCTGTTCTATTACTCGCGAGCCCAGTTTGCGGGCTTCTTTTCCATCCACCCGGCTGATCACGTTTTTCATGGCCTGGGTATCGGCAGTGCTGTTGCCAAAAACACAGCCGGTTTCCCATCGTGTTTTTTCCGTTTCGTACTCCATCCCCGAATCAGCCCAGGCATCCATCGCCGCAACAAGCCCATAGCCGATGTTAGTCCCCCGCAGGCCGTGCAGCGTAACCTCCGACAGGTAGTTGGCCAGCGTTTCCCACCTAAAGTCAGGCATGCCGGCTACGTGGCAGCTAAAATTCAATTCCCGGTATTGCGGGATGATTTTAATGCCAGAGGCGCCGTTTTGCAGCGCGCGCAAAAATGCAGGTATGCCTATCCCGTTAGGCGACACAACGCCCATGCCCGTAACAACTACCCGTTTATGCATGTGTGGTGTGAATTTCTTTGATTACGCCTGAGAATATGCCCTTTGCCACAATTTCGCCCGAACTATCGGTCATTTCGATATAACATTTTAATTTCCCGAACCGAAAATATTGTTTTTTGGATACAACAGTAACCTTTTGCCCCGGCAAAACCATTTTATGAAAGGAAACATCGGTTGAAGTAAGCAGCGGGAAGAGGGAATCGTTTTGCAAAAGCTTCAAATCGGCCCCCTTCAATATCAAAAAAATGCCGAGGACAACCAGCCCGATCTGCGCCATGATCTCAGTGACGATAACGCCCGGCGTAACGGGGTTTCCGGCGAAATGATCCTCGTAAAAAAAAGAGTCCGGTTTCAGGGTGTATTCGCCGATCACTTCGTCCTCATTCAGTGAAATAATATTATCAACAAAACGAAAGGACGATTTATAAGGGAGATGATTTAGTATTTGGTTATTCATTTTGCGTTATGAGTCTGTTTTAACAGGGGCAAGCCTATTGCGATATGCCCGTTTTGCTGCCCCGTTAGGGGCTAAATATTTGTAGCAACATCGGTTAACGTCTTTCTTTGCCCCATCGGGGTTACCTATGATCGGCGATAGGTAGCCCCGATGGGGCAAAATTGTATTTTTATATTGTTTTCTACAAATAGGCAACCCCTAACGGGGCATGCGTTTGCGATAATTTAACGGTGCTCAATAAAAAATGCAAAACAATACACAATTTGGCTTTGCATTATCTGCAATGCTCCCCGCCATCCACATGGATCAGAGAACCGTTTATCCAGAACGCTTCATCCGTACAAAGCAGGTAGATAACATTCGCCACGTCTTCCGGTTTTGTAATTCTTCCCAGCGGGTTTCGTTTTGCCGCCGTTTTTATCAGCGCATCGCTGCCGGGGATCAGTTTTAATGACGCGGTTTCGGTAACCCCGGCCTGTATCACGTTGGTTTTTAAACCGTAGGCGCTAAACTCCACCGCCATGTATTTGGCCAGGCTTTCTAATGATGCCTTGGCAATGGATACGGCCGCATAACCCTCCCAGTAACGGTGCGCGCCCTCGCTGGTGAGGCCGATAATCCTTCCGTCCGCGTGGAACAAACCAACCGATAAAAGCGCCCGCGTCCAGTCGAGCAAACTGTTTGACATGGCGTAAGAAGTGTATTGAATATCCTCAATCGATAACTCGTTGTATGTTTTATCTATCTCATTGCCCTCTTTAATGGTCAGCGGCTTCAGGTTTCCCCTGGCAATGCTGTGCAGCAGCAGCTTAACGCCCCCTTGCGGAGCTTTTTCAGAAAATGTTTTAACAAACTGCTGCCGCCCCTTGTTATCCAGCGCGTTGATGTTTGAGGCGAATATTTCGGTTGAATTTTTCGCTGCGATCTCGTCAAAACGCTTTTTCAATGGTTTTTCAGCAACGGAAGGCTCGCGGTACAAAACGGCGATATTCATGCCATGTTCGGCCAGCTTCTCAACCGATGCAAAGCCCAACCCGCCCGATCCGCCCAAAATAACCGCCCATAAACCGCGGAACTGTAAGTTTTTTTCCATTCAAAGCTGATATAAAACATCGCCGTAAAAAAATCAACCACTCAAGGCCGCACGGACATCAATAAGCGTTTACATCCCCATCGGTAACTGCTCACCTTATTAGCCCTCAAAGTAAATTAAAAATTTATAAATGAGTATTATTTATGCTAACAAAACCCTTATTTTGGGGTTATTGTGCTTGATATTTCTAAATATGCCGGTTGCCCCGTTTTAGGGATTTAGCTATGTTTGCGCCGCCGGAAAACTGAAGGAAAATTGAAGATACTGCTAATTTTAATACTTTTTTACGCTCCGCTCTGGTGTTTTGCCCAGCAGCAATTTGAAAAAGCCGATTTCTACCGGATCATGGACAAAGGCGACATAAAAGCCGTTGATAATGAACTGGCCCTGCTGAAAGGATCGGAAGTAAAGGGCAAAATAGGCTACACCGGCGCTTTACTGATGAAGGAGGCCGACCTGGCAAAAAGGCCGAAACGAAAACTCGACCTGTTTATAGCAGGCCGTAAATTGATGGAGACCGCTTTGCTCACCGATTTCGAAAACACTGAATTTCACTTTTTAAGGCTGACCGTAGAAGAACATGCGCCGAAGATTGTCCGGTATCATAGCGACATCCAGCGGGACAAAACATTTATTGTGGCAAACTTTAAAGGCCTGCCGCCCGTAGTTCAAAAAGCGATATTGGATTACTGCAGGGAATCCAAAGTTTTGCATGTTGAAGACCTGCAGGTGCAATAGTGAGCGATTGTAAAAACGTTTTCGCTTGCAGCGGTAAGCTGGTCTTAGATTAAATTTATACATTTACGCCATTAATTTTTGATCGTTTTAAACAATCGTTTCGCCTGTGATACTTATCGGCCAAAGTAATATTACGTTAAATCAATTCTCCGAAATTTTATTTGAAAATAAGCAGGTCGCTATCGACGAAACCGCTTTGCAAAAAATAAAAACCAATTTCGGGTTCCTTAAAAAGTTCTCCTCGCACAAGCTGATCTATGGTATCAATACCGGTTTCGGGCCGATGGCGCAATATAAGGTAAGCGAAGAAAACATCCTCCAGCTGCAGTATAACCTCATCCGCAGCCATGCGTCGGGCAGCGGTAAATTGATACCGGCGCAGCTTTCAAAGGCGCTGATGATAGCGCGGCTGGGCAGCTTTTTGCAGGCTTATTCGGGCGTGCATCCCGAGGTCATCGACTTGCTTGTCGGGCTGATCAACAAAAATATCAGTCCCTGCATTTACGAGCACGGCGGCGTTGGCGCCAGCGGCGACCTGGTGCAACTGGCTCATTTGGGGCTGGCTTTGATAGGAGAGGGTGAAGTTTGGTTTGAGGGCAAGGTTTACCCCGCAAAAGAAATATTTGAGCGATTCGATATCGCGCCTTTGCAAATACACATCCGCGAAGGGCTGGCTATTTTAAATGGCACTTCGGCGATGACGGGCATCGGCCTGGTGAATGTTTGGCAGGCGAGGAAACTCCTGGATTGGTCTGTGCTGTTTTCAGCGATGATCAACGAGATCGTCGAAGCTTATGACGACCACTATTCGCACGAGCTGAATATCGTAAAGCACCATATCGGTCAAAACCAGGTTGCCGCCATGATGCGCGGCATTTTAGCGGACAGCAAAATGATCCGCGACCGCTCGACACATTTGTATAATCCTGACCATATAGACCAGGAGTTTTTTGAAGATAAGGTACAGGAATATTACTCGCTGCGCTGCGTTACCCAGATTTTAGGGCCGGTGCATGATACCATCAGCCAGGCCGAAAATATTTTGGTGAACGAATTGAACTCGGTAAACGATAACCCGGTTATCGATCATGAAAACCAAAATATTTTCCACGGCGGCAATTTCCACGGCGATTATGTGTCGCTGGAGATGGATAAGCTCAAGATCGCTATTACGCGACTGTCCATGCTGTCAGAGCGCCAACTAAATTATTTGCTTAACAACAAACTCAACCAAAAACTGCCGCCATTTGTGAATCATGGCATTTTGGGCTTCAATTTCGGGATGCAGGGTATGCAGTTTACGGCGACATCAACCGTAGCTGAAAACCAGACGCTATCGTTCCCGATGTATGTGCACAGCATCCCCAATAATAATGATAACCAGGATATCGTAAGCATGGGCTGCAATGCAGCGCTGATGACCAAAAAAGTGGTGGATAATTCATTTGAGGTGCTGGCCATTCAGTTGATGACCATCCTGCAGGCCATTGATTACCTGGAATGCGCCGACAGGCTGTCAACTGCCTCACGTTCGCTATATGACAAAGCGAGGGCAATCTTCCCAAAATTTGTTCATGACGAGCCTAAATACAAGGACTTAGCGAGAATAAAAGATTTTCTCGAAAGTAACGGTCACCAAAATAATTTTGAGGGATGAAATGTGCATTGGTAACCGGCGGTTCAAGGGGAATAGGCAGGGCGATTTGCTTGAAACTGGCCGGTTTGGGTTATCATATATTGGTAAATTATAAAAGCAACCAGGAAGAGGCCGACAAAACCTTAGCGCTGATAACTGACAATAACGGCGCCGGTGAATTGCTGCAGTTCGATGTCTCGGATAAAATACAGATCGCTGAGGTGCTGGGCGGGTGGATTGAAGCGCACCCTGAGACACCTATCGAAATACTCATTAACAATGCCGGCATTCGTGATGACAGCCTGATGTCCTGGATGGCCGATGAACAATGGGATAGTGTATTGAAAACCAACCTCGACAGTTTTTTTTACGTGACGAAGCTTGTTTTAAATGGTATGATGGAACAGAAATATGGCCGCATCATTAATATTGTTTCTTTATCCGGTTTAAAAGGGCTTCCGGGGCAAACCAATTACTCGGCGGCAAAGGCCGGTGTTATCGGGGCTACCAAAGCGCTGGCGCAGGAAGTCGGCCGGCAAGGCATCACCGTAAATGCGATCGCGCCGGGCTTTATCCGCACTGACATGACCGATGGGCTTGATGAAAAGGAATTGAAATCGTTGATACCCCTAAGGCGCTTCGGTGAGCCTGAGGAAGTTGCCCATTCGGTTGCATTCCTGGCCTCGCCTGATGCCGCTTATATCACGGGCCAGGTTCTTTCAATCAATGGTGGTTTATACTCCTGATATGGCTTTCCCGGTTGAAGATATCATTCAGCTGATCCCGCAAAAGCCGCCTTTTGTGATGGTGGGCAAATTGCTGCATACGGATGCCACCGTTGCCCGCAGCAGTTTTTTGATCACGGAAGACAATGTTTTTGTGAGAGATGGCTATTTCCAGGAAGCCGGCTTGCTCGAAAATATGGCCCAAACCGCGGCGCTTGGTGCAGGTTACCTCGCGCAGGTTGAAAACAGGCCGGTGGTATCGGGGTATATCGCTGCGGTGAATAACTTTGAAGTATCCAACCTCCCTTTGGTAAATGATGAACTGGTCACCGAAGTCAGGATAGAAAACCGTATTTTTAATGTTACCGTAATTTCGGGGAAGGTTTGGAACAAAGGCGAACTGATCGCCTCAGGAGAAATGAAATTGTTTTCGGTTAGCGAATAGCAGAATGAACAAAGCGGAAGGTGTAGCAGCAAAAGATGTTTTTGTAGTGGCCGACAATGTATATTCGCCCATCGGAAAAACCACTGCCGAAAATTTTATCAGCCTCAAAAAAGGTATCAGCGGGGTAAAACTGCAACACCCAGGAGCAATTTCAACCCGGGCTTTTTATGCATCTTTGTTTGACGACGATAATCGGATCGCCCCAACCAATGGTCAAACCAAATTTGAGCGTCTGCTTATCGCTTCCATTGATGAAGCGCTGAACCAGACGGATATCGACGTTTGCGACAGCAAAACCATGCTGATCATTTCCACCACAAAGGGCAATATAAGTCTTCTCGAAACCGAAAAATATACTGAAGATTTAAAAAAAAGGATCGCGCTAACCACATCAGCACAAATCGTTGCCAATCACTTTGGCTTCACAAATAAACCCATCGTGGTTTCTAATGCCTGCATTTCGGGTGTGCTGGCCATTATTACGGGAATGCGGCTTTTACGGCCCGGCACATTCGAAAACGCAGTCATCGCCGGGGCGGATGTGATTACGGAATTTATCCTGTCGGGTTTTCAATCCTTCCAGGCGCTGAGCCCTGGTGTTTGCCGGCCGTTCGACAGGTCGCACGATGGTTTAAACCTTGGTGAAGGCGCAGCAACGATCATCCTTTCAACCAATAAAAAATACGCAGGCAACATAAAGGTAAAGGGCGGATCGATAAGCAATGATGCAAACCATATTTCAGGCCCGTCGCGTACGGGTGAGGAATTGGCTTATGCCATAGGCAGGTCGATGGATGATGCAGGGTTAGACGTCGGCAAAATAGATTTCATATCCGCCCACGGCACCGGGACGGTTTATAATGACGATATGGAAGCCAACGCTGTGCGCGTATCGGGGTTGACAGATACGCCGCTAAACAGCCTTAAAGGCTACTACGGACATACATTAGGCGCTGCCGGGTTGATAGAAACCATTGTGTCCATTGAATCATTGCGGCAGGGTCTGTTTATCGGCACTCCAGGGTTTGAAAAGGCGCCGGAATTACACCAGGTTAGTGCCAGGGCATCGAACCGGCATATAAAAGCACAAAATTTTTTAAAAACCGCATCGGGTTTTGGGGGATGTAATGCTGCGGTCATTTTTGGCAAATGATTTACCTTTGAGATATGGATGAACCGGCAAATTTCCCTGTAGAGACGCAATATTTTGCGTCTTGGTACTGCCCATCGGATCCCGAACGCGGCCAGGGTTTACTTTTAGACGCCCGCGCCTGCATGTTGGGAGACGCGATGTGTCGCGTCTCTACATGTGAACAATCAATTTTATCGTTTTTGTTTTGACAGGGCCGCATAACATATCGGCAAATTGTACAATTTCTGACGGCATAATCAGAAAGGATGGCGATATCTTATTCAAAAAAGAGGCCCCAATAAATGATTTTCTCATCTCAGCCTACCAGTATTTCCAATTCAATTATCCCAAATTTTATAAAATGGATAATTTGAGCAAACTGGGCTGGCTTACGGCGGAAGTGGTGCTGCACAACAGTTTTAATAGTGAAGATTACCTGCCGGAAGATATTGGGATTATCCTCGCCAATGCCAACAGCAGCCTCGATGACGATTTGAAATATTATGATACGGTCGCCGATGTGGCCAGCCCGTCGCTGTTTGTTTATACGCTCCCAAATATTGTGATGGGAGAAATCAGCATCCGGCATGGTTTTAAAGGTGAACAAGCATTTTTTGTGCAGGAAGAGTTTGATGCAGCCTTTATCCATCAACAGGTAACTTACCTGTTGGATAACAACCTGCTGCAGGCCTGTATTTGTGGCTGGGTAGATGTGTTAAGAGAAGATTACAAAGCGGTTTTATTTTTGGTGGAGAAAACAAAAAAAGAAAATGCTGTTTTATTTTCGGCAGAAAATATGAACATGATATTTAATTCAGCGATCAAATAATGAGCTCAGCGGTTTACATAGCGGGGGTTGGGGTTATTTCGGCCATCGGAAATAATGTTGCAGCGCATTTAATTGCCTTTGAACAGGAAAAACCGGGAATGGGTGACATCACTCTGCTCAATTCCGTTCATCGCGCTGAACTGCCCGTAGCCGAAGTTAAATTGACTAACCAGGAATTGGCGAAAATCACAGGCCTGTCGCCCGAAATCAGCCGTACCACTTACTTAAGCCTGGTTGCGGCCAGGGAAGCGGTTGCCGATGCCGCGATCCCCGAACTATCGAAATGGCGAACCGGTTTTATCTCGGCAAATACGGTCGGCGGGATGGATAGGAGTGAAGATTTTTTTGTCGATTTCCTGGCAGATAGTAGTAAAGGCAAATTAAGATATGTTTGGGACCACGAATGCGGCAGCGTAACCGAAACGGTAGCCGACCAACTCGGCATAACCGATATCGTAACCACCATCAGCACCGCTTGCTCGTCGTCGGCCAATTCAATATTTTATGCAGCCAGGCTGATAAAAAATGATCTATTAGATATTGCTATTGCCGGCGGTGCAGATGCGCTCACCAAGTTCACGTTGAACGGATTTAATACGCTGATGATCCTCGACAAGGAATTTTGTAAACCTTTTGATGAACACCGTGCCGGGTTGAACCTGGGCGAGGGCGCCGGATATGTGGTTTTGGTTTCGGATAAAGTTGCAGCTACTTTGAATAAGCCTGTTTATTGCAAACTGACCGGTTACGCCAACAGTAATGATGCATTTCACCAAACCGCCTCATCCCCGGATGGAACAGGGTCATACCTTGCCATGACGGGAGCGCTGGCAAAAAGCGGCCTGCCGCCTTCTGCAATCGATTATATTAACCTGCATGGCACTGGTACACCCAATAACGATAGCGCGGAAGGAACGGCCATTACACGCGTTTTTGAGGGGAATTATCCGCCGATGAGTTCCACCAAATCGTACACAGGCCATACACTTGGTGCAAGTGGGGGCATCGAAGCGGTATTTTCAGTGCTGGCGATCAAACATGGCATTATTTACCCCAACCTCAGGTTCGAAACGCAAATGGAAAACCTGCCCCTAACACCGGAAACGAAGTTTTTGAAGGGCCGAAAGGTTGAAAACGTGATGTCGAATTCTTTTGGCTTCGGAGGCAATTGTACATCTCTTATTTTTTCGAAAAGTTGATATGAAGGTTTACATACGCGCATCTGCCTGCTTATCGCCCCAAAAAACGTTTAATGATGGTTTTTTGGACGATATCGTAGAATATACCGGCACGCGTTTAGCGGCTATTGAGCCTGATTACAAGGAGTTCATCGACCTCAAACAGATCCGCCGGATGAGCCATGTGATCAAAATGGGGGTTGCGACCGCAAAAAAGTGCTTACGGGATGCCGGGGTGGAGATGCCCGGAGCTATAGTAACCGGCACCGCATTCGGCTGCATGGAGGATACCATTACCTTTTTAACCCGTATGGTAGAGCAGCAGGAGGATTTGCTGCCGCCGACAGCTTTTATCCAATCCACACATAACACCGTCGCCGCCCAGATTGCCCTGATGCTGCAATGCCATAATTACAATTTGACGTACGTGCATAAAGGCATTTCGTTTGAAAGCGCACTGATGGACGGCATGATGCTTTTGAACGACGGGGAAACAAACAATGTATTGGTAGGGGCCACGGAAGAAATGGTGGACACCAGCTTTAAAGTGTTAACCCGGCTGGGTTTATATAAAAGGCACACTATTTCAAACCTCGATCTTTTTAAAGAACGGTCGAAAGGAACGATAGGAGGGGAAGGCGCCGCATTTTTCCTGTTGCAGGATAAGCCTTCGAAGGACAGTCTCGCAGAACTGACTGCGCTAAAAACACTTTATAAACCAAAAAACATTGAAACGGCAATAGTGGACTTTTTAAAGGCGAATACACTTCGCATGGAGGACATCGACCTGGTGATCACCGGCCGAAACGGCGATACTTGCAATGATGAAATTTACAATACGCTGAGTAAGACATTGTTTAAAAACAACGCCGTTGCCAACTACAAACACCTTTGTGGCGAATACCCGGTGTCATCATCATTTGCCCTGTGGCTGGCGGTAAACATCCTGAAACAGCAAACCGTGCCACCGGTGATTATGGAAAAAGGCGCAGCAGTTTCGCCAAAACGGATATTGATCCATAACCACTACCTGCAAAAGTATCATTCGTTGATGCTGGTTACAGCCTTTTAAACAGCACCATGTCCGCTACCGAGAACAACATATTTATTATCGAAAACCTGACCCATTCGGATGGGAAGGTAAATGTTACGCTCGTGGTAAACCCCGGTAGCGATATTCTAAAGGGCCATTTCCCCGGCCAACCGGTCGTTCCGGGCGCCTGTATGTTGCAATTGGTTAAAGATGTGCTTGAAACCGTGCTAAAGAACAAGCTTAGGCTAAAAAAAGCACAGCAGGTCAAATTCATGAACATCGTCGTTCCCGGTGACGATCACCTCCGGCTAAGCATCTCTTTCACTAATGCTGAGGACAGTTCATTTTCAGTGCAAGCTAGCATGACCAATAACGAAATGGTTTGTTTTAAATTCCAGGGGTCGTTCTTAACCTTGTAGAGACGAAATATTTTGCGTCTCTAAACGAATGATTAGGGTTCGAGACGCAAAATATTGCGTCTCTACAGGAATAAACCGAAAATTTATTTCTTATGGGCCTGAATATAATCCGCCATCGTCGCCACATCAACCAGCACTTTACGCCCTTCGCGCGGGTCGCGGATATCAATACCATATTCCTTTTTCAATAATACGATCAGCTCCAGTGAGTCAATCGAATCCAGTCCCAAGTCATCGCCAAACAACGGTTCGTTATCTTTTATATCTTCGGGCTTCAGATCGGTCAGGTTTAAAAATTTTATGATCTGGCATTTCAGCTGCTGCCTTAATTCGGTGTTTTCCATCGGTTTATATCAAATTTTGTCTTTTCAGGCCGATAAATGTTAACGCCTGCAGTACAAGGGTAATAATAAATAAAGGAATTAAGTTTGCAAAAACATCGCGCAATTTTCCGCCCAGTAAAAACAGGTCATAATAACACTCAAGCGACCAATGCAAAGGCGATATGTTCGAAACTGTTTTCATATAGCCGTCCATGGCAAAGGTGGGCACCATTAAACCGCCCACAACCGCCAGAATTACAATAGATACCGCTCCAAAACCGCTGGCCTGTATCTGGGTGTTGGAAAAAACGCCGACACAAATGGCATAGCTTACGGCACACCAGCCGGTAACAACCGTGGTAATAATCAGCGCCGTCAAATCGGACGGCAAATTTAATCCCGGCAGCCCGATATGCGGAAATAGGTAAATGCCCATTGAAAAAATAACGACCGCCTGGAACAGCGTTACGCACAGGTAAGTGATTTGCTTCGACAAGAGGCCGACCAGGTAATTGGTGGGCAGGGTTTTTAACCTGATAAAACTGCCGCTTATTTTTTCACGTACTACGCTGGCGGCAAGTGACATAATGATAAAAAACATGGCGAAGATGGTCCAGGCCGGCACATTGTGCTGCGTCGTATTGGGTACTTCGCGGCCGGCATTTTTGGAAACGGAGACCATGCCAATGTCCGACTGGTTATTGATCATTTCATCTTCCAGCGCAGGCGGCAATTGCTTTTCGTTAATAGCAAAATATAGCTTACGCAGCGTTTCGCGACTCTCAACCAGTTGCAGCGCACTGCGCAGGCCGCCGCGGATGGAAAGCCGCAGCTGCTCCTGCAAAACGGGGCTGAAATATAAGGTGAAAGGAGGCTTGTTTGACAGCACATTGTTTTTTGTGGAATCGCCCTGCAAACCGAAACTTTTCAAAGCTTTATTGGCGGCATTTTGCGCCTTTGCAGACACTCTTGCCGAAAAATTTGAAGGTATCGCTATCGCCAGCTCAGCGTCTTTATCCTTCATCACTTTATCGATTTGGTCAAGCGCCTGGTCTTTTGGCAACGGCAAAACTTTCAGCAACCCCACCCGGTTGATTGCTGCCATCAATTGCAGGCTGGCCTGCCCTGTGTCTTTATTGCAAACCAGCACAGGCAGCTTCGATTTGTTCATCAGCTGGAATGTACTGGTTTGAATGCTGGTAACCACCATCACCAAAATAATCGGCATCACAAACATCAGCGAAATGCCCGTTCTGTCGCGCAGCAAAATTTTTGCGTCTTTTTTTATGGTGATCCAAAGTTTATACATCAGTCCCTGAAATCTTTACCGGTTAAACTTAAGAACAACTCCTCGAGGTTCCTTTTTTTATGTTTCTTGCTTAGCTCATCCAGCGTGCCTTCAGCAACGATCTTCCCACTATCTATCAATGCAATATCGCGGCACAAAGCCTCTGCCTCACTTAACTGGTGCGAAGTATAAATAAGGGTAGTGCCGTTTTCGTTAAGCTCTTTAAGATAACTGATGATAGCGTGGCGTGTTTGTACATCAACACCGACGGTCGGCTCGTCCAAAAAGAGCACCAACGGGTTATGGATCACGCCGATCGCCAGGTTAACCCTCCGTTTCATCCCTCCGGAGAATTTGCTTACCTGCTTTTTTTTAACGTCTTCCAGACCTAAAATATGCAATAGCTCGGCGGTTCGTTTTTTTATTCTTTTACGGTCCAAACCAGCCCAGGCGCCGTAAAATTCCATATTTTCAATGGGACTTAGTTCGTAGTAAAAAGAAAGGTCCTGTGGTACAAAGCCAAAAAGGCGGTTCACTTTTTTGCTGGTGGTACCCATCGGGTGCCCAAGTATCTTTACATGGCCTGCATTCGCGTTAAGCACTCCGGTCATTAAATTCATCAGCGTGGTTTTGCCGGCTCCGTTTGGCCCAAACAGTCCAAAACTTTCTCCTTTGCCAATGGTAAGGCTTACATTCGTCAGCAAAGCCGCATCGCTTCCCGGATACCGGAAATCGAGCCCCTCAATACTTACGGCCGGCGGATTTGCTATTACCACTTTATTCCTTTTAATGTTTTAAAAGCCCGTTTTTCGACCTCTGCAATTTCCAGCAGGTAATCGCCCATTTTATTAAAATCTTCCTGGCTGCCCAGCCGGCCCTTATAAATGCCGGCCGCGTGTATCGCGGCTTCGCGCCACATATCGCCGGCTTCGGTAAAAGTTACCGATATTTCCTGCAATTGGTTGCCAGGCAAATAGGCGTCAGCCTCCTGCAAAAACGCTGCATAAATATAACGAAAGCCACCGCCGCCCGTACCAATTTCTTCCTGCATGCGCACCATCTGCGCCAGGTATGAACCTGCTTTTTCGAGCCCAAGCTTGTCCCGCCATTTTTTAATTTTGTTGCCGGTATTTTTTATGCCCGCTACGCCCGCAAAATTACCGGGAATGTAAAGCATGTTGTACACATTCTTTTTTATCCCATTTTTTATGGCCGTCCTGATCGTTTCATGCGTTATCATTACGTTTTTTGCCGGGTAATACACGTGGCCCTTTGGCGCCAGCGCACCTTTTGCAAACCGCACGCGCTCCAGTTCATAGCTGCTTAAAACGCTGGTCGTCTCCATTATCGGGTCGCTCACCAGGTAGTTATCGTCAACTTTATCAAACACTACGATGTTGTGCGCGTTAAAATGAAAGCGGTACTCACGCGGGAAATAGGGGAGGTAGTACACGCCAACCTGGCAGCCCACGGGTATGCCTTCATTCAAACGGTCTATCAAATATTTTTCCGCTTTGTCTTTCGAGCTGAATTTTTTGCGTGCCACGGGAATCCCCAGTGATTTACATGTCCGGTTAAAAATATCGCCCGGCAAGGTCCTGAACGCAATAGCCGGGCCGTTGTTTATTTTGATGAAAGGGATGTACGCAAAAAACAAACCCGCCCCAATGCCAAATGCCAGCGGCTCGGTGATCTTACCGCCCGAACTTTTTCGCAATAAATTAGTGGTTACGCCCGATTCACAATGTGCGCCCTGGTGGTGCTCGAAATCAATCTTCATTAACGGTCATTGTTTTTAGGTCGTCAACCTTTACATTAAAGGCATCGGCGTATTTTTGTAATTTTTGCGTCGATAAATGTTTAAATAAACCCGGTTTTAGGTGACGTTTTACCTGCCATTGCCAAAAGCCTGTATACCCGGCCAGTATCCCGGTATCCATCAGGCGGTATTCCATAAAAAACAGCAGTGGGCTGGCCTCACCATTTAATACCTTTTGTTTTGCGGCCGAGATCCGCTTTTGAATATCTTCCCAGGCCACGTCCAACGCTTTTGATTTTACGTCCCAGCCGCTGCTCTGCTCTGCCACATATTTGCCCGAGCTATCGGTCGCGTAGCAAAGTTCTTTGGTTATTTTACCAAGCGCACCTAAATCCTGTGGAACTTCGTCTTTTTTCATTTCTGGGGTTCAACTATCACTAATGACACACCCCTCCACCCCTCTCAAGAGGGGAGTCGCACGGGGCCACCGCTTTGGTATTTGTTTTCTACACCACCGTCAGCATCGCATACATATACGAAAACCTGGCGCTCTCCGGTACCAGCAGCAATATTCTTTCACCCTTTTTAAGCCGGCCGCTGTTAAATAATTCATCAACCATCAAATAAACGGACGCCGCGCCGACGTTACCTACCGTATACAGGTTAATAAACCATTTTTCATAAGGAATACCGCCGCCATTTTCCTCGATCATATCATAAATCCTCGGCCGGAAAAAATCGCTGGAGATATGCGGCAAAAAGTAGTCGATGTCCGCTACGGTAAGGCCCTTTTTTTCAAATATCTCTTTGATCTTTTTCCCGCCAAGCGGTACAATGTTATCGCTTAGTAGGGTAATATCCTGCTTTATGCTGAACACCGACCGGTTCATGATCTCCTCGGGCGTATAATTCATAAAGCCCTTCAGGGAACCATCTTCCATCTTTTCGCCACCCATATACATGCAGGTTTTCATCTCGTTGGCGTAGGAAACGCCTTCCACCCAATCCAGCCGCAGGCTGATGCCATCTTTATTCGGCTCATTGCTCATCAAAAAAGCCGATGCGCCATCGGATAGCATCCACCTTAAAAAATCCTTTTGGAAAGCTATAAACGGGTTTTCATCCATCTCGGCCAGTTTTTGTGCCTCTTCTTCAAAAACATCTGAAACCAGCAAACCCGAAAACCTTTCCGATCCGGTGGCAACGGCTGTTTTGATCTCTCCGGCCTTAATAGCCAGGTAGGCATATTTCAGTGCATGCATCCCTGCGCAGCAAACACCGGCAGGCGACACCACCTCGATGCCGCCCGTTTCTGGCAGCCAGCCGTGGGTCATTACGCCATGGCTGGGCATCATCTGATCGGGAGAGGAAGTCCCGCAGGAAAGCAATTCTACTTGATCTAATTTAGCAGGATCATTGTCAAGCAAGGCCCGCACCGCGTTAGCGGTCATCTCGGCATTAGTATGAGTGGACTTATGATTTTTATCGAGCGCGTAATAGCGGTTGGTGATGCCATTATTGCGCAGCACGATCTTTTTTGATTTGGAAGGTTTGTTATTAATATACCCCAGGTATTCTTCCATTTCGTCGTTTGAAACAGGTTCATTCGGGAAATAGTGTGAGGTACGGTTAATATAAACTTTATTTTCAGACATATTTTATAATCAGTTATTTATCTTCATGTAACCCAATTTTTTTGCCGCTATCCGTTTGGATGAAAACGGCCGCAGAAATACGGCGTCTAAGGTAAGCAATATCGGCGCACCTAAAAATAGCGCGGCGAAAAGGTAATACTTAAACGCAGCCAGCCATGGCGTTTTGTTTTTTCGTTTCGATATGATCTTTGCCCATGCATTAAATATTGGTTTTGCCCTTGCCTCGATAAACATCAGCGGATATTTTATTTCGACGGCTTTTTGAGCTAATAGTTTATCCTGCAAATCGCCCCAGGTACCGGATGCTAAATTTTCCGCAACTATCTTACCAAATTTATCGACACCAAGGATGTCTTTTTCACCCACACCGGGTTTTGGGAAGATATTCAGGTACTTTTCTTTCTTCCCCGTGAGCATCCAGTAAAAGATGGTGACAAAGCTCACCGGGTTGGGGTGCCGGTCGAACAAGGCAATATTGCCCACCTGTTTTGCGCCCGAGTCAGCCAGCATTTTACGAATGCGCACATAGGCGTTTATCCACATGTTCCTGGCTTCGCTGATCGTCACGACCGCAGCGCCGGCAATCAGTTTTTTGAACTTTTGGTTTTGTAATAGTGAGTTCGATGGTATGCTGGGAGATAAAAACCAGGGCTGATACCCTAAAATCACAAGATCGTATTTCTCTTGTCCGAACAATGGCTCCTCAATAGCTCTGGGAACGCCCAGTACGCAGTCCGGCATCACCGAAAAAAAGCTCCGGCCGGTCCAGGGAAATTGAAAGTCTTCAACCGGTTTTATCCGGACATATTCCACAAGAACCCCTGCCTCAACAAGTGGGGTCGTAAGCGAGGACATGATCTCCGTCATCTGCCCGGATTGCGTGTAGTAAATGGCTAAGACTTTTTTGTTCATTGTGCGTTGTTCAAGGTTGCCGCTAATGCGGATGGGTAGATTTCCACTGGTCTTTCGGCCATATTACGACCGCCTGTCAATAAATTTTATGGGTTTCCGACTCGCTTCGTTAAACTGCATTTTTAATATGCTTTCGGCAGATAAATACCTGATCTGCGGACTGACACGCAGCCTGGCCTGCAAATAGGCACGGATGCGATGATCGCATTCTTCGCTTTCTTCAGACGGGACTAAATGCAGCAGCACCTGGTCGAGGCCGATCTCGTTGGCATAAACCTCTATCACAAAATCAAGCACCTCATCCATCTCATTCAGCAAGTCGAACAGGGCAGGAGGGTAGAGGGTGGTACCCTTGAACTTGATCATCTGCTTCTTGCGGCCCATCAGCGGGGTTAGGCGCAGTGTGGTACGTCCGCAGGCGCAGGGCTCGTCATCATACATGCAAATGTCTCCCGTTTTGTAGCGCAATAATGGCATGCCTTCTACGCCGAGCGTGGTAATGGTTATTTCACCGGGCGTGTTTGGCCCAACCGGTTCGTTGTTTTCGTCCAGCAATTCCACAATCAACAGGTCCGGCTGGTAATGGCCACCACGGCCCTCGCCACATTCTGTAAACGCGGTTTGCATTTCCGTAGAAGCGTAGGTGGAGTATAATTTAATATTCCAGCCCTCGGTGATCTTCCTGCCCAAAATATTCAGCGAAAAATCGGTATTTCGTATGTTTTCTCCAATGCAAATGGCTTTTTTGACCGAAGTTTTATTGATCTCGATACCAGTATCCTTTGCATATTGAATCAGTTTAAGGATGAAAGATGGCACCGCGACGATAGCCGATGGCTTCAGCCTTAAAATGGTTTCCCATTGCATCGACGGTACGCCGGGGCCAAGCCTAATGATGCCCGCGCCAATCTTCCGTATGCCCATATAAT
>DASRTD010000171.1:0-7176 GCA_035656115.1 Mucilaginibacter sp.
GAATTGAATTTTTTGCTGTTGAGCTAACATCTTAAAGCAGTTCTAATTCGACTTTAAGATAACGAAAAAGGAGCAGAAAACCTAAGCTTTCCACTCCTTTTTTTGCCCCCTTACTTATGAGGGACTTTTTCAGTGCCCTCGATTTTCCGGAGGGCTTTTGTTAGCTATGTGTTACAGGCTTTTTGTGAACCGGCTTTTTCGTTGCGGGTTTGGGTGTAACAGGGTGTTTTATCGGTTTTATTTTTACCAGCTCCACATCAAAAACGAGCGTGCTGTAGGGTTTGATATCCTCGCCAGCGCCTTGTGCACCGTAGCCCAAAGCGGATGGGATAACCAGCGTTGCTTTTCCTCCTTCGCCAACCAACTGCAAGCCTTCAACCCAGCCAGGGATTATGTTGTCTACTCCTACTACAAACTGGATGGGCTCATAAGTGCGGCCGGGCTGATTTAAATTTGCAGCCTTGGCCACGGCCTCGATACTGGTGTCGAAAACTTTATCCTGAAGATTCCTGCCAACATAGTTTACCTGGATCGTGTCGCCTTTCAAAGGTTTTGTTTTTAACGATGTTTTGGTGATCACGTATTTTAATCCTGAAGGAGTGGTTTTCAGGACTAACTTGTGGGCGGCTATGTATTTTGCTGCGTCAATTGGCTCTTCAGCTTTTACTTTCTCTTCGTCGGCTTTGGCCTTCGCTATCTCCGCGTCCCTCTCGGCCATAGCGTCAGATAACGATTGTATGCGGTCAATTTTTAAAACAAATACCAGGCTACTCCCTTTTGGCAAAAACGGAGGGCGCTGGGTTTCGATCATTTTAAATATCGAATCTGTCGGCACCCTTACCTCAACACTATCATGCAATGCCAGTAAAGGGAATACCTGCATCAAATTCCGCTCGACATAATCCCTTAGCGTATCAGTTGGCTTACACTGTGTTTTCCCCTCATTTCCGGTGCCGTATGAACTGATCAAAACCGAGTCCTTGTCCGTCTTCTGAATGAACTGGAAAGTTACTACATCATTCACCTTTATTTTTTCACCGGTATTGTGTGTAAATAACCGGTATGATGCACCACCAGGTGTGTGCTGTATTTCGTTTTGGGCTTTAGCACTAACAGCAAAGGCTAATGCTAATATGACTAAAATGTACTTCATCGTAAATAAAAAAAGGCCCTCTCGTTACCGGAAGGCCAATATTTAAACAATATTATTTTTTTACCGGAGCTGGCGTGGCCTGCGTTGGCTGGCCGGGCATAGCCGGAACAGTAGGTTTTGGCGCATTCGGGTTCGGATGAACAACATCAACCAGCTCGATTTCAAATACAAGCGGGGTAAAAGGGCCGATCCGTTGGTAGCCATTATCGCCATAACCCAATGATGAGGGGAGCACAAACGTTGCTTTTGAGCCATTTGGCAACAATGCTAAAACTTCGTTCCATCCTTTTATCATACCTTGAACACCTAACGGGAAACGGATAGGTTTATAGGGACTCATAGGGTTTACCGGAATATTCGCCTTTTTTGCTTCCTCCTTTATATTTGTGTCGAAAACCTTCCCGTCAACAAATTTACCTACGTAGTATACCGCCACGGTATCGCCGTTTGCGGGTTTTTCGCCGGTCCCCATTTTGGTAACCTGGTAGTTAAGGCCATCAGCCGTGGTGGTTACCTTGAGGTTATTGTCGGCAATGTATTTTTTTATTTTGCCCGGTTCAGCAGCTTGTGCCTTCTTTTTTATAGCGTCCATGGTTTTGCTATAAAAGTCCTGCACGCGGCCTTCAAAAACCTTTTCGTCAAGGTGGCCTTTCTGGATAACTTTTTCAACCTTTACCGTGAAAATTTGGTATTTGCCCTTTAAACCCGCCGGTCTTGCACCAGCTTTGTACAACGAATCGATGTTTGTTTTAATGACAGCGCTGTCGCCTTCGCTCAGATAAAGGAAGCCTGAAAAAACGTCACTTGCCTGCTGTGGCTTCTGCATCACCCGCATGAACGGAGATCCCTGGTCATACGTACTAAAGAGAACCGAATCGGCGTCATTTTTTAAGGTGATGTTCAAACTCACAAAATCACCTGGTTGTATACTTGGGCCGGCTTTATCTACAACAATATCATACAGCAGTCCGCCCGGCGCTTTTTTAAATCCGCCATTACAGCTTGCCAATCCCATTGCTGCAAGCGCCAAAAACATCAGTTTTCTTTTCATTTTTACTTTATTAATAGTTTTTTGTATTCCGGTAATATTGATTTAAATTGATTTACTACATGTTCAAGACTATCGGTTGATTGTCCGCCGGCAGCATTATAGTGGCCTCCGCCGTTGAAATACCTTCGGCAAATATCATTAGCCGGTACTTCGCCTTTTGAGCGCAGTGATAGCTTTATTTGGTCCGTCCGTTCCACAATGAAGGCAGCCAAACGAACGCCCCCTATCGAAAGCGCATAATTTACGATGCCTTCGGTTTCGCCGGTTTTTATTTCGTATTTGGCCAGGTCATATTTATCAACGGTTATGATCGCCGTATTAAACTCAGGCAATATCTCCAGCCGCTCAGATATGCACAGGCCCAAAAACCTTAACCTGTTCTCCGAATTATTATTATAAACGAGGTCGTATATCTGCCAGTTCACCGCGCCGGCATCAATCAATTCGGCCGTTATCCGGTGTACGTCCGATGTCGTGTTGGGCAGGCAGAAGGATGCTGAATCCGTCATGATGCCCACATATAAACAGGTAGCCACATCTTTGTTCACCAACTGCTTATTGCCAAGTTCGTTTGCAATAAATGTATAAACCAACTGGGCGGTAGCACAGGCATTTATGTCCCAGTGCCGGTAGTCATCAAATCCTTCTGGTTCAAGGTGATGATCGATCAATATTTTCATCGCAGCACTTTTCCGCACCAATTCACCCATTTCGTTTATCCGGCTCAGCGCATTAAAATCAAGACAAAATATAAGGTCGGCGGCGCCGATCAGTTTGGCCGATTCCTCTTTATGTTCCGTATAGATAATAACCTCGTCGTTTCCCGGCATCCAGTTAAAGTAATAGGGATAATCGGTAGGCGTTATTACGCTTACGTGATGCCCTTGCTGTACCAGGTAGTTATACATGCCCAGCGACGAACCGATGGCATCGCCGTCGGGTTTGTGGTGAGTAGTAATTACTATTCTTTTCGGTTGCGCTAAAAGTCCGGCAAGCGAGGCTTTATCTAACATCAATTTTAAAAAAGAGCTGCAAAGTTAAATAAATAAATTAAATAGAGCGTGTTAATTAATGTTAAAGCCTTTAGGTTTTAATTGTAAAAAGCTACTTTTGCCGGCAATTTAAGGCGGGGACTCGCCGGGCAGTTTTCCCCGTTGTTTCGTTACCGAGACGCCTCACTATATTGACAACTACGCAAAAAACTACACAAAATAAATATAGCTAATGAGCAATACCAGAACGTTTACCATGATTAAACCTGACGCCGTAGCCAACGGGCATACAGGTGCAATTTTAGATCAGATTATTAAAGGCGGCTTTAAAATAGTGGCCATGAAATACCTCGCGCTCACCAAAGAAAAGGCCGGCCAGTTTTACGAAGTGCACAAAGAACGCCCATTTTATGGCGAACTGGTTGATTTCATGTCGTCCGGCCCGATTGTTGCAGCCATATTGGAAAGAGATAATGCTGTGGAAGATTTTCGAAAGCTGATCGGCGCTACTGATCCTGCAAAAGCGGAAAAAGGTACTATTCGTAACCTTTACGCGCAGTCAATCGGCGCTAATGCCATACATGGTTCCGACTCGGACGAGAATGCGAAGATCGAGGGGGATTTCTTCTTCTCCAGCCTTGAAAAATTTTAATTTTTTCAACCGGCGGTGGATATGTTAACAAATACATCCACCGTCGTATTTATTTTTTTTTGAATTTCGAAAAGAAGTACATATTTTTATAAAGTTAACACAAGTTGAGATTTGTATTAACCGGCTATCAAACAGATACTAAAGAGCATATCATGAAACTGCTGCTGAAATATATTTTGTATACCTTACTGATCATTGTATTGGTTTCAGGAACAGTTTTGCTTTACCGCACACATCCCGAGGCACAATTGGTGTTTATACTCCCGGGGATTTTAATCCTCGCTTTTTCGCGCATGAGCGACGATTTGAACTTCAGGGCCTTCTTCCCGCGCTTTACTAAAGAAAAATAATTTCCTCCACCAGTATATCCTTCGCTTCTTCGTTTATTTTGTTGATGATTTCGTTCCGCATCAGCATCAGTTCGTTTTTTACCACCGACGATTCTATCCGCACAAATAGTCTTTTGTTGCTGATAAAAATTTCTTTAGTCCGGTTGGCTACGTATTTGCCCACCAGGTCGGGCCAATGCGCCATCACCCCGGTTTCATCAAACCGGCGCTTGATCTTGTAAACCTGCATCATCTGCTCAATGGCTTCCTTCAAAAACTTGTCGTTGGTTTTACGCATCTATTTCGCCCCCCTTTACTTTAAATAAAGCTATTTCAACGCCGATCTCCCTAAATATCGATTTAACACGATTTACACTGGTGTCGGTAATAAACACCTGGCCAAAATCATGATTGGATATCATTTGCATCAGTTTTGTAACACGCTGGTCGTCCAATTTGTCAAAAATATCGTCGAGCAACAAAATGGGCTTAAAGCCGTTTTGCTGGTATAAAAAACTGTATTGTGCAAGCTTTAGCGCTATTAAAAACGATTTTTGCTGACCTTGCGATCCAAATTTTTTCATGGGCATACCATGGATGGTAAACAAAAGATCGTCCTTATGTATCCCTGCCGAGGTCCGCTCCAAAACCCTGTCCCGTTCCAAATTCTTTTTAAGCAGCGCCGCAAAATCTTCACTCAATAATTGCGACTCGTAGCTTAGTTCAACCTGTTCGGCATTGTCGCTCAAAAAGCCATAGTGTTGATCAAATATACCGGTAAAGCTTTCCATAAATGCTTTACGTTTCTCAAATATTTTAGCGCCTGATGAAATTAGCTGCTCATCATATACCTCCATTAGGTTGGGGTCGTAATGGCCGGTATCCGCAATTTGTTTGAGCAGCGCATTACGGTTGATCAATACTTTATTGTAAGTGATCAATTCATCCAGGTAGGAATTATCTGTTTGAGAGATGACGTTGTCGATAAACTTGCGCCGCTCCTCGCTGCCTTCGATGATAATACTGATGTCGTATGGCGACACCATCACCAGTGGGAAGAGTCCGATGTGATCGGCCAAACGCTGATAGTCTTTCTTATTCCGCTTAAACTGTTTCTTTTGATTTCGTTTGACCGAGCACGCCACTGTCTCGGTGCTCCCGTTTTTACTGAAGTTGCCGGTAATTATAAAAAAGTCAGCTCCTTGTTTTATTTGTTGGCTGTCGATGGGGTTAAAGTAGCTTTTGCAAAGCGACAAGTAATGTATGGCATCCAGCAGATTGGTTTTGCCTGCGCCGTTGTTCCCGGTGAAAACATTTACGCCGTCGCTGAAGTTTACACCGGCTTCGACATAGTTTTTAAAATTGATGACAGATAACTGCTGGAGGAACATGGATTCAAAAGTACTTCTTTTAGTCCGAAAGTCCGGAAAGTCGGAAAAGTCCGGAAGATTAAAAAGCTGTCGTCTGTCATTAATTAGTGTGCAAATCAGAATAGAAGCCGCTCTTGTCTTCCGGACTTTTCCGACTTTCCGGACTTTCGGACTAAATAAAAAATTACCTCTTGCTTACAAATTTGAAAACCGTATTTTTGCAAACTTAATTTTAGAATAGAAATGTCAAAAACCCACCCGGATACCAAGGTTGTAAGCGGCACTAAAGATTTTGGGCAGACTGGTAAGTTTGTGCGCGAAAACCAAAAAAGTTTAAGTTTTATAGGTGCGGCCATCGTGCTGATGGTGCTTGTTTATATCGGTTATCAGAAATTATACCTTGCTCCGCGCGAAACCACTGCAACTAACCAGATGTATGTGGCGCAGGATTTTTTTAGCAAAAAAGACTGGGATAAAGCCATTAACGGCGATGCGGGTTACCCCGGCTTTGCAAAAATTATCGACCAGTACAGCAATACGAAAGCAGCTAACCTGGCTTATTACTATTTAGGCATAGCCTATTTAAATAAAGGACAGTTTCAGAAGGCGATCGACAACCTGACCAATTACCGGGCCGACGACAATATGCTCGCGGCCGAAGCCCTCGGCGGCACCGCCGATGCTTATGTAGAATTAAAAGATTACGACAAAGCCGAAACTTATTTCAAAAAAGCCGCTGATAAGGCCAGCAATAAGTTTTTAACGCCGATATATCTGAAGAAACTCGGCCTGGTATATGAAGCGAAGAATGAATTCCAGTCGGCTGACGATGTTTATAAAAGGATAAAGACTGAATATCCCGAAACCCAGCAGGCGCAAAACATCGACGAGTATATTGCGCGGGTAGAAGCGAAGCTATAATATTTTAGAATTACGATTTACGTTTTACGTTTTAAAGAGATAATTTTAGACCGGTTACTTTCTAAATGAAATCGTAAATATGTCGACTCAACTCAAAAACCTCTCTGATTTCAGCAACACTGACATCCCATCAGCCGCAGTTTATCGGTTCGGCATTGTAGTAGCCGAATGGAATGCTGAAATCACCAATGCCTTATACCAGGGAGCTTATGAAAGCCTTATCGACCATGGCGCATTACCTGATCATATTTTCACTTATTCAGTGCCGGGAAGTTTTGAATTAACCTCAGGCGCTGATATTTTATTAAATAACAGTAAATTAGATGCCGTGATTTGCCTTGGCTGCGTGATACAGGGCGAAACCCGGCATTTTGATTTTATTTGCAACGCCGTGGCAAACGGTATAGCAAATGTTGCTGTAAAATATTCAAAACCTGTTATATTTGGGGTATTAACAACGGACAACCAGCAGCAGGCCATTGACAGGGCCGGGGGCAAGCATGGTAACAAAGGTGTCGAGGCGGCGGTAACTGCCATAAAAATGGCAGCGCTTGCGGAAACATTAAACAATTAAATTCCGTTTAACCCGTTTATAAAAGCGACGATGAAAAAAATAATTTACATAGCAGTTTTCCTGGTAGCATTAGGCGCCATTTCTTCTTGTTCAAATAAACTTTGCCCGGCATACGGTTCTTATCCTAAAACCGG
>DASRTD010000172.1:0-4340 GCA_035656115.1 Mucilaginibacter sp.
AAATAGCGACGCTCAATTTGGCCATTGCCGGAATGGCCACAGCCGAACAGACTGTTATCCAAACCCGTTTGCTGGGCCAGTTGACTTTATTAAAATCTCAGTTATAAATTAACCATTAAAACAAAAAATCAAATGAAAAAAGTATTCACCATTATTGCAGTACTTATTTTTTCAAAAATGAGTACTGCACAAAACATCCAGGGGAGTTCGGACACTGCTGCCATCAAACAAACTATGAACACCTTTTTCGATGCCATGCGTAAGGGCGACAGCACTTTGTTAAGATCTGTTTTCTCAAAAGGCTCGATATTACAAAGCATTTCAAATGACAAAAACGGAGTAGCTAAATTGTCTACTAAAACCGCGGATGATTTGGTAAAGCAAATTGGCACACCGCATTCGCAGGTTTTCGATGAAAGGATTGTTTATAATGGTATAAAAATTGACGGCAGCCTGGCCTGCGTTTGGACGCCTTACAAATTTTATCTCGGCGATCAATTTAGCCATTGCGGTGTTAATGCTTTTGAGTTGATGAGAACTGCCGACGGCTGGAAGGTCGTTTATATTGTATATACCGTCCGAAACAATGATTGTATCCAGTAGATTGATGAAATTATTACCTGTGAATTGGAATATATCTCTAACCTCATTAACCTGATCGATATGCGGCAGGGCGGCATAAATGTCACAGATCAACAACGACAAGAGGGGCAACTTCCCGTTGAGCCAGCTGGAGTCAGCGATTACCGAGTTATGTAGTTGATCAGATGCTATCAATTAAAAAATAATTGCAGGCAGCAGTGGTTCAGTCAACAATCCCTTTTTATCAGTTATAAGATATTTTACAAACCAATTTTAATAGTATGAAAAAAAATCTTTTTATTGTTTTTTTAATCCCGGCACTGCTTACAAAAGGGCAGTTGGTTAAAAATACTTCAAAAATTATCTTCAGCAGCGGAGTGTCATCGACGGGCTGGATGAACTTTGAATTTTACAACGATAACCGCATTTTTATTCCGGCCAAAATTAATGGGCAGGAGACCCTAATTACGCTTGCCAACGGTGCCTCAACCTCCGTCGATAAAGAATTCGCCGCTGCGATCGGACTTCGGCCCGTAGCGAGCGCCATGCCCGAAGGCGCTGTTGCTGTACAAATCCAATTTGCCAACCTGACCATGACGGATATCAAAGCCTCAACCGTCAATTTAGCGCCATTCTCCAAAAGCATCGGACATCCGGTGTCATTCGTGTTAGGAGACGATTTATTTAACCAATTGGCGGTAGATATCGACTTCGCTCACCATCGTATAGCCTTTCGTAATCCTGCAAGCCTTACCATACCTGCTGGCGCAGCGAAAGTTCCGCTGATCAGGACACTGGACCATCGTACAGTTCCCGTTTCGGTCGAAGGGTCCTCATCTGCCCAGTTTGAGCTTGGATTGGGTAATTCTGCGCCGCTGTTGTTGTATCAGGCCTTCTACCAGGCTCACAAACTATTAGACAACCGGCCCACTTCTCTAAGGCAGGGCGGGGGCGGCGCCGGTCCGTTTCCCATCGAGCCCGTGGCGTCGATGAGCCGGGCCCGATTTGCAGGTATAGACTTTTTACAGTTACCGGCGGCATTCATCCCCGATTCAATAAGAGGATCGAACTCTGACTTAATTGCAGGTAATATAGGCATAGTTGTATTATCCCGTTTTCGGCTGATCGTCGACTATTCCCACGATATGCTCTATGCCGCGCCTTATGCCGCCGCCGGCAACATCCCATTCGTCAAAGATAGATTAGGCATGGTCTTTATCAAAGATGATTCGGGCCTCGAAGTTAAATTCGTTTCTCCCGGCAGTCCGGCGAAAGCAGCGGGCTTCAAAATAGGCGATAGGATTACACAAATCAACCAAAAGTCGGTTCAGACCTGGCTAGATTCCGAAATACCCAATCTGCGGTATGCGGCACCGGGGACCACTTATATTTTTACTATGGACGATGGCTCCACGCGACGGGTCAGGTTGGTCGACTTTTTTTGATGAGTATTCCACAATTCATAACGTCTCACTGCTGCCGACAAATCCTGCCAGATGGCACCAGGTTGGGGATGAAATAGTTACAGGTGATGATTATGTTTTTGCGGACGAGGATGGAGTAACTTTTGTTCATCAGCAATATTTGAAAACTATTTTAGATACAGCTGCTGAACTATCAGAAAAGGAACGAAAGCAGGCAGATCAAATAAAACAAGGTAAAAACCTGTATCAACAATTTGGATTTGACAAGTTCCTTGATTTAAAGAAAACTGATCCGGGCTTTCGTTCAGGGCCTATTTGAAAAAAATCGGTGGTGCAATTGAAGAATGAAATCCCCCATTCAGGCGCGAGGTGCAGCGCAAGCCAAAAGAAGCAACTCGTACCCGCTGACAGGTAACGAATTGACTATCGATATGTAAGTTTTAATGAAAAATGCAATAGGATGGGAACAATTGAGATCATTGATTTTTCGAATGACTTAAAGGAGTACTTTAAGAAATTAAATATTGAGTGGCTTGAAAAATATTTTACTGTTTTACAATCAGATGAGTTTATTCTAACAAATCCGGAAGAATCAATAATTGAAAAAGGTGGGTATATCAACTTTGCAAAAGTTGACAATGACATTGTTGGAACCTTTGCAATAATCAAGGTTGATGAATATACTTATGAGATAGCGAAAATGGCAGTTACAGAAAAATATCAAAACCTTGGGATTGGCAGAAAACTTATGGAGTATGCCATTAAAAAAGCTAAAGACATGAGAATAGACAGGCTTATTTTGTATTCAAACACTGATTTAAAAATAGCAGTAAGAATGTATTCTAAATTCGGATTCCAGATTATACCCAAAACTGATTTTCATAATGAAAGAGCAAACATAAAAATGGAGATGATATTAAAATAAAAGCACAACCCTCCAATAAAGGCTCACGGCAATGCAACGAACTCACGTTCACATTCAAACTCAATGGCAGGAAAAAATATTCCGTTTTAAATTTGTCTTCGATTACTTAATACCGCTTGATCTAACAGGGAAGCCAATGATTTTACTTGCAATGGGACATGGAATAGAGCTATGACCTAAGAGCCTGTTTAAAATTTAGGAAATAAATATTATGAATTACAACTCTTACAACGTCTTCAACAATTTAACAGCGCTTTTATGTATACAAATTGGTATATATTCATTTTTGTATATATCCGCTTAATTCAATCGTTTTTTAAATGGCCGCCAGTTCAGCCTTTGCTGGAACAAAAATACCAAACATTAATACTCCATCCCCGCCGATTTATAAAGCCTGAACCAGAAGGCCAGATCCTTTTCGGGGAATGCTTTGAAATGCTCAAAAACGGCATGAGAAAATTCGAGCATGGCGGCGCCGTTGGCGGTAATAACGTTCTGGTCGCTCACGGCTGGTTGGTTTAGATAAGCTTGTTCGTTGGTATACGCCGGGCACTGACTTTTCAGATATTCCAGGCCGTTGCTAGTATGCTTAACTTTATCAAATATCCCAGCGCGGGCCAGCGAAAGCGTAGCGCCGCAGATAGCCGCGATAGTGGTTTTGTCATCAAAGCAGCGCAGGATCAGCGACGTTATCTCCGTGTTCCCGTTTTCCTCCCAAACTGTCCCACCAGGAAGCAGCAGCAGGTCGAATTTGTAGCCTTCGGCCTCACTTAAACCCATATCCGGCTGAACGTTCAGGTTGCCCATCGAACGCACTGCTTTGCCATCAACCGAAAAGGTTTTGATCTCAAAGTCCGAATACTTTGAAAGCGTCGTAGTGATATGCGCCGGCTCCCAATCCGCAAAACCATCAAATACAAATAAATAGCAGGTTCTTTTTACCATCAGCTCATCCCTATTCCTCCCTGCCAGCTTGGCTGGAGGACCTTTAATCGGTTTTAAATGTTAATTGATCCTCAATACCAAATGTTTTTAAAATTTCCCCGAAAGCACCAGTCAATCATGTTTGGCTGGTTTAACTATTTGTGCAATTTGCCTGAGAAGCACTGAATCTCGTTAAGCCGACACACAGCACGGTATTAAAAAAATCAACAGTAAACTAACTACCGGGGTAAATTTCTTCATAACACAACATTAACGCAATTATTTTGTATCAATTTTAGAGCCTATTTAAATTTTGTTCAATAATTTCTTATAATGGTAATAAACTAACTGCCATTTGCCAAGTTTAAGGGGAGCATCCGCCAATGGTATCCAGTTTTCACCAGGTAATGTATGGCGCTCCAAATAGACCGTAAATTATGTGTTTGCTTGCGTTCGGCCAACCGTAAGTTTTTTTTTATAAATTG